>NZ_JBMPIT010000001.1:0-503708 GCF_049341845.1 Curtobacterium guangdongense
CGTGTTGGTGTGGTAACCCACATCGTCCCGGAGGTCTTCTTCTACGTCACCCGTTCACAACGTCCCAGGGAACTACACCTAGGCCGCTGGGCGCGCCGTCGTTTGCGTCCGCACAACCGAAAGCAGCTCGCGCCACGGCGATCCGTGGTGCGAGCTGCTTCTGGTTGCGCGCTGGCCATGCGCGCCGCCCGCGCGCCGGTGCCCCTCGGCGCGGTGGCGCGCGTCAGCCGCGCGCGGCCAAGCGGTGCACGACCGACTTCGTCGCCTCGTAGAGCTCGCGGTAGTCCTCGTACCCGGGCCCGTACGCCGCGTGCGCGTCGGGGTCCGGCTCGATGACCGTCGCCGGCGGGTTCCATTGCCGGATGTCGACGTCGGCCACGAGCGCCGCCGCCAGGAACGCCGATCCGTAGGACGCCCCCACGGTCACCGACGGGATCGTCTGCGGCAACCCCGTCACGTCGCTGACGATCGTCGGCCAGAGCCGCCCGAGCAGTCCCCCGCCCGCGCCGACCAGCTCGCGCACCGGCACTCCCGCCTCCCGCAGCACCTCGACGTTGTGCCGCACCGCGTACGCCGTCGCCTCGAGCGTCGCCCGGTACAGGTCGCCACGGGTGTGCCGCACGGTCAGCCCCGCGATCACACCCCGCGCGTCCGGGTCCGCGATCGGTGTCCGCTCCCCCGCGAAGTACGGCAGCATGAGCAGCCCGTTCGCCCCGATCCCGGCAGCGTCCGCCTCGCCCAGCATGGAGGGCCAGTCGCCGTCCACGAGCTTGCGGAGCCACTCCGTGATCGCACCGGAGGTCGCCATCCCCCCGGCCACCGACGGCTGACCGGGGTGCGTCCCGACCGTCGTCCACATCCCCGGCACCGACGTGGGCGCGTCGGTCGGCACGATCATGAACATCGTGGTCCCGTACTGCAGGAACATCCGGCCGGGGACGGACTCACCGACGCTCACACCCTCGGCCCACGCGTCGATGGTCCCGGCGGTCACCGGGATGCCGGCCGGGAGGCCCGTGGCCGCGGCCGCCTCGTCGGTCACCGTCCCCGCGACGTCGCCGGACCAGAGCAGTCGGGGCATGGGCAGGTCGGGTGCGATCCGCGCGCACCACTCGGGGATCCACTCGTTCGTGTGGACGTCGTAGAGCGGGGTCGTCTGGCTCGCCGAGTGGTGGTCGAGGACGTACTCCCCCGTGAGCAGTTCGACGATCCGGGACGAGGGCATCGTGAAGCGCGCGGCCCTGGCCCACACCCCGGGTTCGTTCCGGGCGACCCAGGCGAGCTTCGCGCCGGCCGCCTGGGTGCTGAGCGCCGATCCGCAGCGTGCGCGGACGACGTCCTCGCCGCCGAGCTCCGCCGTCAGGTCGTCGAGCATGCCGGACGTCCGGGTGTCGACGCCGTAGAGGATCGCCGGGCGGAGCGGGTCGCCGGCGTCGTCGGTGAGGAGCACGCACGGGCCGATGCCGCTGACCCCGACGGACTCGACGACTGCGTCGGGTGCCAGCGCGAGGAGCTCACCCGTCAGGTCGCGGAACTCGTCCCACCAGACGGCGGGGTCCATCTCGACGAGTCCCTGCTCGGGTCGATCGACGTCGTGGTGGCGGCCGACCTCGGCGATCACGGTGCCGTCGACCCGTACGAGCAGTGCCTTCGTGCTCGACGTCCCGATGTCCAGACCGAGCACCGCCCGCATGCCGCCTCCTTCGCCGCCACCGACCACCGCTGGTCGTGTCCCGAGTCTACGAACGATCCGCGGAGCGCCAGGTGCACAGCGGACTGTCGGTTGCCGGACCTAGTGTGCTGACGACTCGAACGCGCCATCCGAGAGGGAACCACCGATGAAGAAGTCCGCCTGGCTGCCAGCCGTCATCGCTCCGGTGGTCGTCGCCGGCGCCATCGCTGCTCCAGCCCTCGCCAACGCCGCGAGCACCCCGCTCGCCGGATCGAACCCGACCGCAGCCGAGGTGATCGCCAGCGTCGCGAAGTCCTCCGACGCGCAGTACTCCGGCAAGCTCTCGCAGACGAGCGACCTCGGCCTGCCCGAACTCCCCACCGGCTCCGGCGGGTCGTCCCTCGAAGGCAACGCCTCCGACGCGATCAGCATGCTGACGTCATCGCACACCGCCCGCGTGTACGCCGACGGCGCGACGAAGCAGCGCGTGCAGGTCACCGAACAGCTCGCCGAGCAGGACCTGATCCGCAACGGCAGCGACGTGTGGACCTGGGACTCGAAGGAGCGCGAAGCCACACACGTGACCCTGCCGTCCGACGCGCAGAAGTCGTTCGAGGACGGCACGGCGACCCCGTCGGACATCGCGACGAAGGCCATCGACGCGATCACCCCGAGCACGAAGGTCGCGAAGCCGACCTCGACGACGGTCGCCGGGCACGACGCCTGGCAGCTCGTCCTCACCCCGAAGTCGTCCGACACCCTCGTCGGCAGCGTGCAGCTCGCCGTGGACAAGCAGACCGGCCTGCCGCTCCGCGCGACGGTGCAGGCGAAGGGGCAGTCCGACCCGGCATTCCAGGTGCGCTTCACGAGCCTGCAGTACGGCGCCCCGGCGTCCCGGCTCTTCGACTTCACCCCGCCGTCGAACGCGAAGGTCACCACGAAGGACCTCTCCGACGTGCCGACCGACCACGCGGGCAGGGGCGAGCACGCGTTCGACCGCGCAGACGCACCGACCTTCTCGGGTTCGGGCTGGGACACCATCGCCGAACTCCCGGCGGGCACGGCGGACACCTCGTCCGCCGGAGCGGACGCGAGCGCCCTCCTCGACCAGCTGACGAAGGCGGTCGACGGTGGCCGGGCGATCCAGACCTCGCTCGTGTCGGTCTACCTCACGGATGACGGCCGCGTCCTCGCGGGCGCCGTGCCGGTGTCCTCCCTGGTCGCCGCCGCGAAGTGAGCACGACCGAGCCCACGGCGGTGGACCCGGTCGTCCCGGCGACCGCAGCGGACCTCGCGATCCGCACCACGGGCCTCCAGAAGGTCTTCCGCAAGCAGCGCGCGGTCGACGGCATCGACCTCGCCGTCCCGCGCGGATCCGTGTTCGGGTTCCTCGGGCCGAACGGATCCGGCAAGACGACCACGATCCGGATGCTCCTCGGGCTGTCGTCCGCGACCGCGGGGAGCATCGAGGTCCTCGGTGAGCCGATGCCCCGCGCGTTGCACAGCGTGCTGCCGCGTGTCGGCGCGCTCGTCGAGGGACCGGCGTTCTACCCGTACCTGTCCGGCCGGGCCAACCTCAGCCGCTTCGACGCCGCCGACCCGACGTCCGATCCGCGCACCCGCAAGGCCCGCGTCGCCAGCGCACTCGACCGCGTCGGGTTGTCGCACGCCGCGGACAAGAAGGCGCACGCGTACTCGCTCGGCATGAAGCAGCGGCTGGGGCTGGCGAACGCGTTGCTCTCGCCCCGCGAGCTCCTGGTGCTCGACGAACCGACGAACGGCCTCGACCCGCAGGGCACGCGAGAGGTCCGGAACCTCATCCGATCGCTGGCGGACGACGGCACGACGGTGTTCGTGTCGAGTCACCTGCTGGCCGAGATCGAGCAGGTCTGCACGCACGCCGGGGTGATGCGGACCGGCAAGCTCGTCGCGCAGGGCACCCTCGACGACCTCCGCTCCGCCGGCGCCCGCACGGTGACCGTCCGCACGCCCGACCTGGGTCAGGCGGGATCGGTCCTCACCCGGCTCGGGCTCACCCCGCGGCACGAGGGTGGAGCAGACGTCCTCGTGGCCGACCTGCCGCACGAGGTCCTGCCGGAGACGATCGCGACCGAACTCGTCCGTGCCGACGTCCGGATCCGCGGACTCGCGGTCGGGGGCGGCACACTCGAGGACCTCTTCGTCGCGCTCACCGGGGAGGGCTTCGATGTCGCAGCCTGAGACCGTCGCGACCGCACCTGCCCGAACGTCTCGACCGTTCGCGCTGCTCGGCTCCGAACTGGCACTCGTGTTCCGGCGCCGCCGCACCTGGGCGATGCTCGGCGCACTGGCGCTCGTCCCGATCCTCATCGCCGTCGCCGTGCGGCTGACGACCGGGGACGACTCCGGTGGTCCGGCGTTCCTCGGCGACATCACGAACAACGGGCTGTTCGTGTCGTTCACGGCCCTCACGGTGTCGATCCCGCTGTTCCTGCCGCTGACCGTGGGTGTCGTCGCCGGCGACACCGTCGCGGGCGAGGCGAGCCACGGCACGATCCGGTACCTGCTCGTCGCGCCGACCGGACGTCTGCGGTTCATCCTCGTGAAGTACGCCGGAGCGGTGGCGTTCTGCCTCGCGGCGACGCTGCTGATCGTCATCGTCGGCGCGGCGATCGGCGCCGTGCTGTTCCCGATCGGCCCGGTGACGCTGCTGTCCGGCACGCAGGTCGACGGCTGGTCGTACGCGGGTCGGGCGCTGCTGCTCGCGCTCTACGTGACCCTGTCGATGCTCGGGCTCTCCGCGATCGGCCTCTTCGCGTCGTCGCTGACGAACGTGCCGGTCGGCGCGATGGCCGCGACCGTCGTGCTCGCCGGCGTCTCGCAGGTCCTCGACCAGCTCCCGCAGCTCGACTGGCTGCACCCGTACCTGTTCTCAGACCAGTGGCTCGGGTTCGGCGACCTGCTCCGCGACCCGATCGCGTTCGACTCGTTCGGCAGCAACGCCCTGTTGCAGCTCGGCTACGTCGCCGTTTTCGGCACGCTGGCGTACGGCCGGTTCGCCACGAAGGACGTCCTCAGCTGATCAGCTGACCTCCGACCGCGGGACGGGATCGCGCAGGTCGCGAGACTTCTCCGACTTGTACCAGTGCAGCCGCGCCCCGGTCTCCACGGGCTGCATCCCGACGACGACCTTGCCGCGGGAGTGCATCTCCGCCAGGTCCTCGTACGCGTCGACGATGTACTCGAACGGGTAGTACCCGGAGATGATGAACTGCACCTTGTGCCGTTCGACCAGGTCGCCGAGGGTCGTGAGCATCTCGGCCGCCTCGGAGTCGTCACCAGGTGCCCGGAGGAACCGGATCTCGAGGTCTCGGCGGTCCTCGCTGGACACGAAGCGGTTCTTCGCGACGCCGAGGCGCTCCGCGAGCCCGGCGTTGTCCCCGCCGTCGAGGTTGTCGATGAAGGCGGTGATCGGCCGCCCCTCGGCGATCTCGGTGATGCGGCCTTCCTCACCGTCGCCGTAGGCCACCGGCAGCACGCCGATCTGCCGCAGGGCGTCGTGGTTGCGCGGGCTGCCGAGCCCGATGACGGTCGCACCGGCGTCGCGTGCGAGCTGGCACTCGATGTGACCGACGCCACCGGCAGCCGCGCTGATCACGACCGTGTCGTCGGGCCCGAGCCGCAGGCCCCGCACGACCGACAGCGCCGTGCAGCCGGCGAGGTACAGGCTCCCGGCCACCTCGAACGTCATCGTCGCGGGCTTCTTGACGACCGCACCGCGAGGCACGCTGACCCAGGTCGCGTGTGCTCCGCCGTGTGGCGCGTGGCCCATGACCTCGTCGCCGACGTGCAGATCGCGGACCTCCGCACCGCGGGCCCGGACGACGCCGGCGAAGTCGACGCCCTGGTGTGCCGGGAACTCGAGGTCGATGAACTCCTTCAGCCGGCCCTCACGGAGGAACCGCTCGATGTGGTTGAGGCCCGCGACGGAGACCTCGACGACCACGTCGCCGGGGCCCGGTTCCGGCCGTTCCTGGTCGACGAGCTCCACGACGTCGAAGCCGCCGTAGCGGTCGTACTGCACTGCACTGCCGGTTCGCATGACGCGCTCCTTCGGACGTTGTTGCACCGGCATACTCCGACTGCCGCGGAGGTTCCCGAACGTCCGGGGTACTGCACCCCGGCCGGGAGGCTCGGTGCACGTCCGCCCCGCCGGTCCGGCACCTGCACGCGGGGCGCTGCGGCGCGTCAGCGCTTGCCGGCTGCGGCCACGATGCGCTCGACTGCGTCGGCGTCGTGGTGCACCGCGACCTGGTCGGCCCCGGCGACGGGCACGCGCACGGGCGTCGACCACAGCGACCCGTCCTCGGCGATGTCCACGACGAGCGCGCCGGTGCCGACGTACGCCGACTCCTCGCCGTACGCCCCGATGACGTCGGTGTCGTTCGCGACGCCGGGCGCGACGAGGACGGGCACCCCGCCGACGTTCCCCGCGAAGTGGTGGTGGTAGTGCCCGGCGAGCACGACGCGCACGTCCGTGCCACGGAGGACGTCCGCGAGCGCATCGGGGTTCTGCAGCCGGAGCGCTTCGTGCAGGGCGGTCGGGGCCGGGAGCGGCGGGTGGTGCAGCACGACGACCGACCCGTAGGGCGCACCGGACTCCTCGGCGAGGGCCGTGCGGAGCCGCGTGAGCGACTCCTCGCTGAGCTCGCCGTAGCCCGCTCCGGGGACGCTCGTGTCGACCGTGACGATCCGCCGGCCGGCCACGAGCGACTGCCCGAACACCGGAACGGTCGGCGGGTGGTACTCCATCGTGTGCATGAGCGGACGGCCGCCCTCACCGAGGACGTGCCCGTTGGCGAGGACCCGCCGGAACCCCTCGCGCTGGTCGTGGTTGCCGGGCACCGTGACGAGCGCGGCGCCGTGCCGCTCCGCCCAGCCGCCTGCGCGTTCGAGCAGTGCCGCGTAGGACTCGGGGCTCCCGTCCTCGGAGACGTCTCCGGAGACGACCACGAGGCCGACGCCCTCGACGATGTCGAGTCGTTCGAGCAGGGCGTCGAGCGCGGCCGCGGTGTCGACGGTGCCCTGGTGCGGCGCTCCGTCCCCGGTGAGGTGGGTGTCGGACAGGTGCAGGACGCGGAGCGTGCCGGGAGCGGGTGTCTGCATGCCCCGACCCTATTCACGCCGCCGGAGCATCACCCGACGACGGTGGCGAGGATCGCCGGGCGCTCCTGGGTGTCCCCCTGGTCGACCCACGAGAGCACCTGTGCGCTGATCATGTCGGTCGACGGCGTGGTGTCGGTCGCGAACGAGAGCACCGAGCTCCATCGCTCACCTGCTCCGACGTGCTTCGAAGCCCGTTGCTCGTCGATCGGCTCGTGGTCCTCCGCTGACCCGTGCCACGCCGTCGCGTCGACGACCACGTCGCGGGCTTCGTCGCACGTCAGGTCGAACACGACGAGGCCGTGCTCGTGGTCGGCTGTGGCGTCGAGCACGGTGCAGCCCGGTGCGTCCGGGTCCGCGTGCGCCGGGGCCGCGGTGAGCAGCGCGGTGCCGAGCACGGTGAGCACGGCACCGGCGGTCAGGGTCTTCGTGAACATCGTCGTCCTCCTGGGATCAGTGATGTTCCACATGTTGCACGTCGGAGAGCGGCATTGTCAACGCCCCACCGGCCGGCCGGTCGGGGAGAGGAGAGACCGCGACGACCGGAGACTCCCCATCAGAGCGCTCGCCAGCGCGTGCACCCCCACCCCGAGCACCTCGGTCCGATCATCGGGCAGCCGGACCTCGGCCTCGGCCCCAGGGGGCACCGTGACCGACAACGACGCCGACGCGTCGCGCACCGTCCACCGGACAGCGGCCCTGCCGTACGGCGTCCGCACCGAGCACGACGCCGACCCCACCGGCCCGCACACCGCCGGCGCGACGAGGAACCGCCGCCACCCCGGCTCGAGCGGCCGGATCCCGGCGACGTACCCGGTCAGCCAGTCGTCGACCGTCCCGAGGAAGTAGTGCCCGTGCGACCGCGCCGCCAGGTCCCAGTGCTCGAACGTCGACGTCGCGCCGGCCTCCCGCCAGGCACCCCACGACGGCACCGTCGTCTGCCGCGCCACGGCGAGCGCCAGGGACGCGTACCCGGCGTCGGTCAGCACGGGCAGCAGCCACTTCGTGCCGATCGCGCCGGTGTCGAGGTGGTCGCCGCGAGCGCGGACATCCGCGGCGAGCGCTGCCGCGACCGCCGGACGAGCGGAGGACGGTACCAGGTCGAACGCCAGCGCCAGCACCTGGTGCGACTGTCGGAAGCCCTCGTCGCGCGGGCCCCGCACGGCACCGTCGACCAGGAACCGAGCGACGAACGCGTCCCGCACACGCGCGGCAGCAGCACGCGCCGACGACGAGTCCCGCCCGAGCACGTCGTCCACCCGCGCGACCGTGTCGAGGATCCGCGCGAGGAACGCCGTCGCCGGCACCCGGGAGTCCTCCGGCGGGTTGCCACCGCCGGGGTCCGTGCCCGGGGCGACCCAGTCACCGAGGATCGTGTCCGCGATGCCGTCCGGCGACCGGTCGACCTCGAGGCGGGCGTAGGACTCCATCGCCTCGACGTGTCGTTCCAGCACCGAGACGTCGCCGGTGTGCCGGTACACGTCCCACGGCACGGTCACCAGCGCCGAGTGCCAGACGGGAGCCCGCTCGTCGACACCGAACACCCCGGCGTTCGGGGCGATGAGCGCCGGCGGGTGCCCCGGCGAGGTCGTCTCCGCGAGGTCGCCGACCCACTTCGTCAGCACGTCGGCCGCGTCGAGGTTCGTCAGGAACATGTCCGCGCCGACCGCGGCATCGCCCGTCCAGCCGTTCTTCTCGTACTTCGGGGTGTCGGTCGGGTACCCGTGCAGGTTGTTCTCCATGGTCCGCAGGGTCGCGTCGTGGATCCACTGCAGCAGGTCGTCGTCGACGGTGAAGGTGCTCGTGACCTCGGCGTCGGTGCGGACCACCCGGGCGGTGACGTCCGAGACGGTCGGCCCGAGCGGCTCCGGCCACCCGGACACCTGCACGTACCGGAACCCCTTGTAGGAGAACCGCGGCTCCCACGAGACCGCGTCGTCGTCGAGCGTCACCTCGTCGGTCTGGAAGCCGTCGGCGAAGTAGTGCTTGTCGTCGTCGGCGTTCGGCAGGCCGTCCGGACGGAGCCGTTCGCCGTACCGGATCCGCACGGTCGTGCCGCCGGCGCCGGCGGGCAGCCGCAGCTGCACCCAGCCGGCGACGACCCGGGGGAACGTGACGACCCACTCGCCCGGAGCCGCCTGGGTGATCGCGGTCGGCTGGAGCTCCTCGACGACCCGGATCGGTGGTTCGGCTCGCGCCTCGAGCGCACCGGCCGGCCCCGTCACGACGACGGCGGGGAGCGCGGGAGCGGCGAGCGGTCGGCCGGGGCGTCGGCGCAGGTCGTGCACCTCACCCCCGTACAGGTCGTCCAGGAGGATCGTCCCGCGTCGAGCGGTCCAGTCCGGCCCGGTGCGGGTCAGGTCCACCGCCCCGTCCTCGCGTTCCAGCCGCAACACCGCGCGGACGCGCGGCTCCGCGTGCCACGGCGCGCGCTCCCACGCCCAGACGTTCGCGTTGGTCATCCCGTAGAAGCCGCGGCCGAGCTCGAGCCCGAGGTGGTGTTCCGCCCCGTCGTCGAACTCGGCGGTGACGTCGTGCAGGACGACCTGCACGCGGCGGTCCCAGTGCGTGGTGGTGGGCGACAGGACCTCGTCGGAGGCCAGGCGTCCGTCGATCCGGACGTCGACGTGTCCGCCGGCGGCCACCGCGAGGAGCGCCCGGCGGACCGGGGCCGCCGCGGGGACCGTCGCCTCGAGCACGGGGGCGGCGAGTGATCCGTCGTGGCACTGCTCGCGAGGCGTCGGACGGGCACCCTCGGCACCCGGCGCCGTGACCCACTCGGCACCGCGCCACGCGTCGTCGTCGACGGGGGTGGGGGTGAGCCGGCCGTGCACGGTGGTGACCGTCTCGTCCGACTCGATCCGAGCCTCCCAATCGTGTTCCCGCCACGGTGCGAACCGGAGACCGGTCGGCGAGGTGACCCACGGTTCGACGCTCCGGATCCGGCCGGAGTCCCAGACGACCGCGTCACCGTCCCGGACCACGAGGCGGAACGCCGTCTGCGGGCTCGTGACGGGCCAGGTGAACCGGACACGTCCGTCGACCTCGGTGGCCAGGGGCTCCATCGCTCCTCCATCCGCCGGCGCCGCGGTGCGACCAGCGTCTGAAACGATTCACGCACGGCGGCTGCGTTGTCAAGCGTCACGGACGGATCTGTTCGACCCCGTACCGACTGGGCGGTGTCCCGAAGGTGGCACGGAACACGCGCGAGAAGTAGAGCTGGTCCTCGAACCCCACGGCACGGGCGACCTCGCCGACCCGGAGGCCGCTCGACCGCAGCATCTCGGCCGCCTCCCGCATCCGCACGGAGCGGACCCAGGCACTCGCGGAGGTCCCGAGGTGCGCGGCGAACAGCCGACCGGCGGTGGACACGCTGCACCCGCCGGCCGCCGCGATCTCGGCGACGGGGAGCGGCCGGTCGAGGTTCCGGCGGACGTGGGCGGTCATCAGCTCGAGCGCTGCCGGCACCGCCGCGTCCCCGGCCGCGTCGAGCCCGTCCTCCGCGACGAAGAGGGCACCGAGTGCACGGGACACGCCCTCGTCGAAGGGGCCGTCGACGAACCGCTCGACCGTGTACCCGCCGAGCGACGCGATCCGTCGTGCCGTCGACGTGGTCGCCGCGGACCGCCGCGGCCGACCGGGATCACCCCGACGATCGACTGCGTCGTAGAGCGGGTCACCCGGTTGGTGCGCGACCGCCGGCAGCACCGGGCTCGACCGGTCGTGCCGCGGGACGACGTGCACGGTCCCCAGGCGGAACGGCGCTCGGTCGTCGGCGAGGTACTCGACGTCGTGGTCCCACGGCAGCCGCAGGACGGACCCCGACGTCAGCGCGAACCGGTCACCGCACGAGTGCACCGTGCCCGTCCCGGCGAGCACCCAGAGGAAGCAGAGGCTCAGGACACGCTCGTGCCGGATCCGCTCACCGGCGCGGAAGCGGTACCAGTTGGCGGCGACCACCGCGGGGCCCTCGGTCCTGGTGTCCATACGGGGAGCGTAATGCGGGACGCTCCTGACCGATATCTCCATCTTCTGCGGATCAGGCCCATGCCGTGCCACACCCGGCGAGCCTTAGCGTCGGGTCAACCGGTCGACGCGGACCGGACGACGACAGGAGACACGATGCGCATCACCGCCGACACCAGTGCATGCGTCGGAGCGGGGCAGTGCGCCCTCGTCGCCGGCGAGCTCTTCGACCAGGACGACGACGGCATCGTCGAGCTCCTCGTCGACGTGCCGGACGCCGCGGACGAGCCGGCAGCACGTCGGGCCGCCGCGCTCTGCCCGGCGCGTGCCATCACGATCGAGGAATGAGGGTGCACGTCGTCGTGGTCGGCGCCGGCGTCGCCGGGATGACCTGCGCCGAGGCGCTCCGTTCGGCAGGACACGACGGCCCGATCACCCTCGTCGGCGCCGAACCGCACGCGCCGTACGCCCGGCCGCCGCTCTCGAAGCAGGTCCTCGACGGCTCGTGGGACCCCTCGCGCTCCGTACTGCGGACGACCGCGGAACTCGACGGCCTCGACGTCACGCTCCGCACCGACGCCACCGCGACCGCACTCGATCCGGCGGCGCACGTCGTGACCTTCGACGGAGCCCGACTGCACTACGACGTCCTCGTCATCGCGACCGGCGTCGAGCCGGTCCGACCCGAGCTGCCGGGGATCGAGCACGCGTTCGTCCTGCGGACCCTCGACGACGCGGTCGCGCTGCGCTCGGCATGGACTCGCGCCGAACGTGTCGCCGTCGTGGGGACGGGCGTGCTCGGGTCCGAGATCGCGTCGGCCGCACGGCACCAGGGCCACGAGGTCGCGCTCGTCGGTCGGCGCGGCCTGCTGTCGTTCGGCACCGTCGGCACGCTGCTGTCCGAGCGGCTCGGCGAGCTGCACCGCGACCACGGTGTCGACCTGCGCGCCGGTGCCGGCGCACGCAGGATCACGACCGACGGCCTGGTCCTCGGCGACGGTTCCGGGCTCCCGGCCGACCTCGTCGTGGCGGCCACCGGCGGACGACCCAGGACCTCGTGGCTCGCCGCCTCGGGGCTCACCGTGCGGAACGGGGTGTGCTGCGACGACCTCGGCAGGGCAGCACCCGACGTGTACGCGATCGGCGACGTCGCACGCTGGACCGACCCCGTGACCGGCCGGTCGACGCGCGTCGAGCACCAGACGAACGCCATCGAGCACGCCCTGTCGGTCGCCGCGACGATCACCGGAGCCGAACCGCTCCCCACGCCGATCCCGTTCTTCTGGTCGGAGGTGCACGGCGTGCGCATCCAGGCCGTCGGCACGTTCGACCCCGCACGCCCGCTGGCCGCTTGGTCGGACGACGGCGACGTGCTGGTCCAACACGACGGTGCGACCACCACCGGCGTCGTCGGCTGGGGCGCACCCCGTGCCTTCCGCCGGGCCCGCGCCGAACTTGCCCGAACCATCCCTGCCCACGCCTGACTCCTGGAGACCCCCATGTCCGGATGCCCCTTCCACGCCGTGACCCTCCCCGGCGACAGCACCCCGCTCACCCCGTCGCCCGACTTCGCCGAGTGGCGCGACCGGGCACCAGCCGTGCCGCTCGCGTACGACGACGGGCACGTCGGGCTCATCGTGACCCGCTACGACGCTGCACGGGCGATCCTGGCCGACCCGCGGTTCAGTCAGGTCCCACACCGGATGCCACGCGGACCAGCGCGCCCGCACGAAGCAGCCGACGGAGCCGCCGCCCCACCCCCACGGACCCCGGATCCGCTCGACGACGCCGCCCGCCGGTCGATCGACGCCGCGAACCTGCTCGCCCTCGACGGCGCCGTGCACCAGCGCATGCGCCGCGGCGTCACCGGGCGGTTCTCGGTCAAGCAGGTGCGCCAGCGCGGCCCCGAGGTGCACGACCGTGTCGCGAGACACCTGGACCGGCTGCTCACCCACGACGGGCCCGTCGACCTCTTCTCGGAGTACGCGCAGCCGATCGCCGCCGAGACCCACTGCAGCGTGATCGGCGTGCACGAGGACCGCGTGCCCGAGTTCGTCGAGCACTTCGTCCGGGGATCCTCGACGCAGGCCAGGTTCGACTACATCCGCTCCGTGGTCGACGCACGTGCGGCCGACCCCGGCGAGGACGTCATCACCGACCTGCTCGCCTCGGACTTCTCGCGCGTCGAGGTCGAGGGGCTCGTCTTCCAGCTGATGAGCGCCGGGCACGACTCCGTGGCGTACCTCATCGCCACCGCGACCGTGGCCCTGCTGACGAACCCGGACCAGCTCGCGCGGCTCCGTTCGGACCCGGAGCGGGTGGGTCCGGCGATCGAGGAGTTCATGCGGACCGGCGCGATGTTCCTCACCCTGTTCCCGCGCACCGCGACCGAGGACGTCGAGATCGAGGGCGTCACCGTCACCGCCGGGCAGACGGTCTCGGTGTCGCCGGTCGGGGCGAACCGGGACCCGCGACGCTTCGCGGACCCCGAGCGCTTCGACGTCGACCGCGACGCGTTCGGTCACCTCGGGTTCGGGTACGGACCCCACGGGTGCATCGGCCAGCAGCTCGCGCGGGCGGAAATCCGGGAGGCCATCACGCAACTGATCGTCGGCGCACCCGACCTGCGACTGGTCGACGCCGAACAGCTCCGACCGATGCCCTTCGCCAACCCCGTCGCGACGTACGAGGCGGGCACCGTGCTCGTGAAAACTGACCACGCTTCGATTTCTCCATCATTGTGAGATAACCCTGGCGCTCCCGGCGACGAATGCGTATATTCATCGCCAACCGGCGGTTCTGAAACGATTCAGTACCCGACGGTTCCCGATCTTCAACGACGACGACCGGAGGTACTCGATGACGAGCCGACCACCACACCCGCCCACCAGGCCCGCGGCACGCGACGTGTCCAGACGGGCGTTCCTCGCAGCCATCGCGGCCGGCACCGCGACGATCGGCCTCGCCGGCTGCACCGTGATCTCCGGCGGCGCCGTCGCGGACGACCAGCAGGGCCTGAAGCTCAGCAAGGACCCAGCACCCGGCCGCGCGCACGTCGTCGAGATGTACAACATCTGGGGCGGCACGCTCGGCAACGCCTGGGTCGAGCTCGCCGACCTCTACGAGAAGTCGCAGTCGCACACCGGCGTCCGGGTCACCTACGCGCCGCTGTCCGGCAACACGCAGATCCGGCTGCAGACCGCCATCGCCGCGGGCACCCCGCCGGACCTGGCGTTCTGCACCCCAGAGGAGTACCCGCAGTTCGCGGGCTACGGCGTCGTCGAGCCACTCGGTGCCCGGATCAAAGCCGCCGGCCTCGGCGCGGACAACTTCGCGCCGGCGGTGTGGAAGCAGATGACGGCCACGGACGACATCTACGCGATGCCGGTGCTCGTCGACGTGAACTTCCCGATGTTCTGGAACAAGAAGGTCTTCGCGTCGGCCGGCCTCGACCCCGAGACCCCGCCGAAGACCATCGACGAGCTCGAGGCGTTCTCGGACAAGATCCTGCAGAAGCGCGGCAACCAGGTCACCCGGATCGGGACCGTGCCGTGGGACTACTACGGCTTCAGCAACTCGATGTTCACGTTCGGCTTCGCCTTCGGCGGCAAGTTCATGAGCGACGACAACATGGAGGCCACCCCCGACGACCCGAACATCGTCCAGGCGCTCCAGTGGATGGTCGACTACGCGAAGAAGGTCGGCGGTGCGAGCCACCTCGCGCTCACCAGTCCGTCGCAGACCCTGGCGCCGATCGCGAGCGGCAACATCGGGATGGCGCCGATGACGACGACGGATGCGCAGAACGTCTACCGGAGCGGTGACAAGGCGAAGGTCGAACTCGGCGCGACCCTGTTCCCCTACGCCGAAGGGCTCGGCTCACCCGGCAGCGCGACCTGGCTCGGCGGCTACGACCTCTTCATCCCGAAGGACTCCAAGGAGCACGACTCGGCGTGGGACTTCCTGCAGTTCGCGACCGTCTCGGACGCGGGCACGCAGTCGAACTTCGAGTGGGGCACCCTGCTCCCCGGCTGGTCCGACTCCCCCGTCCTGGCGGAGTTCCAGAAGGACCCGAACATCGCCGTCTACCGCGAGGGCCTCCTCACCGCGAAGAACATCCGCCCGACGATCCCCGTCGCCAGCACCTACGCGACCGCGCTCGACGTCCAGGTGAGCTCGGCCATCTACGGGCAGATCACCCCGGAGCGCGCCCTGGCCAAGGTCAAGGCCTCGGTCAACGCCGCGTTCGACGAATTCCGGAAGGAGAACTCGTGAGCGTCACACGGAGCATCACGACACGGGGTCCGAAGCCCCGCGGGACCTCGTGGCTCACCCACTGGATCCCCCGGACGAAGCGGCAGCGCGCGACCTTCGGGTGGGGCCTGTTCTTCACCGCACCGGCGATCATCGGCCTCGTCGTCTTCACCGGCGGTCCGATCATCACGAGTGCCGTCAACAGCTTCACGAACGCGAACCTGCTCGGCGGCACGAAGCAGTGGATCGGATGGCAGAACTACACGCAGCTCTTCGCCGACGACCAGTGGTGGCTGTCCCTCGGGAACACCCTGTTCCTCACGGTGATCTCGGTCCCCCTCGGCATCGCGGTCGCCCTCGGTCTCGCGCTGCTGCTCAATCTCCGGGTGAAGGGCCTCGGCATCTACCGGGTGATCTTCTTCATCCCGTCCATCGTCCCGATCGTCGCCAGCGCGGTCATCTGGGCGTACGTCCTCAACCCGCAGTACGGCGTCATCAACAACGTGCTGAGCCTGTTCGGGATCCAGGGGCCCGGGTGGCTCTCGGACCCGAACTGGTCGAAGCCCGCCCTCATCCTGTTCGGCCTGTGGGGCGTCGGGAACCTCATGGTGATCCTGCTGGCCGGGCTGCAGGGCGTCCCGCAGGACCTCCTCGAGCAGGCATCGCTCGACGGCGCCGGCGCGTGGCAGAAGTTCCGGAACGTGACCGTGCCGTTCATCAGCCCGCAGCTGCTGTTCGCGACGATCACCGGACTGATCGCCGGGTTCCAGTACTTCACCCAGGCGTTCGTCATGACCGGCGGCTACGGCGACCCGGCCGGCTCCACGCTCGTGTCCGGCGTCTACCTGTACCAGTCGGCGTTCTACCACTACCAACTCGGCTACTCGAGCGCGGTCGGATGGGTGCTCTTCGTGATCATCGCCATCGTCTCGATCCTGGCGTACCGCATCATGGGCCGCCGCGTGTACTACGGAGGCGAAGCACGATGACCGCGATCGAGAACCCCACGGCCGCCGCGGCCGTCGCCGGCGAGCCCCGCGGGTCGGTCAACCCGAGCCGGCCCGTCCCGAAGCACCGCAAGCTCACGTGGCCCCGCATCGCCGAGGCCATCGCGAAGCACGCCGTCCTCATCGTCCTCAGCGTCGTGTTCCTGATGCCGCTGATCTGGATGGTCACCGGGTCGTTCAAGACCCAGGCGGACATCGGCGCGTTCCCGGTGAAGTGGTTCCCGGACACCATCACGACGGGCAACTACACGTACGGGCTGCAGGCGTTCCCGCTGCTGCAGTACTTCTGGAACACCCTCGTGATCTGCGTGCCGTCGATGATCGGCGCCGCGCTGTCGAGCGCGATGGTCGGCTACGGCGTCTCCCGCATCCGGTGGCCGTGGCGGAACGGGATCTTCACGATCCTCATCGCGACGATGATGGTGCCGTTCTACGTGACGATGGTCCCGCTGTTCGTGGCCTACCGCGACGTCGGCTGGACGGGCACGTACCTCCCGCTCATCGTGCCGACCTTCTTCGGCATCCCGTTCTTCATCTTCCTGATGCGGCAGTTCTTCCTCGGCATCCCGGACGCCCTCACCGACGCCGCGAGGATCGACGGTGCCGGCGAACTCCGCATCTTCGTGCAGGTGATCCTGCCGCTCTGCAAGCCGGCACTCGCCGCGGTGATGCTCTTCCAGTTCCTCGCCTCGTGGAGCGACCTGCTCGGGCCGCTGCTGTACCTCACGAAGTCGAGCCAGTACACGCTGTCGCTCGGCCTGACGTTCTTCCAGGGGGCGCAGGGCGACACCGCCACCGGCCCGCTGATGGCCGTCTCGACCATCATCCTCATCCCCATCGTGGTCCTGTTCTTCTTCGCCCAGAAGACCTTCATCCAAGGGATCACGATGTCCGGGATCAAGGACTGACGAAAGGACCACCATGACCGACACGACGACCGCATCCGCCCGCCGCGTGGCTGGTCCGGCAACGGACGGGAGGCCCGGCTCGGCTCCCACGGGACCGCTCGCCCCGACCGGGCTCCGCGTCGAACACCTCCGAGACCCGCTCGAGATCGGCACGGCAGAGCCGCGGCTCTCGTGGCACCTCCCCGAGGCCGGACCCGGATGGGAGCCAGGGCTCGCCGAGGTCGAACTCGTCGAACGCTCGGCCGGCACCGACGCCGGCACGGTCGTGGAGGTGGACGCCTCCGGCGTCCTCGTCCCGTGGCCGTTCGCCCCGCTGGCGTCCCGCGAACGCGCCGTGTGGCGGGTCCGCACCACGGCCGTCGACGGCTCCGTGACGGACTGGAGCGAGCCCCTGGAGGTCGAAGCGGGCCTCCTGTCCGACAGCGACTGGACCGCCTCGTTCGTCGCCGCTCCGTGGCGGGAGAACACCCGCGTCGACCAGGCGCCGCCGATCCTGCGGCGTGAGGTGACGCTGCGCGGCGACGTCGTCCGCGCCCGACTCGCGGTGGCGAGCCTCGGCCTCCACGAGGTCACGATCGACGGCATCCGCGTCGGCGACGCGGAGCTCGCACCGGGGTGGACCTCCTTCGGCCACCGGATCCGGTACCTGGTGCACGACGCGACCGAGCACCTGGCCGGCGGTCCGCGGACCGTCGCACTCGGCGCTCGTCTGGCGGACGGCTGGTACCGCGGCCGGATCACCTGGGACGACCGCGTCCGCAACGTGTACGGCGACCGACTGGCGCTCATCGCCCAGCTCGAGGTCGAGTACGCCGACGGGTCCACGGAGACCTTTGGCACCGATGACTCCTGGCGCGCCGCGCGCGGTGGGATCCTGCTCTCCGGCCTCTACGACGGAGAGAAGTGGGACGGCAGGGTCGAACCCGACGGTTGGCAGGCCGTCGGGTTCGACGACGCCGCGTGGGACGCGGTCGAGGTCCTCGACGCTCCCGCCGCGGCACTCGTCCCCTTCGACGGCCCCGTGGTGCGCGTGGTCGAGGAGATCGAACCGGTGTGGTCGCGCCGCTGGGACGCCGGGGCGATCCAGCTCGACTTCGGCCAGAACCTCCCCGGTCGGCTGAAGATCCGCAACCACCCGGTCGGACCGTTCGGCGTCACACTGCGGCACGCCGAGGTGATGCAGGACGACGAACTCGCGACCCGCCCGCTGCGCACCGCGAAGGCCACCGACGTGTTCTACTCGGGGCCGGGCGACGACGGCGAGGGATCGTGGGAGCCGCGCTTCACGGTGCACGGGTTCCGCTACGCCGAGGTCGAGGGATGGCCGGTGGAGTCGGTCGAGCCGGGTGACATCGTGGCCCAGGTCGTGCACACCGACATGCGGCGGACCGGCTGGTTCCGCTGCTCGGACCCGCGGCTCGAACAGCTGCACGAGAACGTCGTGTGGTCGATGCGCGGGAACTTCGTCGACGTCCCGACGGACTGCCCGCAGCGTGACGAGCGACTCGGGTGGACCGGGGACCTGCAGGTGTTCACGCCGACGGCTGCCTTCCTCTACGACTGCGCCGGGGTCCTCCGGTCGTGGCTCCGTGACCTGGCGCTCGAGCAGCGTCCGGACGGTGGCGTGCCGTTCTTCGTGCCGACGCTCCCCGACTCCGACCCGGCCGGGCACCACGCGGCGGTCTGGGGCGACGCGGCGACCCTCACGCCGTGGGGGCTGTTCCAGGCGTTCGGCGACCGGGGGCTCCTCGAGGACCAGTGGGCATCGGCGAAGGCCTGGGTCGACGGCGTGCTCGCTTCCGGGGACGAGGACCTCGTCCGGGTCGACGGCTTCGAGTTCGGCGACTGGCTCGACCCGCTCGCGCCGCCGGAGGACGCGGCGGCAGCCAAGGCCGACAAGTACTGCCTGGCGACGGCCTACTCGTACCGGTCGACGTCGGTCCTCGCGGCGTGGGCCGCCGAGCTCGGGAACGCCTCCGATGCTGCGTCCTACGCGGCGACCGCGGCGCGGATCAAGGCGTCGTGGCAGGCGCGGTTCCTGACGCCGTCCGGCACCGTCATCGACGACTCGCAGGCGTCGTCGGCGATCGCGATCGTGTTCGGGCTCGTCGACGCGGACGGCCCCGTCGGGGCCCGGCTGTCGGAACTCGTGCGGTCGAACGGACACCGCATCGGCACCGGGTTCGCCGGGACGCCGGTGGTGTGTGACGCGCTGCTCCTCGCCGGGCACCTCGACGACGCGTACGCGATGCTCCTGCAGGACGAGTGCCCGTCGTGGCTCTACCCGCTCACGCAGGGCGCGACGACGATCTGGGAGCGCTGGGACTCGCTGCTGCCGGACGGACGGGTGAACTCGGGCGGGATGACGTCGTTCAACCACTACGCGCTCGGGTCCGTCGCCGACTTCATGCACCGTGTCGTCGCCGGCATCGCCCCAGCGGCCCCGGGGTACTCCGCGATCCGCTTCGCGCCGAGGCCCGGCGGCGGGCTGACGAGTGCCGGCGCGACGCTCGACACCCCGCGGGGGCAGGCCGCGATCGACTGGTCGGTGTCGGAGGGCACGCTGTCGGTCACCGTCACGGTGCCGGTCGGTGCGACGGCGGTGCTCGACCTCCCCGGTGCGGAGCCCGTCGAGCTCTCGCACGGCACGTGGGAGTCTGCGGTGCCGTTCGTCGCGTGACCGCCGCGGCGGTGCCGGTCGTGCGGTACATCCCGCGAAAGCGACAGTTCCCCGCGAGATCCGCGCGGGGAACTGTCGCTTTCGCGGTTCGGTCCGCCTGATCAGACGCGGATGTGTCGCTCTCGCGAGACAGCAGGCTCCCCCACGCCTCAGTCGGGCAGCACCGCGTCGGGGACGTCCCGCAGGAAGATCTCGATCGTCTTCGGGCCGACCCCGTGCAGCGCTCCGAGCCGCTCACGGAGCTCCGCACGAGACCCGGCGGTCTTCACGAGGTGCGACACCGAGCCCTCGTCGGCGTCGAGCGTGTGCATCGTCTCGTGCAGTGCGTCGGTCATCTGGTAGTCGAACCGTCCGTAGCCGCCCTCGTCGAGGACCTTGCGGAGCTGCTCCCGTCCGGCCCCGGCGAACTTCCCCGGGCTCGTGAACCCGTGGTCGATCAGCACGCGGTAGGTCTCCGCCGCCTGCTCCTGCCGGATCGGCCTGCCGAACAGCATGCTCGCGAGGAACCACCGGTACAGCTGCTGGGGCTTGCCGTCCGACAGGTCGATGCCGAGGTCGGAGGCGTGTGTCACGTCGGCCATGCCGGGCACCGTACCCGCCCGACACCACGCCCGGTCCAGGTCCGGGGGTTACCCCCACCCCGGATCCGGAGGACCGCCGGATCGTCCCGCCGACCGCGCGGAACGACGATGGATCCATGAACACGTCACGCTCCGAACGATCCGCCGTCACCTCCGCCTTCGCCGTCGTCGGCATGGGACTCGTCGTCGCCACCCTGACCGGCTGCAGCATGATCGAGCAGTCACTCCCGCAGCAGCACCGCCACTACGACACCTACCGGGACGCCCCGTCGTCGGCGAACTCCGAGGACCTGGCCTGGTTCATGCCGAAGTGGGTGCCGGAGGACGCCAAGGACATCGACGTGCGTCTGGACACGAGCAACCCCGGGTACGTCATCGCGTTCGACTCAGCGACCGGAGTCGACACGGCGGCGTGCGAGCCCGTCGACGGCACCCACGGCGGCCCGGCGATGACGGCGGACTTCCTGCCGGAGTCACTCCCCACGACCGACCTGATCACGTGCGGCGACGGGCGGGTCACCGCCGAGATCGACGGCCGGTGGTACGGGTGGACGTCGAAGGAGCCGGTGTCGGCCGAGTCGAACGACACCCTGCGCAGCTCCTGACCGGACCTACTCCCCCGTCGCGGCGAGCTGGTCCTCGAGGTTGAACACCTCCGGCAGGATCCGCGCCGTCTGGTCGGCCCGACCGGTGGCCCCGTCGAACAGGTCCTGCATGTGGGCCTCCCACGCGGACGCGACCTCGCTGGCCGCGAGGGCAGCGTCCGCATCGGCGACCGAGTCGGTCTCGTAGTAGCCGATCAGCAGCCCGTCGTCGTCGAGGAACAGGGAGTAGTTCCGTCGACCGGCTCCCGCGATGGCCCGGAGCATCGCCGGCCAGACCGCGGCGTGCCGCTCGCGGTACGCGTCCATGTGCTCCGCAGCCACCTGCAGTCGGAAGCAGACGCGCGTGACGCGATCCGAGCCTCCAGTCCGGTGCGGCTGCGCGGACGGGAGGCCCGGTGCCGGTCCGGTGGGCCCGCTCACCTCGGTGTCCGCTCGCCTCGCGAGCCGCGGGCCGGTTCGCGCGCCGCTCGCGCCCGCTCCTCGTGCTCGTCGACCGTGCGGACGGTGCCGGTGACGCTCGTCACCGTGCCGTAGCGCTCGGCCTCGATCTCCTCGAGGGACTTCCCACGGGTCTCCGGTGCCCAGATCGTCCCGACCAGGAACGAGACCGCGAGGAGCCCGATGATGAGCCCGCCGAGCGGACGGAGGCCGATGTCGGTGAGGAGCACGGGGAACCACATGCTGAGGAGCCCGACCGTGACGCGGGCGGCGAGGAACAGCACACCCTGGGCGCTCGCACGGTACCGGGTGGCGAAGAGCTCGCTCGTCCAGAGGCCGTAGAACGCCTGCGCGCCGATGCCGGACGAGATGCCCCAGCCGATCGCGAAGAACAGCAGCGTGCCGGTGTTCGCCGGGCCGTAGATGAGCACGGCCCAGACGACGATCGCCAGCGCGGCACCGATCGCGAACAGCAGACGCCGGCTGATCCGGTCGCCGTACCGCATGAACACGAAGTACGTCGTGAGCACGGTGCAGAACCACACGAGGACCTGCAGGGCGTCCTGCTCGATGACGCTCATCACCCCGGTCGCGGCGTAGATGCGCGGCTGGAAGATGCCGGCCTGTCCGGCGACGGTGTTCCACATCGCGTAGACGCCGAACAGGAACAGCATCGCGACGAGGTTGACCTTCTTCGAGAACAACTGACCGACGCCGTGGAAGAAGCTCGTCGTGCCGGTGGCCGCGCGCTCGTCCTTCCAGATGGTCGACTCCGGCAGCCCTCGACGGAGCCACCACACCACCGCGGCGACGACGAACAGGTGCGCGAAGATGAGCCGGCTGCCGAGGAGTCCGAGCGGCGCAGCGGCGATCGCCAGCGCGAAGCCGACCATCGGGCCGATCGACCACGCGAGCTGCGCGGTGCCGACGTGTGCAGCACGCTTGCCGGCCGGTGCCTGTTCGGCGATGTAGGTCCAGCTGGCGGGGACACCGGCCCCGACGGCGATGCCGCACAGGACGAAGCCCGTCAGGAGCATGCCGTAGTTGCCGGCGAACACCGCGAGGAGGACCCCGAGCATGTACAGCAGCAGGTCGTACGTGTAGATGAACTTGCGGCCGTAGCGGTCGCAGAGCGGTCCGCCGATCGCGGCGCCGATGGCAGCGCCGAACGCGTTCGAGGAGAGACTCGCGAGGAGGCCCACGCCGAGGTCGCCGATGTGGAACTGGGCCTGCCAGAACGCCAGGCTCGTCGCGATCGCGATGATCGAGCCCGACTCGATGTAGTTCGACATGGCCACCGAGATGGTTGCCTTCCAGCCGGTCGTGTTGCTGGCTCCGATACGGACCGCCATTGGTCCTCCGTTCGTGCGTGTTCGTCAGTGAATCGTTTCAACGGTGCTGCGGAGAAGATACGCCCGGTGGTCGGGGTCCTGCAAGTGGGGCCCGTTCGCGCGCCGGGGACGTTTCGCGCGTAGGGGGTCGGATCGCGCGTAGGAGGTCGTTCGTTCCGGCCTCCTACGCGCGTTCCGGCTTCCCATTGCGGGCGGGATGGGACGGTTCGCGCGCGCCGACGCCCCCTCCGACGTACAGAGGATGCCAGGATGACCGCATGACGGTGAGCGTTCGGGAGGTCGCGGCTCTCGCGGGCGTGTCGCTCGGCACGGTCTCGAACGTGTTGAACCGACCCGAGAAGGTCGCCCCCTCGACGGTCGAGCGCGTGCAGAACGCCATCGCCGAGCTTGGGTTCGTGCGGAACGACTCCGCACGCCAGCTCCGTGCCGGTCGCAGTTCCACCGTGGGGCTCATCGTGCTGGACGGCGGGAACCCGTTCTTCACCGACGTCGCCCGCGGCGCAGAGGACGCTGCGATGTCCAAGGGTCTGGCGGTCCTCATCGGCAACTCCGACGAGTCGACCGACCGCGAGCGCACGTACGTCGACCTGTTCGAGGAGCGCCGCGTCGCGGGCCTGCTGATCTCCCCCGCCGGCGACGACCTCGATCGGCTGGTCAGACTGCGCGACCAGGGCACCGCCGTCGTGCTCGTGGACCGTCGCGCCGACGACGAACACTTCGCATCCGTGTCCGTCGACGACGTGGCAGGCGGCCGGATCGCCGTCGAGCACCTCGTGGACATCGGCCGGCGGCGCATCGCCTTCGTCGGCGGGCCGTTCGGCATCCGGCAGGTCGCCGATCGACACGCGGGAGCGCTCGGTGCCGCCACCGCCGCCGGCGCATCACTCGAGGTGCTGCGGACGTCGTCGCTGTCCGTGCTCGAGGGCAGGCGCATCGGCGAGGAGATCCAGCGTCGCCCGGCGGCCGACCGACCGGACGCGGTGTTCGCCGCGAACGACCTCATCGCCGTCGGGCTCGAGCAGGCGTTCATCATGCGCGGGTCCGTGTCCGTCCCCGACGAGATCGCGATCGTCGGCTACGACGACATCGCGTTCGCCGAGGCCGCCGTCGTGCCGCTCACGAGTGTCCGGCAGCCGGCGCAGGACCTCGGCCGGCGGGCGATCGAACTCCTGGTGCACCAGGTCGAGCACGGCCAGGACGTCGAGCTCGAACGGGTCGAGTTCACCCCCGAGCTGGTCGTCCGCCAGTCCACCGTCCGCGTTCGGTGACGCATCGCCGGTCTACGATCGAGGGATGGTGCAGCCCCCCTCGACGCGACGGGCCGCCGAGCGTGCACCACGTCGCGGCGCGGGCGGGTGTGTCGCTCGCGACGGTGTCGAACGTCCTGAACCACCCCGAACGCGTCCGAGCGGCAACAGCGGCCCGAGTGCACGCCGCCATCGCGGACCTCGGGTACACGCCGAACCGGAACGCCCGCGCACTCGCGTCCGGCACGAGCCGGTCGATCGGACTCGTCGTGTCGTCGCTGCAGAACTCCCTGTTCAGCGACATGCTCAACGGCGCCCAGCTGGCCTCCCGGGAACGGGAGTTCGCCCTGCTGATCGCCAGCAGCGAGAACGACCTCCGCGCGCAGGCCGACCACCTGGCCTTCCTCGAGAGCACCCGGGTCTCCGGCATCCTCCTCGCCACGATGGAGGAGTCCCGTGACCAGGTCGAGCTCACCCGACGGCACGGTCATCCGGTCGTCTACGTGAACTACGAACCGACCGAGGTCGACGCATGCTCGGTCGTGGTGGACAACGAGCGGGCCGGGTACATCGCGACGACGCACCTCTGGCCATCGTGTTCGGGATCCTGTCCGACGAGGACACGGCGAAGGCCGGCGACCGGCTCGCCGAGCTGGCGGCGGAGTCCGGGTACCGGATCTCGACCGGGTTCGCCGGCACGCCGTTCATCACGGACGCGCTGACGCAGACGGGGCACCTCGACGACGCGTACCGGCTGCTGCTGCTGCAGACGGAGTGCCCGTCGTGGCTGTACCCGGTGACGATGGGGGCGACGACGGTCTGGGAGCGCTGGGACTCGATGCTGCCGGACGGCACCATCAACCCGGGCGAGATGACCTCGTTCAACCACTACGCACTCGGCGCCGTGGCGGACTGGATGCACCGGGTGGTCGGGGGTCTCGCGCCGTTGACGCCCGGCTACGGGGAAGTGCTGATCGCACCGCAGCCCGGCGGGGGCCTGACGTGGGCGTCCACCTCGCTCGACACCGTGCACGGGCAGGTCGCCGTGCGGTGGGAGCTCGTCGACGGCGAGCTGCTCGTCCGGGCGACCGTGCCGGACGGCGTCAGCGCGGTGGTGCGGCTGCCCGGCCTCGAGGAGCAGCGCGTCGGCGCCGGCACGCACGAGTTGCGCGCGCCGGCCGCGGTGCCTGCGGCGTAGGCGCGCGGCGGCCGGCGGCGCGGCGGCGCGGCCGCCGGCCGGTCGCGCGCGGCCGCCGGGTCGCGCGCGGCCCCCGGCCGCCGCACAACCGAAAGCACAGCGCACCACGGGATCGCGCGGCGCGAACTGGTTTCGGTTGTGCGGGAGCAATACGCGCCGGCTGTGCGGCAACGAGCCCGAGACACCGGTTGCGCCACGCGCCGCCGCCGAGTAGCGTGTGAAACGATTCAATCGACCACGAGGAAGTGACACGATGACATCAGCAAGCTTCAGTTCGATCGGCGACCAGCTGGCACGGCAGGCGATCGAGCTCCCGTCCTGGGCGTTCGGCAACTCCGGCACCCGGTTCAAGGTGTTCAGCACGCCGGGCACGCCCCGAGACCCCTACGAAAAGATCGCCGACGCGGCGCAGGTGCACCAGTACACGGGCCTGGCCCCGACCGTGGCGCTGCACATCCCGTGGGACCTGGTCGACGACTTCACGGACCTCAAGAACCACGCCGAGGAGCACGGCGTCCGCCTGGGCACCGTGAACTCGAACACGTTCCAGGACGACGACTACAAGTTCGGCGCCCTGACCCACGTCGACGAGACGATCCGGCAGAAGGCGATCGACCACCACCTGCGCTGCATCGACGTCATGGACGCCACCGGCAGCCGCGACCTGAAGATCTGGCTCGCCGAGGGCTCGAACTACCCAGGGCAGGAGGACATGCGCTCCCGCCAGGACCGCCTCCACGACAGCCTGACGACGATCTACGACCGGCTCGGGGACGACCAGCGCCTGGTCCTGGAGTACAAGTTCTTCGAGCCGTCGTTCTACCACACGGACGTCCCGGACTGGGGTACCAGCTACGTGCAGACGAGCGCGCTCGGCGACAAGGCGATGGTCTGCCTCGACACCGGCCACCACGCACCGGGCACGAACATCGAGTTCATCGTCATGCAGCTGCTGCGCCTCGGCAAGCTCGGGAGCTTCGACTTCAACTCGCGCTTCTACGCCGACGACGACCTCATCGTGGGCGCAGCCGACCCGTTCCAGCTCTTCCGCATCCTGGTCGAGGTCATCCGCGGCGGCGGCTACGACAACCCCGACGTCGCGTTCATGCTCGACCAGTGCCACAACATCGAGGACAAGATCCCCGGCCAGATCCGCTCGGTGCTGAACGTGCAGGAGATGACGGCCCGCGCGCTGCTCCTCGACCGCGTGGCGCTGACGGCGGCGCAGGAAGCGCACGACGTCCTGGGCGCGAACGAGATCTTCATGGACGCGTACCAGACCGACGTCCGGAAGGACCTCGCCGCCTGGCGCGAATCGCGTGGCCTGCCGGCTGACCCGATGCGCGCCTACCTGGACTCCGGGTACCAGCGCTCGATCGCCGAGGACCGCGTCGGCGGCGTCCAGGCCGGCTGGGGCGCGTAGACAGATGACCATCAACGACCTGGAGGCTCGGGTGGACCCCGCAACGCAGGCGACCGCTGAACAGGTGGTCGCCGACCTCATCGCACGTTCCAACGCGCTCGGCTCGGACCCGCGGATCACGAACTACGCCGGCGGGAACACCTCGGCGACGGGCACCGCGACCGACCCGGTGACCGGCGAACCGGTGGAGCTGCTCTGGGTGAAGGGCTCAGGGGGCGACCTCGGCACCCTGACACCGGCCGGGCTCGCCGTGCTGCGGGTCGACCGGGTCCGGGCGTTGGAGCAGGTCTACCCGGGCGTCGATCGCGAGGACGAGATGGTCGCCGCGTTCGACCACTGTCTGTTCGGCCGGGGCGGAGCAGCTCCGAGCATCGACACGGCGATGCACGCCCTCGTCGACGCGCCGCACGTGGACCACCTGCACCCGGACGCCGGCATCGCCATCGCGACGGCAGCGGACGGCCCGGCCCTGACGGAGCGGGTCTTCGGCGGCAAGGTCGTGTGGGTGCCGTGGCGCCGACCCGGGTTCCAGCTCGGCCTCGACATCGCCGCGATCAAGCGGGACCACCCCGAGGCGATCGGCACGATCCTCGGCGGGCACGGCATCACCGCGTGGGGTGCCACCAGCGACGAGGCCGAGGCGAACTCCCGCTGGATCATCGACACCGCCGAGCAGTACATCGCCGCGAACGGGACGGCCGACCCGTTCGGCCCCGTCCGCCCGGGCTTCGCGGCGCTCCCCGTCGACGATCGACGAGCCCGTGCCGCCGCCCTCGCCCCGACGATCCGGGGCATCGCGGGCCACGACAAGCCCGTCGTCGGACACGTCACCGACAGCGACGTCGTGCTCGACTTCCTCGCGAGCGAGAAGGCGCCGGAACTCGCGGCGCTCGGCACCAGCTGCCCGGACCACTTCCTCCGCACCAAGGTCAAGCCACTCATCCTCGACCTGCCCGCGACGGCCACCGCCGAGGAGCAGATCGCACGCCTGCACGAGCTGCACGCGACGTACCGCGAGGACTACCAGGCGTACTACGACCGGCACGCGACGCCCGAGTCCCCCGCCATCCGCGGCGCCGACCCGCTCATCGTGCTCGTCCCCGGCGTCGGCATGTTCTCCTACGGCAAGGACGCCCAGACCGCCCGCGTCGCCGGCGAGTTCTTCGTCAACGCGATCAACGTCATGCGCGGCGCCGAGGCACTCTCCACCTACGCCCCGATCGACGAGGCGGAGAAGTTCCGCATCGAGTACTGGGACCTCGAAGAGGCCAAGCTCCAGCGGATGCCGAAGCCTGCGAAGCTCGCGACCCGGATCGCCCTCGTGACGGGTGCTGCGTCCGGCATCGGCAAGGCGATCGCGAAGCGCCTGGCGTCCGAGGGTGCCGCCGTCGTGATCGCGGACCTCGACCTGGCGAAGGCCCAGGAGACGGCAGCCGAGATCGGTGGTCAGGACGCGGCCATCGGCGTCGCGGCGAACGTGACGAGTGCTGACGACATCGACCGTGCGATCCAGGAGACGCTGCTGCACTTCGGCGGCCTGGACCTCGTCGTGAACAACGCCGGACTCAGCCTGAGCAAGAGCCTGTTGGAGACCACCGAGCAGGACTGGGACCTGCAGCACGACGTCATGGCGAAGGGCTCGTTCCTGGTGTCGAAGGCCGCGGCGAAGGTCCTCATCGAGCAGGGCCTCGGCGGCGACATCGTGTACATCTCGAGCAAGAACTCGGTGTTCGCGGGCCCGAACAACATCGCCTACTCCGCCACGAAGGCCGACCAGGCCCACCAGGTGCGACTGCTTGCGGCCGAGCTCGGCGAGCACGGCGTCCGGGTGAACGGCATCAACCCCGACGGCGTCGTCCGCGGCTCGGGCATCTTCGCGTCCGGCTGGGGTGCGAACCGCGCGAAGACGTACGGCATCGAGGAGCAGGACCTCGGGAAGTTCTACGCCCAGCGCACGATCCTGAAGCGCGAGGTCGTGCCGGAGAACGTCGCGAACGCCGTCTACGCGATCTGCACCGACGACTTCTCGCACACCACGGGCCTGCACGTGCCGGTGGACGCGGGTGTCGCCGCCGCGTTCCTGAGGTAGCGCGACATGCGCAGCAGCGGCAGCGTGGCAGCGGTCGACCTCGGAGCCACGAGTGGCCGGGTGATCGTCGGGCACGTCGACGCGGACGGCGTCCAGACGGAGCACGTCGCCCGGTTCCCGAACGGCCCCGTCACGCTCCACGAGCACGACCGCGAGGCCCTGCACTGGGACGTCGTCGAGCTGTACCGGCAGGTCACCGCCGGCCTCCGCGACGCGTTCGGCCGGCATCCGGAGCTCGCGAGCATCGGGATCGACTCGTGGGCGGTCGACTACGGACTCCTCCGCGACGGACGCCTGCTCGGCCTGCCGTCCCACTACCGGGACGACCGGCACGAGCACGGCGTCGCCCCGGTGCACGCAGCGGTCGACGCCGCCAAGCTGTACCGCCGCAACGGGCTGCAGCACCTCCCCTTCAACACGCTGTTCCAGTGGGCGGCGGACCCGTCGCTGCACCTCGCCGATCGTGCCTTGCTCGTCCCCGACCTGCTCGGGTACTGGCTCACCGGCGTCGAGGCGGCCGAACGCACCAACGCCTCGACGACTGGGGCACTGAACGCGACCACCCGTGGGTGGGACCCGGCGTTGCGGGCTGCTGCGGGCCTCCCGTCCGGACTCCTGCCCACACTTCGTGACCCGGGAGACCGACTCGGTCCCCTCCTGCCGGCCGTCGCCGACCTGGTCGGTGGCAGCGCACCGGTCACGCTGGTCGGGTCGCACGACACGGCCTCGGCCGTCGTCGCGGTCCCCGCGACGACCGGCGACTTCGCCTACATCTCGAGCGGTACGTGGTCGCTCGTCGGCGTCGAGCTCGACGCACCCGTCCTGTCGGATGCGGCCCGCGACGCGAACTGCACCAACGAGGGTGGCGTCGACGGACGCGTCCGGTTCCTCAAGAACGTGTCAGGACTGTGGTTGCTCTCCGAGAGCGTCCGGACCTGGGAGCGTGGTGGCGACCGGATCGACCTGGAGGCCCTGCTCGCCTCCGCCGCGGCCGTCACCGCCCCGGTCCCCGTCTTCGACGTCGCGGACGAGTCGTTCACGCCGCCGGGCGACATGCCCGCCCGCATCGCCTCGTGGTGCTCCGAGCACGGTCGCTCGGCACCCGCGACGCGCGCGGAGTTCGTCCGGTCGATCCTGGAGTCGTTGGCCGTCGCCTACGCCCGGACGCTGGCGACGATCGCCACGATCACCGGCATGGACATCCGACAGGTCCACATCGTCGGCGGCGGCTCCCAGAACCGGCTGCTGTGCCAGTTGACTGCCGATCGAACTGGTCTGCCGGTCCTGGCGGGTCCGGTCGAGGCGACCGCACTCGGCAACATCCTGGTGCAGGCGCGGGCTGCCGGGCTTGCCGGCCTCGGCGGGGCATCCCTCGAAGCGCTGCGCACCGTGGTCGCGCGTACGGTCGAACCCGTCCGGTACACCCCGACGACGGAACGCACCACCACCCCATCCACCCCGAGACGTAGGATGTCTGTATGACCTCGACCGATGACCAGCGACGCGTCGACCCGGCGACGGGAGCACCGGTACCGACCGCGGGAACCGCGTCGACGGCGCGGACCAGGATGCGGCGGCAGCTGCCGACCGTGCACGACCTGGCGCCGCTGATGCAGTTCAAGAAGCCCGACCTGAACGCCCGACGGCGTCGGCTGGAGTCGGCGCTGACGATCTGGGACCTCCGGGACATCGCCGCTCGCCGGACCCCTCGGGCCGCGTTCGACTACACCGAGGGTGCCGCCGAGGCCGAGATCTCGCTGGCACGGGCACGGCAGGCGTTCGAGGACATCGAGTTCACGCCGTCGATCCTCCGGGACGTCTCGACGGTGTCGACGTCGCGCGAGGTGCTCGGCGCCCCGGTGTCGTACCCGTTCGGCATCGCGCCGACGGGGTTCACCCGGATGATGCAGACCGAGGGCGAGCGTGCAGGAGCCCGGGCCGCCGGACGCGCCGGCATCCCGTTCTCGCTGTCCACGATGGGCACCACCGCGATCGAGGACGTCCGCGACGCCAACCCCCACGGCCGCAACTGGTTCCAGCTCTACATGTGGAAGGACCGCGAGAAGTCGATGGCGCTGGTGTCCCGCGCCGAGAAGGCGGGGTTCGACACGCTGCTCGTGACCGTGGACGTCCCCGTCGCGGGCGCGCGGCTCCGGGACAAGCGCAACGGGTTCTCGATCCCGCCACAGCTCGGTGCCAAGACCATCGTCAACGCGATACCGCGACCGTGGTGGTGGTTCGACTTCCTCACCACCGAGCCCCTGGCGTTCGCGTCCCTCGACCGCTGGTCCGGCACCGTCGGCGAGCTCCTCGACCACATGTTCGACCCGACCGTCACCTACGAGGACCTGGCGTGGATCCGTGACCAGTGGAAGGGCAAGGTCGTCGTCAAAGGCGTGCAGTCCCTCGCGGACGCGAAGCGCCTGGCGTCCATGGGCGTCGACGGGATCACGCTGTCGAACCACGGCGGACGCCAACTCGACCGTGCCCCGATCCCGTTCCACCTGCTGCCGACGGTGGTCAAGGAGGTCGGGAACGACACCGAGGTGCACCTCGACACGGGCATCATGTCCGGCGCGGACATCGTCGCGGCCGTCGCGCTCGGGGCGAGGTTCACGATGGTCGGTCGGGCGTACCTCTACGGCCTGATGGCGGGTGGCGAGGCCGGGGTGGACCGGATGATCCAGATCCTCTCCGAGCAGATCGAGCGGACCATGCGGTTGCTCGGGGTCACGTCGCTCGACGAGCTCGAGCCCGGTCACGTCACACAGCTCGCCCGCCTGGCGCCGATCGCGCGTCCTTAGCGTGGGGCGTCCGGCAGCGTCCAGGTCGCCCCGGGCGTCGGTCTCGGACCGTCCGCCGACCGCTTGGGCCGCTGCCTGAGGTCCTCGAGCATCGGGGGGAGTCTGCGCAGGGCACGTCGGGTGTCGACAACACCCCAGACCAGGAAGCCCACGAACACGGCGACGAACAGCCACCACACCGGCCCGTCCGTCAGCGCGAGCCAGATGCCGAGCGCCGTTGCGAGCACGAAGACCACCGGCCCGAACCACCGGGTGCGGCGGTACTGGCGTCGCACGCGCTCCAGCTCGGGCGTCCAGATCGCCGGGTCGGCGTCGGGCGGCACCGCGCCGGTCTTGACGGCGCGGCGGATCCGGCTCACCTCGTCCGCTCCGCCGGCACGTCGTCGCGTCCGCGCGATGGCGATCCCGAAGAAGGCGGTCATGAGGCCCGCGTACACGACGGACCCGAGGGCGAGCGCACCGACGTCTTGGCGCGCGGGCCGCGTGACGAACTGGATTCCGAACCACAGCACCGCGAGCAGCACGAACAGAACGGGCAGCAGCACCGGCAGCGACGACTTCCGAAAGCGTTCCATGGGCCTCCCTCGATCCGGTCCAGGATGCCCGCACCGGGCAGCGTGCTGCTGTGAGGTCGGGGCACATCGCCTCCCGGTAGGGTCGGCAGCACGAGAAGGGGGCTGCATGGCCGGGGCGAGCATCAGCGTGCAGGACTTCGTCATGCGCTTCGGGGACCGTGCCGTCGTGGACGGGTTGTCGTTCGACGTCGCACCCGGTGAGACCTTCGGGCTCCTCGGCAGCAACGGGTCCGGCAAGACCACGACGATACGGGCGCTCCTCGGCATCACGTCGCCGTCGGCCGGCACGCTGACGATCGACGGGCGGCAGTACAAGCCGGCGACCGGCGGGATCGGGTACCTGCCCGAGGAGCGCGGGCTGTACCGGAAGGAGTCCGTCATCGACGTGATGACGTACTTCGCGGCACTCCGCGGCATGCCGCGCTCGGCGTCCACCGCGTGGTCGATGGAGTACCTGGCGCGCGTCGGGCTCGCGGACAAGGCGAAGCTCCGGATCGACAAGCTCTCGGGTGGGCAGCAGCAGAAGGTCCAGCTCGGGATCACGATCATGGACCGGCCGCGCCTGCTCATCCTCGACGAGCCGACGAAGGGCCTCGACCCGGTGAACCGTCGGCTCCTGCTCGACCTGGTCGACGAGCGGAAGGCCGACGGTGCCACGGTGATCCTCGTCACGCACCACATGGACGAGGTCGAACGGCTGTGCGACCGGATCCTGCTCCTCAAGGACGGCACCGCGGCCGCGTACGGCACGATCCCGGAGGTGCAGGACGCCTTCGGCGGTGCCGTCGCGAAGGTCTCGCTCGACGGAGCGGTGCCGGCGTCGTCCCTCTACAGGCTCGCACGGCACGAGGGCCACGTCGCGTACCTGGTGCCGTCGTCCTCGGCAGCCGCGGACGGGTCGGACATCCTGGCGTCGCTCGTCGGAGCCGGTGTGCACGTCACGGGGTTCGAGATGCGCAGGATCCCGCTCGACGAGATCTTCGTGCAGGTGTACGGCCACGACGCCGGCGCGGACGAACGCGCCGCAGGGGGAACGCGATGAGCCGTCTGGGAACCGTCATCCGGTTCGAGTTCGTCCGCGCGGTGAAGAAGCCCGCGTTCTGGATCGGCACCCTCGCGCTGCCGTTCGTCATCGTCGTGGTGTCCCTGCTCGTCGGGGTCGGGCAGGCTGCGGGGACGAACTCGGTTGTGTCGAGCTCGTCCGCCGAGAAGACGCCGTTCCACTACGTCGACCACTCCGGGCTCGTCTCCGAGTCCGTGGCGGCGCGCTGGGGCGGGACCCCGTCCACGGACGAGGCCGCCGACCGTGCCGACGTCGTCGCCGGACGGCTCGACGCGCTCGTCGTGTTCCCGGAGTCCCCGTCAGAGGACCCGATCGAGGTCACCGCGAAGGACAAGGGGCTCTTCGAGAACGGCGGGTACTCGTCGCTCGCCGAGCGGGTGCTCGAACAGAGCGTCGCTGCGAACGTGGACGATGCGGAAGCGGTGCACATCCTGCGGTCCCCGCCGGCAGCGGACGTCACCGCCTACGCCGACGGGAAGGTCGCTCCGGGGTGGCTGTCGATCCTGCCGCCGATGGTCTACCTGGCGGCGTTCTTCGGGCTCGTGCTGCTGCTCGCCGCACGCATGGTCACCGTGGTCGTCGAGGAGAAGGAGAACCGGATCTCCGAGATGATCCTGACCACGGTGACGGCAGGGGACCTCATCCGCGGCAAGGTCATCGCGATGCTGCTCGTCGGGCTCGTGCAGATCGGGGTGTTCCTCGTGCCGGGACTGCTGTCGCTCGTCGTCGTCATCCCGCTGGTCGCCAGTCGGGTCGGGCACGTGGTCGTCGATCCGTGGCGGATGGTGGTCGGCGCCCTGCTGCTCGTCGGCGGGGTCCTGCTCGCATCAGCGCTGTTCGTCGCCGTCGGCGCCGCCGTCCCGACGATCAAGGACGCCTCGGCGCTGCAGTCCGCGGCGATCTTCTCGCTGATCATCCCGATCTACGCGGCGTTCTTCGTGATGACGAGCCCCTCGTCGCCCGTCGTCGCGGTCTTCACGTACTTCCCGACGTTCACCCCGATCACCGCGATGGTCAGGAACGCCGTCGGGTCGCTGTCGCCGCTCGAGTCGGTGGTCTGCATCGTCGAGGTGTTCGTCGTCGCCGGGCTGCTGCTGTGGTTCGCGCAGTACCTCTTCCGGCACTCGGTCGCGCAGTACGGGTCGAAGGTGACCGTCCGGCAGATCCTGTCGTGGCGCCGGTCCCGGTGATCCCACCGCACCCGCGATTCCCACATCGATTGCCCAGCGCTAGCGTGCGGTCATGACCGAGACGGACATCGACTCGCAGCCAGACGTCGGCGCAGGCACGCTGGTCGCACTCATCGTCGCCAGGACGGTCACGGTGCTGTTCGCGGTGCTCGTCGTCGGGTTCGGCCTCCTGCAGATCACCGTCGGCGACCTCGAGTTCTCCGAGTCACCTGGACCGATCAGTTCGCTCATGATGGTGGCGATCGCACTGTGCTCGCGGGACACCCGCTGGGCGATCGGACACCCCGGCCGCGGCTGGGCGGCGCTCACCTGGCTCGTCGTGCTGGCTGCGACCCCGATCGTGTTCCACGGCGAGTTCTTCCTGTGGATGTGCTCGCTGGCGGCGCTCGCCCTGCCGTTGCTCGCCGTCACTCTGCTTGCGCGTCGAGCCGGGGAACGGATCTTCCCGGGGTGGCCGACGGCAGCCGAGGTCAGGTCGCGCTGACCGACCGACCCGTCAGGGACAACGCGAGCGGGTTGGCCCGGACGAGGTCGAGCCCACGCTGCGCGGCGCCGATCAGGACGACGTCGGGCCCGAGCGCGGACGCGACGACCTCCGGCACCGGAAGGAACGCGCCGCTGCCGAGCACCGCGTTCGCGCGCGCGATGACCGCGGCCGCCGGCTGCGCGATCGCCCCGGCGACGTAGACGCGCTCGATGTCGAGCAGGCTCGCGAGCACGATGGTCGCCTTCGCCAGCCGTTCGCCGAGCTGGTCGACGATCTGCAGGGCGACCAGGTCACCGTCCCGAGCAGCCGCGAACACCGCCTGGGCGTCGAGCGCACTCCGCGCCGCGATCGCGGCCAGGACCGAACCCGGAGCGATCCGCCCGGCGGCGAGCGCCTCGGCCGCGAGCGTCCGGCACGCAGCGCCGATGCCCTCCGGTGTCCCGACGCCCTCGACGAGGTTGAGGACGCGCATCTCGCCGGCCCCGCCGTGTGCGCCGCGGAGCAGGACACCGTCGACGATGAGGCCGGTGCCGAAACGCTCCCCGGACAGCAGGGCGGCGAACGAGTCGCCAGCACCCCTGGCACGCTCCGCGATCGCGGCGAGGTTCGCGTCGTTCTCGACGACGATCGCACCGTGACCGGCGAGGACCTCCTCGAAGCCGGGGTTCATGCGGTGCCAGAACCCGTCGTCCTCGTTCGGTGACCGCCCGTGTGCGTCGACCGGTGCCGCGACACCGATCGTCGTGACGAGCACGTCCGAGGCGACGTGCTCGGCGTCGGCGAGTGCGCGCGTGACGCACCGGAGGACCGCGGCGCGACGATCACGGGCGTCACGGTCGGCGTCGTCGAAGTCGGGTCGAACGGGTTCCTCCGCGTGGGCGAGGACGGCTCCCCGCAGGTCCGCGACGACCGCCTCGACGCGGGACTGCCCGACGTCCGCTCCGACGACCACGCCGGCGGTCCTCAGCAGTTCGTAGCGCTTCGCCGGGCGACCCATCCGGTACTCCCCCGCTGCCCTGGCGTCGTCGAGCTCCGCGATCCACCCGAGTCGGACGAGCTCGTCGCACGCCGTCAGCACGGTGGACCGCGTGTGCCCGGTCCGTGCCATCACCGTGCTCGCGGTGAACACCTGCTCGGCGAACGCCACGTCGAGCACCGTCTCGAGGCTCGAGCGTCGCAGCAGGTCGGGGAGCATGGTCACTGGCTGAAGATACCGCGTCACGAGTTCCTTGCTTTCCTAAATATTCTCGCTAGATTATGTGCACCGACCGCATCGGAGCAGTCGGGGGGACGGGACGGCAAGGGCGCCGAGACCCGTCGGACGGAGTTCACGTGCACGCACGAACCGCTTCACCGCTGAGCCGATCGGCGCTCAGTCGTCGGTCCTTCCTCCTCGGCACCGGCGCAGTCGGCGCGAGCCTGGCCCTCGCCGGGTGCGCTCCCGCCTCGTCGGCGTCCGGTCGGGAGACGATCACGTTCTACGTCTCGAAGCCCGAGGTCATCGGGTACTTCGACGACGTCATCGCGAAGTTCCACGACAGCCAGTCGAAGATCCGGGTCATCCGCGACTCGACGTCGTCGCTGCCGGCGGACTTCGTGCGGAGCTCGCCTCCTGATCTCGGATGCCTGAACTACAACTACGCGATGGTGTCTTTCGTCGAGCACGGCGCGTTGACGGACCTGTCCGACATGGACGAGGCGAAGGCGATCAACCCGGACCTCTGGACGCTCATGGAGCAGACGGCGTCCTACCCGGGTGAGCGGAACGCGCTGCCCTACTCGGTCACCGCGGCGTCGGTGATCTACAACAAGGAGATCTTCGCCCAGCAGGGCATCGAGGTCCCGACCACGTGGTCCGAGCTCACCGCGGTCTGCGAGAAGCTCCTCGCCGCCGACGTCACGCCGTTCTACAACACCTACAAGGACACCTGGACCCTGGCCCAGGGCATGTTCGACTACTCGATCGGCGGCATGCTCGACGTCGGGAAGACCTTCTCGGCGCTCGAGAAGGAGGGCACGTCGCTCACGCCGTCGTCCCCCGTGTCGTTCTCGAAGGACTTCGCGCCGCCGATGGACCGGATGGCGCAGCTCGCGAAGTGGTCGAACAAGAACGCCGCGAGCCGTGCGTACGGCGACGGCAACCTCGCCTTCGCGAAGGGCGAGTCGGCGATGTACCTGCAGGGCCCGTGGGCGCTCATCGAGATCGCGAAGACGAACCCGGACATGGACCTCGGCACGTTCCCGATGCCCGCGACCGACGACCCCGCCGACCTGAAGGTCCGGGTCAACGTCGACCTGGCGCTCTGGATCCCGAAGGCGTCGAAGAAGCAGGAGGCGGCACGCGAGTTCCTCCGCTTCCTGATGTCCCCCGAGGTCGCGGACAAGTACAACGCGGACAACAACGGCTTCGGTACCCGCAAGGACTCGCCCCCGGTCGCCAACCCGACGCTCAAGGGCATGCAGCAGTACTACGACGACGCGGCCTTCTACCTCGGCCCGTCGCAGCTCGTGCCGGCCGAGATCCCCGTGGCCAACTACGCGCAGTCCATCGCCCTCGGTGGCGCCCCGGCTCCGCAGCTCCGCACACTCGATGCCGACTGGGCGCGCGTGGCGCGCCGGAAGGCCTGACCCGGTCTCGGACCGAGGAGACGATCACCATGGCAATCGCCACGACGTCCTCCGGCGGCAGCCGCCGGAACAGCCCCACCGACAGCCCCGAACCCGACCGGGGCGGCTCCCCCACCGCGAGCGGCCGAGCACCGCGAACCGCACGGTCCCGAGTGCACCGCATCCAACCGGTGTTCCTCGCCTTCCTCCTGCCGACGCTCGTCGTCTTCACGCTGGCGATCACGGTGCCGGCCGTGATGGGCATCGTCCTGAGCTTCACCGACTCGGTCGGGTTCGGGGAGTTCGGGTTCACCGGCCTGACGAACTACCTCGCGATCTTCTCCGACCCGGCGATCCTGCACGCATACCTGTTCACGATGGGCTTCTCGCTGGTCACCGTGCTCGTCGTGAACGCACTCGCGCTCCTGCTGGCGATCGCCCTGACGAGCCGCATCCGTGCCAAGGTCGCCCTCCGCGCGGTGTTCGTGCTGCCGATGGTCATCTCGGGCATCGTCATCGCGTACGTGTTCTCGTTCCTGTTCTCGAACAGCCTGCCCGCGCTCGCGACGACGCTCGGGATCGCGCCGCTCGAGACGAGCATCCTCGCGAACCCCGACCTCGCCTGGATCGCGATCGTCGTGGTCACGACCTGGCAGGCGATCCCCGGCACGCTGCTCATCTACATCGCGGGTGTCCTGGCGATCCCCGGCGAGGTGTACGAGGCAGCGGCCATCGACGGTGCGTCGTCGTGGCGGCAGCTCGTCTCGATCACGATGCCGCTCACCGCGGGCTACATCGTCATCAACCTCATCCTCGGGTTCAAGAACTTCCTCAACGCCTACGACGTGATCGTCGGCCTCACCGCCGGAGGCCCCGGTACCGCGACCACGAGCGTCGCGATGTCGATCTTCAACGGCTTCAACAGCGGCGACTACTCCTACCAGATGGCGAACGCGACGATCTTCTTCGTCATCACCGTCATCCTCGCGCTCGTCCAGCTGCGGCTCAGCCGCGGGAAGGCCCTCTTCTCATGACGCTCCCTGCACCGCTCCAGCCGTCCACCACCCGCACCGGCAGCATGCGGTCGGTCGACGCGGACTCCGCCCGCGGCCGTCGCTCGAAGAGCGGGTGGAACTGGCCGCTGACCATCATCCTGGCGATCTGCTCGCTGACGGTCTTCGTCCCGCTGTACGTCACGGTCGTGATGGCGTTCAAGACCACGAGCCAGGCGCTCGACGGCAACGCGTTCTCGCTGCCGGCGCCGTTCAGCATGGACGGGTTCGTCCGGGCCTGGCAGCTGACCGACTTCCCGCGGGCGTTCGGCGTCTCCGTGCTCGTCGCAGCGATCTCCGTCACCGGGACGATCCTCCTGGCGTCGTTCGCCGCGTTCGCGATCTCGCACAACTGGCAGCACCGGCTGTTCCGCTGGTCGTTCTTCTACCTGCTCGCCGCGATGTTCCTGCCGTTCCCGGTCCTGGCGCTGTCGCAGGTCAAGCTCACCGGCATGGTCGGCCTCGACAACCCGATCGGCGTCGCGATCCTGCACATCATGTTCCAGCTGTCCTTCAGCGTGCTGCTGTTCACCGCGTTCCTCCGCTCGATCCCCGGTGAGCTCGAGGAGAGCGCCCGCATCGACGGCGCGAGCGTCGGGCAGGTGTTCTGGCGGCTGCTGTTCCCGCTCCTGGCTCCGATGAGCGCGACCGTCGGGATCTTCGCGTTCCTGGCGTCGTGGAACGACTACATGATGCCGGCGCTCATCACGGCCGACCCGGCGCTGCAGACGCTCCCCGTGCTGCAGCAGATCTTCCAGAGCCAGTTCAGCAACAACTACAACGTCTCGTTCGCCTCGTACCTCATGGCTATGGCGCCGTCCATCATCGTCTACGTCCTCACCCAGCGATGGGTGATGTCCGGTGTGACGCAGGGCGCCATCAAGTGATCGACACGAGCCCCACCGAAAGGACACCACCCCTCATGACCGATGTGCTGACCGCACAGGACCCGACGGCCACCGACGAGACCTGGTGGCGCCAGGCGAGCGTCTATCAGATCTACCCGCGGTCCTTCGCGGACGCGAACGGCGACGGGATCGGCGACCTCGCCGGCATCACCGAGCGCGTGCCCTACCTGGCGTCACTCGGCGTCGAGGCCGTCTGGCTCAGCCCCTTCTACCCGTCCGCCCTCGCCGACGGCGGTTACGACGTGGACGACTACCGCGACGTCGACCCGAAGCTCGGCACGCTCGAGGACTTCGACGCGATGGTCGCCGCCCTGCACGGCGTCGGCATCCGGGTGATCGTCGACATCGTCCCGAACCACACGAGCGACCGGCACGAGTGGTTCCGCGAGGCCCTCGCCGCGCCAGCCGGCAGCCCGGCCCGCGACCGGTACGTGTTCCGCGACGGCACCGGACCCGCCGCCGAGAACCCGCCGGCCGACTGGATCTCGATCTTCGGCGGCCCCGCCTGGACCGCAGCGGGCGACGGCCAGTGGTACCTGCACAGCTTCGCGAAGGAGCAGCCCGACCTGAACTGGGCGAACCGGGAGGTCCGCGACGACTTCCTGCACACCCTGCGCTTCTGGTCCGACCGCGGGGTCGACGGCTTCCGCATCGACGTCGCGCACGGGCTGTCGAAGGAGCTCGGCGAGGTCCTTCCGAGCTGGGCCGAGCTGTCCGCCATGCCGAAGGACGGCACGCACCCGCTCTGGGACCGTGACGACGTCCACGAGATCTACGCGGAGTGGCGGAAGGTCTTCGACGAGTACACCCCGGCCCGCACCGCGGTCGCCGAGGCGTGGGTCGCCGCCGACCGCCGTGCCCGCTACGCGAGCGCCGACGGACTGGGGCAGGCGTTCAACTTCGACCTGCTCGAGGCCGACTTCGACGCGCCGTCGTTCCGGTCGATCATCGAGTTCAACCTCGGTCTCGCCGAGCAGTCCGGCTCCTCGACCACGTGGGTGTTCTCGAACCACGACGTCGTCCGGCACGCCACCCGGTACGCCCTCCCGCCGCGGAACGGCGCGTCCGAGAAGCAGGGCGGCGCGTGGCTGCTCGCCGGCGGCTCACAGGACGCACTCGACCAGGAGCTCGGGCTCCGACGTGCACAGGCGGCGACCTTGCTGGAGCTCGCACTCCCCGGCTCGGCGTACATGTACCAGGGCGAGGAGCTCGGCCTGCAGGAGGTCGGCGACATCCCCGCCGCCGATCGTCAGGATCCCGCGTTCTTCCGGAACCCGGGCGTCGACATCGGCCGTGACGGCTGTCGCGTCCCGATCCCCTGGACCAGGGACGGCTCGTCGTTCGGCTTCGGCGCCGGCGGGTCGCACCTGCCGCAGCCGGCGTGGTTCGGTGCGTTCTCGGTCGAGGCAGAGGACGACGACCCCGACTCCACCCTGAACCTCTACCGGAAGGCGCTCGGCCTCCGTGGACAGCTGCAGTCCGAGGAGCGCCTCGAGTGGCTCGACACCGGTCGCGACGACGTGCTCGCGTTCCGTCGGCCGAACGGCTGGACCAACGTCACGGTGTTCGGAGACGAGCCGTACGAACTCCCCGCGGGTGCACTGCTGCTCGCCTCGGCGCCGGTGGCAGACGGCGCCTTGACGGGCGTGGGGACCGCCTGGTTGCGCGCTTAGCGCGAGCAGGCAACCGACAGGAGGCACGGTGCGGGCAGGCACCGTGCCTCCCGTCCGTCACGGGGTGCGTCCAGGACGTCAGCCGGCCGGCAGGACCGGTGACGTCGGGACGCCGTCGAGGTCCCACTCCGGGACGTGACGGTGCTGCCAGCCGGCGCGGAGCGCGCGCACCGCGTGGTCGTACTCGGCGAGCGCGTCGAGGCCCGGTCGGACGAGGAGCTGGATCTGGAGTCCCTGGTACAGGGCGAGCAGCTGCGTGGCCGCGTGCTCGGCGGAGACCACCGCGTCCTCCGTGCCCGCGTCGAAGTCGCGCTGGAACCCCGCCGTCAGCGCGCCGACGTACTCGGCGTACCGCTTCCGGAACAGGCCCGCGAAGGTGGTGTCGGCGCCCGCGATGTTGATCACACCGGCGAGGACCCGGACGAGACCTGGGTCGGCGACGTCCTCGGCGAGGGTCATCCGGACGTAGTCGATCGTCGTCGCCGGCTTCTGGCGTCTGGTCGATCCGCGGAGGTCGGTCCACGCGTCGTACGTGACCAGCAGCAGGGCGTCCCACGTGGGGAACGCCCGGGCGACGGCGTCGAGCGGCACACCGGCGATGTCCGCGACCACCGCCGCGTCGACCTCGGTGAACGGGTGCAGGCGGTAGGCGCGGATGGCCGCCCGGATGAGGCGCTCCGCGATCGTCTGTTCGTCGACGATCGTGTCGTCAGTCAGTGTCTCCACCCGGACATCCCACCGCATCGACGAGGACCTGTCGTGTCCCAGACCGGGGGCCGTGGGATCAGTCGCCCGGCAGCCCGAGCTTCGATCCGCGCGGGTCGGCGTTCCGCGCGGCCGGTCCGACTGGTGGTGTCCAGGGCGGGGTCGCCTCGACGCGACGCCGGGTCAGTTCCGCGCGCCCGAGCCACACGATCGTCGCGACGACGCTCCCGCCCTGCAGGAACAGGAACACCGGCGGCATGAACAGGGCGACGGGACTCTCCGTGGACGCCAGCCCGCTGACGACAGCGCCGACCCACATCGCGAGCCACCCGAACGGGATCCACCGCAACCGGTCGGCGCTGGCGATCGCGGGCTCGACCATCCTCGAGGCCTGGGCGAGGACCTCGTCGCGGTCCTCGGGGAGGAGCTCCGGCGGTCGTGCGGAGAACTGCTGGCCGATGCGCTCGGAGCGACGCCACCCGCCGGGGAACGGCTGCCACCGCTGCGGCTGGAGCTCCCGTGCGGTCCGGAAGAACATCGCGACGAAGCACCCGACCGCCGCGGCGAAGGCGACCGCCGTGACGATGGTCTGCGGGAGGGGCGTCTCGAGCCATCCCGTCAGCGCGTCCGAGACGATCGACGCCGCACCGACGATGACGGCGACGAAGCCGCAGACGATCGTCCGACGTCGGGTGCGCCTCGGCTCGAGGAACTCGTGCCGCCTGGCACGGAACACCCGCAGGCCGGTCAGGAACGCGCCGTCACTCATACCCCCAGCATGCCGTCGGGTCCTCGGTGGTGCTCAGCCGACGGTGACGGGAGCGGCCGGTGGCTTCGTGCGCTGGCGCATCCAGACGAAGAAGCCGGTCAGGGTGAAGACGCCGTAGAAGACGTACATCAGCCCGGACGCGTAGTACCCGGCGGAGAACAGCAGCGGCACGCCGACCAGGTCCACGGCGACCCAGATGAGCCAGAACTCGACCCACCCCTTCGCCATGCCGTAGGTCGCGAGCAGGGACCCGACGAAGATCCAGGCGTCGCTCCACACCGGCTCGTACGACCCCAGCGCGCGGAACACCGGCGTCAGCACGAGCGTCCCGCCGACCATGCCGACGACGAGCAGCCCACGGGTCCGCCACGACGCCCACTTCGGGTCGATGACGGTCGTCGACTCGGCGGGGCGATGGGTCCAGCGGTACCAGCCGTAGACGCTGACGATGATGAACATCACCTGGCGTCCGGCCTGGCCGAGCAGGTTGACCGGGTTCGGGGTGTCGAAGAGCGCACCCATGAAGACCGTGAAGAGCAGCACGTTGCCGACGATGCCGACGGGCCACGCCCACACCTTGCGGCGCATGCCTCCGAGGGCGCTGAGCAGCCCGAAGACGTTGCCGATCACCTCGCGCCAGAGCACGGTCTGGTCGCCGATGACGATCTGCGCGTCGAACAGCCAGCGCACGATGCCCATGGGCCCTCCTCGTTTCCGGTCCGTGCAACCGTATTGGGGGCGCGCGCATTCCGTCGCGCCGGTGTCGATCCGTTGACGCTGCGTCGTCACGATCGGGGTACAGGCGCTGTCCGCACTGTCGGGGACGAAAATGCCCCCTGTACTGGGTTCATTCGGACGCATGTTCCCTCTTGTCGGCACTTTGGGGGACCGGTAGTTTCGATACCGGAACGAATCCTGCCCGCCCGGGTCGTCAGCAGTCGCTCACGACCCCGGAGCCCGGCGATCCGCTCTCGGCACCGGTCAGCCGCGGCCCCCGATCCCCGGGGCCGACGACACCGTCCTGCCGGCGCGCCTACCCGAACCCGCGTGCCGGTGGCCTTCCGCGCCCCTGCGTGCGCAGAAACGGACTCCTCATGCACAAGATCGTCACCGGCGCCATCGCCGGCGCCGCCGGCGTCGCGCTCCTCCTCGGCGGAGCGGGCACCTTCGCCCTCTGGAACGCCAGCGCCTCCACCGCCGCCAGCGCTGTCAGCTCGGGCACGCTCACGCTCAGCGCGGCGAACGACGGCGTCTGGACCGACATCACCAACGGTCGCTCGACGACCATCAACCCCGCGAACGTCCTCATGGTCCCCGGCAACAAGTACCAGTTCACGCAGACGCTGAACATCGGCGCGACCGGCCAGGACCTCAAGGCCAACCTGACCTACGCGAGCCAGAGCATCACGGGCGACTCGGCCCTGGTCGCTGCGACCACGAAGACCCTCGCCGTGACCTCGACGAGCGCGTCGGTCGTGCAGTCCACCTCGAACGCGAACACCTTCGTGGTGTCGCCGTCGAGCACCACGTCGCCCGTCAAGGTCGTCTTCACGATCGAGCTGCCGTCCTCGGCGACGACCGGCCAGAACGGCACCGTGAACGTCGGTGCGCTCGCCTTCACGCTGACGCAGACCGCGATCGGCTCCTGATCCGCGGCGTGGTCGGCCCCTGATCCGCCGACCACGCCGCTCCCTCCACGACCAGCGGGGAGACGCGCATGACGAACGCACCGACGGGACGCCACCGTGCCCCGCGCGCTCGCCTGCGCTTCCACGCCTGGGCATGGCTCGCCGCCCTCGTCCTGGCGGTCGCCGTGGTGACGACGCTGCTCGGCACCGGCGGCACCTACGCCCTCTGGAACGCCTCGGCGAGCACGAACGCATCGAGCGTCAAGTCCGGCACGGCCACCGTCACGGTCGGTCCGCTCAGCCCGATGAACACCACGGTGCTCGCGCCTGGTCGCAGCACGACGGGGACGTTCACCGTGAAGAACACCGGATCGGTGCCGCTCTCGATCCGCGTCGCGACGACCGCCACCAAGGTGTCGTACGCGAGCGCGTCCGACGCCACGGTCCTCGGCGCGCAGACGCTCCGGCTGGCCTCGGTGAACACCGCAGCCGACTGCCGCGCCGGACTGTCCGGCGCGAGCGGCCCGATCGCCACCTTCGACACCGGGAGCGGCTACTACACCCTGCCCGTCGGAGCGACCGGCACCGCCTGCATCCAGGTCGGCCTCGGCTCCGATGCACCGCAGTCCGTCGCCGGAGCGGTGACGGACTTCACGCTCACCGTCACGGGAACGCAGGTGGCACCGTGAGCCGCCGGTTCCGCGTGGTGCTCACCGCGCTGCTCGCCGTCGTGTTCGTCGCCGGCGGGTCGACCGCGGCCTGGGCGCTCTGGACCACCAGCGGGACCACGTCGTCGAGCACGACGATCGGCAAGATGTCCGCGTCGATCAGCGGGACGAGCGACATGACCACGACGTTCTCGTCGACGGTCACCTCGGTGACGAAGCCGGTCACGCTCACGAACTCGGGATCGATCGCCGGGACGACCTCCACGACGGTGTCCGTCGTCGCCGGGAGCTCCACCGCGCTGGCGCAGGCGATCTCCGTCGTCGCGTGGCCGGTCGTGTCGACGACGGCGTGCACCGCATCCACCGCGGTCGGCACGGGATCGGTGAGCGGCACGTGGGCGTCCCTGCCGAGCATGACCTCGGACCTCGCCGCCGGCGCCGCAGCCGTGTGGTGCGTCCGGAGCACGCCGACGTCGTCCGCACCCGCATCGACCACGACGAACGTGAACATCGCGCTGACGGTCGTCGCGGGGACGTGGGCCTCCACCCCGGTCCAGGGCGGCTTCTACATGAACACGTCCGCGGCGTCGACGGCCTCCCCCGCCCTCACCTGCACGGACCACAGCGGGAACTACGTCGACGTCCGCTGGCCGTCGTCGTCGCGTCCGACGGACACCACCTACGCGGCCTTCGTGAAGGACACCCAGGTCGGGCAGAAGGCGCAGGACTACTCCGGGTTCATCACGGTCGCGCCGTCGGACATCCCGTCGAGCGTCGCCACGAGCGGCACGCAGACCGTCGTCGTCAAGGTGCTCGACAGCGCGGGCAAGCCGACGAGCACCGTGGCCGGGAGCGGCTCCGTGACGCTCTTCACACAGAACGACGGGCCGGCGATCCGATGCGGCGCCTGAGCACGGACCGGGAGCGCACCGGATGGCGAGCGGTCCTGCACGCCGTCGCGCTCGGCCTCAGCACCGGGATGCTCGTCGTCGTGGCGGGACTCGCCGTCGTCCTCATCGTCATCCCGAAGGCGACGGGCTCGACCCCGCTCACGGTCCTGACCCAGTCGATGGAACCGACGCTGCCGCCCGGCACGCTGCTCGTCGTCCGGCCCACCCCGCTCGAGGACATCCGGATCGGCGACGTCGTCACCTACCAGATCGTCTCCGGGCAGCCGGCCGTGATCAGCCACCGCGTGGTCGCCGTCGAGTCGTCCTCCGCCGGTGCCCGCACGTTCGTGCTCAAGGGCGACAACAACGCCGAGCCGGACTCCTCTCCGGTGACGGCCGCCCAGGTCCGCGGTGTCGTCTGGTACAGCATCCCCGAGGTCGGGTACGTCAACCAGCTGGTCAACGGGTCCCGCGGCTGGCTGATCCCCGTCGTCGCGGGGATCCTGCTGGCCTACAGCGCGGTCATGATCACCATCGGGGTGACGTCCTCGGCCCGCCGCCGCCGATCGCGCGGAGGTCGCGGGCGCCACGTCTAGGCTCGGGTGACGTGACGGACGGAGTGATGCGCGCGCGCGAACTGCTCGACGAGGCCGCACGCCGCCTCCGCGACGCGGACGTGCCGGACGAGGCGCTCGGCGAGTACGTCGAGCCGAAAGCGGTGCTCGGGATCCGCCGTGAACCGACGATGCGCCCGCTCGGCCGGGTGTGGCGGGTGGGGGCGCTGCTCATCGGGTCGTCGCTCGAGACCGGCGGCCGGGTGTGGGCGACCGGGACGATCACCCGCGTCACCGAGCCCGGCCGGTCCCAGTTCCAGTCGGTGTCCGCCGAGGTCCGCCGGGCGTACCGGGCCGCTGCCGTGCGTGGGCACTTCCACGCAGGCGACACCGTCAACCACGGCGCGGCGCCGATCCCGCTCGACGAGCACCTGGTCGGTGCCGGCGGCGCGTTGTTCGTGCAGGACGACGAGCCCCTCGTCCGCTGGTCGCCGACAGCCGACACGGCCGTGCCGCTCGCCGAGTACCTCGCCGACCGGGTCGGGCTGCTCGTCGATCCGCCAGCAGGTGCGACGGACTGACCGCTGGCGGTCACCGGGCACCGATAGGGTCGGCTCGTGCCGATCAACGACGAATTCGACGCCCGCTTCGACCTGCGGGAGTTCACCCCTGCCATCGACGACTCCGGTGCGCCCGACGAGCGCACCGCGGACTGGATGCGGTCCGTGGGCATGGGCTTCCACGAGGCGGACCCGTCGCCGGAGACCGCCGCGCGCATGGCATCGCACTTCATCGCCGACGAGGAGACCTTCCTCGGCGTGTACGTCCGGAAGCCCTTCCCCGGATCCGTGGACGAGACCTGGCCGGCCGGCACGTTCACGTGGTTCCGGAAGGCCCTGTCGTGGGGCGACGGCAGCACCGTCGACACGCAGGCGATCTCCGCGGTGACCGTGCGGCCCACCGAGCGCCGACGCGGGATCCTCCGCGCGATGATGACCCACGCCCTCCGCCGCGGGGTCGAGGAGGGCTACGCGATGGCGTCGCTCACCGCCTCGGAGGGGACGATCTACCGGCGCTTCGGCTTCGGCTGTGCCATCCGTGAGCGCGCCGTCAGCGTCCGACGGAACCGGGCGCTCCCGTTCCTCGTGCCGACCACGGGGACCGTGTCCGTCGTCCCGCTCTCGTGGCTCGCGGACGGTGTCGGTCAGGACGTCTTCGCGCGCTTCGACGCTCGGACGCCCGGCTCGATGGTGCGCAACACCGGGACCTGGCCGGTCGTCTTCGGCGAGCGGACCGGGGACGGCGAGAAGGCCAAGGACGTCCGCGCGGCCGTGCACCGGGCGGACGACTCCGACGACGTCGACGGGTACGTCACCTGGCGTGTGAAGGAATCCGGCAAGGACACCGCGGTCGAGATCGTCGACCTGGTGTACGCGACCGACGAGGCGTACCTGTCGCTCTGGGAGTTCCTGCTCTCGATCGACCTCAACGACGTCGTGAAGTACAACCGGTCGCGGCTCGACGACCCGATCGTCGCGGCCCTCGGGGACAACCGGGCGTACGACGTCGACCACGAGGAAGACCACGTCTGGCTCCGTGTCCTCGACGTCGCCGAATCGCTGACGTCCCGGCCGTACGCTGCCGACGGCTCGGTCACGCTCGCGGTCACCGACTCGCTCGGGTTCGCGACCGGGACGTACCGGCTCGACGTGTCCGGCGGGGTCGGGACCGTGACGCGCCGCTCCGCCACCGCTGAGTCCGACGTCGACGTCGACGTCGCGCTCGACGTGGCCGACCTCGGGGCGCTGCTCATCGGGTCGGTGAACCCGGTGACGCTCGCTGCCGCGGGGCTCCTGCGTGCGTCGGACCCGGGCGTACCGGTGCTGCTCCGTGCGATGCTCCTACCGCCACGCACGCCCCACGGCATCACGTACTTCTGACGCGCGCGCCGCGGCCGCGCGCCTGCGATCGAGGGAACAGAAAACGTCGCGTCGGCCCCAGCCACCCGACGTTTTCTGTTCCCTCGATCGGGGCGGGCGGGCGCGCGCCGGCGGGCGCCCGCGGCGCGCCTACGCCCGGCGCCGCACCCGCGGGTCCACGAACGCGTAGACCACGTCGACGATGACGTTCGCCGTCACCACGAGGAACGCCGAGAAGAGCGTGAAGCCGACGACCACCTGCAGGTCGAGCGCGTGCACCGCGTCGATGAGCAGCGCACCGAGCCCCTGCATCGAGAACACCTTCTCGGTGATGACCGCACCACCGAGGAGCGAACCGAGGTCGAGCCCGAACAGGGTCACCACGGGCAGGATCGCAGTCCGGAGTCCGTGCCGCACGACGACCTGGCGCTCGCGGATGCCCTTCGCGCGGGCAGTCCGGACGAAGTCCTGCGACATCGACTCGAGCATCTCGCCCCGCGTGAGCCTGGCGTAGATCGCCGCGCTGATGAACGCGAGCACGCACCACGGCAACACCAGGTGTGTGAACCACCCCACGGGATCGTCGGTGAACGCCACGTAGCCACTCGTCGGCAGGACCCCGAGGACGAACCCGAACAGCAGGATCGCCAGCAGCCCCACCAGGTACGACGGTGCGGACACTCCCGCGACGGCGATGCCCATGACCGTGCGATCGAACGCGGATCCGCGGCGGAGCGCCGAGACCGCTCCCCCGGCGACCCCGGCGACGAGCCACAGCACCGCGGCACCGACGGCGATCGACGCGGTGACGGGCAGGCGCGTCAGGATGAGCGACGTCACGCTGTCGTGGAGCTGGAACGAGTACCCGAAGCAGGGCGCGGCGCAGTGGATCACCGAGGCACCGGTGCCGAACGTGCGCCCGGTGAAGATCCCGCCGAGGTACGCCAGGAACTGCGCGATCCACGGCTTGTCGGTCCCGAGGAACGCCTGCACCTCCCGCAGACGGTCGGGCGTGCAGGGCTTGTCGCAGATCGCGCGCGCCGGGTTCGTCGGCAGCAGCATGAACAGCGCGTAGGTCACCGCGGCGACGACGAGCAGCACCACGACGGCGCCGAGCACCCGGAAGAGGACGAAGCGGAGGGTGGTCATCGCGTGCCTCCCCGCGGGTCGAGGGCGTCACGCAGCGCGTCGCCGAGGACGTTGAACGCCAGGGTGATGAGGAACAGTGCGGCACCGGGGAAGACGAGGTACATCGGGTCGGTCTGCACCCACCCGATCGCGTCGCCGATGCTGCGCCCCCACGACGGCGTCGGCGGGGTGACCCCGACGGCGAGGAAGGACAGCGCGGCCTCCGCACCGATCATCGAGGGGATCGAGATCGTCGCGTAGACGGTGATCGTCGCGGCGAGGTTCGGCAGGAGCTGCGTCCGGATCACGTGCCAGCGGCCGGCCCCGAGCGCGGTCGACGCGACGACGTAGTTGCGGGTGCGGAGCGACATCGTCTGCCCGCGGATCACGCGGGCGACCGACGGCCAGCCGAAGAACCCGATGACGAGCACGACCAGCACGGGCTTCGGGAACGAGGTCGGCACGATCGCGGTGAGGGCGATCATGAAGACCAGGGACGGGAACCCGAACATGACGTCGACGACACGCGACAGCACCCGGTCGTACCAACCGCCGAAGAACCCGGTCGTGACACCGACGAGCACCCCGATGACGAGCGACATGGCCGTCGCCGCGAGCCCGATCCCGAGCGAGGTCCGCGCACCGTACGTCACGATCGCGAAGAGGTCCCGCCCGGTCAACGGCTCGACGCCGAACCAGTGCGCGCCGCTCACACCGCCGAGCGCACCACGGGGCGCACCGAACGAGTTGAGCGCGTTGATGTTGTACGAGTAGGGGTCCTGCCCGCTGATCGCGGCGATCACCGGAGCGAACACGGCGACGAGGAGGAACACCACGATGACGATCGCCGATGCAACGGCCCAACGGTCCCGGCGGACACGACGGACCACCGCACGGAACCCGGTCGAACGGGCGCCGGACGTGGCGACCGGCCGGTCGACGACGTTCGCGGTCACGCGACACCTCCGGTCAGCGCACGCCACGCATCACGGCGGGTGGCCTGGCGTGCGGGGTCGGCCACGGGCGCGGCAGCGAGCAGCATGCGGGTGTAGTCCTCCTGCGGGTCGTCCAGCACGGTCGACGTGTCGCCGCGTTCGACGATGCGGCCGTCGTGGAGCACGACGACCTCGTCGGCGAGCTGCCGCACCACCGCGAGGTCGTGGCTGACGAGCAGCATCCCGAACCCGAACTCCTCCTGCAGCGACGAGAGCAGCTCGAGCACGGCGGCCTGCACGGTCACGTCGAGCGCCGAGGTCGGTTCGTCGGCGATCACGAGCGCCGGACGCAGTGCGAGGGCACGGGCGACGGCGACTCGCTGCCGCTGTCCCCCGGAGAGTTCGTGCGGGAAGCGTTCCGCCCACGACGGGTCGAGCTGCACCGCGACGAGGAGGTCATGGACGCGGCTCGTCCGGTCCGACGCGGAGACGCCGTGCACGAGCAGCGGCTCGGCGATGCTCCACCCGATGGTCTGCCGCGGGTTGAGCGACGACGCCGGGTCCTGGAAGACGATCCCGACGTGGCTCCGGATCTCGCGCAGCCGCCGGCCACGTGCCGTGCGGAGGTCGCTGCCGTCCACCTCGACGGCGCCGGCGACGACGGGCACCAGACCGGCGAGCGCACGCCCGATGGTCGACTTGCCGGAACCGGACTCCCCGACGAGGCCCAGCGTCCCGCCCGCACGCAGTTCGAGATCGATCCCGGAGACGGTCGGCGCACCCCGGCGGTCGTACCGGACCGCGACGTCGCGCATCCGCGCGACCACCGGACGGGAGGCTCGGCTCGGCTCCGCCGCGTCGGTGCCACGTTTCGGACTGGGCGACACATCACGCGTGTCTGGCTCCGCGAATTGTCGCTCAGCCCGAGACGCGGGCGCCGGGGCGGGCGCGGGACGAGCCTCTCCCCGCGAGCTCGGCCGTCCCGCCGCTCCGCAGGCTCCGCGGCGCGCCGGAACCGGCTCGAGGGGGCCCAGGCTGGGGACGGCTGCCAAGAGGGCGCGCGTGTACGCGGCCTGTGGCGCGCGGAACAGCGCGTCGACCGCGCCGTGCTCGACGGGCTCGCCGCGGCGCATCACGAGGACCTCGTCGGCGACGTCAGCGACCACGCCCATGTCGTGGGTGATGAGCAGCACGGCCAGGTCGCGCTCGCGGCAGAGCGTGCGGAGCAGGTCGAGGATGCCCGCCTGCACCGTGACGTCGAGCGCCGTCGTCGGTTCGTCCGCGATGAGTGCCACCGGGTCACCGGCGAGCGCCATCGCGATCATCGCGCGCTGCAGCTGCCCGCCGGAGAGTTCGTGCGGGTACGCCTTCCGGATGCGCTCCGGGTCGGCGAGCCCGGCGGACCGGAGCAGCTCGTCGATGCGTTCCGACACCGCGGCGCGATCGAGCCCACGCGGGTGCGCCCTGACGGCCTCGGCGATCTGCGTGCCGATCGACAGGACCGGGGTGAAGGAGTTCATCGGCTCCTGGAACACCACGCCGATGCCGGCACCGCGGACCGCACGGAGGTCGTCGACGGATGCGCCGACGAGCTCGGCACCGCGGAAGCGGATGCTGCCGGACACGCGTGCCTGCGGCGGCAGGAGGCCGAGCACGCTCATGGCGCTGACGGACTTGCCCGAACCGGACTCCCCCACGAGGGCGAGCACCCGACCGGGCGTCAGGTCGAAGGAGACGTCACGGACGACGGGCTCCGCGTCGCCGAACGCGACGTGGAGCCCCTCGACCTGCAGGATCGGATCGGTCACTTGCCGAGCGAGACCTTGAGGTAGTTCGGGTACGCCGGGAAGTCCGCGATCTGGAAGTTCTGCACGTTCGACCCGGCGAGGAACGACTGCTTCGCATAGGTCAAGGGGACGATCGGGGCGTCGGCCATGATCTTCCGGTCCGCCTCGGCCCAGAGCTTCTGCGCGGCCTTCTGGTCGATCGTGCCCGTGGCCTTCTCGATGAGGGCGTCGACCTCGGGGTTGCTGTACTTCGACACGTTGTAGCCGCCGTCGCCGATCTCCGACGACGCGAAGAGCGGCTGGATGTTGGCGTTCGCGCTCGGGAAGTCGGGCTGCCAGCTGAACAGCGCGAGGTCGAAGTCGCTGCCGTCGGTCGTCGCCGTGTAGAACGAGTCGATGTCGAGCGGCTTCAGCGTCACCGTGATGCCGGCGCGCTTGAGACCCGCCTGCAGCGCCTGTGCCTCGGCGAGGTTCGACGAGTCGTTCTGCGTCACGAGCGTCAGTTTCAGGTCCTTCACACCGGCGTCGGCGAGGAGCTTCTTCGCCTTGGCGACGTCACCCGTCGGACCTGGCTTGTACAGGTCGTAGTCCTGACGCCCGGCGATGCCAGGGGTGATGAGGGTCGACGCATAGGTGCCGGCGAGCGCGCCACCCGCTGCGATCCGGTACGACTTCTTGTCCACCGCGTACTGCAGCGCCTTGCGCACCTGGAGGTCCTTGAGGGAGTCCTTCTGCGTGTTGATCGCCATGTAGTTGATCGGGCCGGCCTTCGACGTCGCGAGGCGGTCCTGCGCAGCCGGGTTCGACCGGACCTGGTTCAGCTCGGCCGCTCCGAGGTACGTGGCGCCGAAGGAGTCCTTCGCGTCTCCGTTGTCGGCGATGAGCGTCTGGGTGACCGTCGACGGGTCCTGGCTCTCCTTGAACACGACCTTCGACGGACCCGCCGTGCGGACGTCGTCGGTCTTCGCGCTCCAGGACTTGTTCCGGACCAGCGTGATCTGCGAGCCCTGCTCGTTCGACTCGACCTGGTACGGGCCCGACGCGACCGGCTTGGCGTCGTACGCACCGGTGTCGGTGCCGTCGCCCTCGGGGACCGGGGCGAACGCGGGCATCGACACGAGCCACGGCCAGTCGCCGTACGCCGCGTTGAGCTTGAACACGATCGTGGAGTCGTCCGGGGTCTCGATGCTGTCGAGGCTCTTGCCGTCGAACGGCCCCTTGTAGTCGGCCCCGCCCACCAGCAGCGACTTGTGGTAGCTCAGCCCACCGGTGAGCGTCGGCGCGAACGAACGCTCGATCCCCCACTTGATGTCCTTCGTGGTGATCGGCGTCCCGTCCTGGAACTCCAGCCCCTTCTTGAGGTGGTACGTCCAGGTCTTGCCGCCGTCGCTGGAGTCGCCTGTGTTCGTCGCGAGGTCCGGGACCACCTTGGCGGTCTTGCCGGGCTCGACGTCCCATGCGGTCAGGCGACGGAGCACCAGGCCGAGCGTCGTGATGTTGAGGTTCTGGCTCGTCGCGGGGTCGAGGTGCACCGCGGTCGCCGTCGTGAGGATGTTCAGCGTGCCGCCCTTGCTGGTACCGGCCGACGCGTCGTCCGATGCACCCCCGCCCGAGCAGCCGGTGAGGACCAGGGCTGCGGCTGCGGCCACGGCCGCGGTGATGGTCAGGCGCTTCGGGCGTCTCATGACGGTGGTGCTCCTCGTGGGGGTTGCTGCTGCGGTACTGCCGTGCTGTGGCGGCGTCCATCCTGGCACCGGGCGGGGACACCGGGCACACGGCGACGACGCACGACGAAACAATCCAAGTCGTCTGGTACGGCCGGGCATTCCCGATCCACGGCACTCGGGCTGATACTCCAGTTTCGGTAGGCTGGATCGCGGGACCGCGACATCGCCGGATCGCGGGCCCAGGGCGAATGCGCGAAGCCCGGGACTGCAGCAACAGGCCCGGGCTTCGATTCGCTCTCCGAGTGGAAAGCCAGGGGAAACAACACTTCCCCCGAGTTCTTCGCTCGGGTGCAAGTGTAGCCGACCCCGGTCGGCTCCACACCCCTGGCCCACTGCTCCTCGTGTCCGCCGGCGACGACACCAGGAGGTCCTCGATGTCGCACGACGACGAGCGCCGGCCCAGGCGTCAGGTGCCGTGGTTGGGGATCGCGAGCTTGCTCGTGACCCTCGCCCGGTTCCTGTACGACGTCTCCCGCAGGGGCCAGTGACACGGGTGGCCGCGCCGCAGCCAGCGGCGCGGCCACTCCTCGTCGATCAGGCAGCGGTGCGAGCCGCCCGACGGGCGATCGCCGCCGTCCAGAGCGCCGACCCGAGGAACATCGCCGCGAGCACCGCCCACCCGATGGCGCCGAGGTCGATCGCCGTCAGGGTCACGACAGCGGGAGCGATCATCGCACCCACCGCGTACCCGGTGCCGTACACGCCCTGGTAGGCACCGACACGGTCAGCCGGAGCCATCTCGAAGCTCAGGCTCCACCCCGCCGCACTCGACGTGATCTCCGCCAGCGAGTGCACGAGCGCCGCGACGACGAGCACGGCGCCGGCGATCGCCACCGGCAGCCAGTCGTCGCCCCTGATCCAGCCCGCCGCGGCCCACAGTCCGCACGCCACCGCCATCAACCACCCGGCGTGCGCCATCGCCCGCCCGGCACCGGCGATCGTGCCGGTTCCCCGACTCATCCGCACCTGCAGCGCGACGACGACCGCGGTGTTGACGAGGAGCAGCGGCGAGACGAGCACGTCCGGCGCGATGGTGTGGCCGACGACCCAGAGCGGGACGGCGACCTCGAACAGCCCGAACTGGATGCCGAACACCCCGGTCAGCGCGGTCACGCCGAGGAAGCGGACGTCACGGTACGGCGACCGGCCGACGCTGACGGGTCGGACGATCGACCCCGTCTCGGTCCGCTCGGCCGGCGCGGCGTCGACCCGACGGCCAGGGAGCCCGAGCAGCAGGAACGCCGAGGTCACGAAGAGCACACCGGCGGCGATCATCGCGACGCGGTAGGCCGTCCCCGTCCCGATCGCGAGCGGGATGGCCGCGAGTGCCGTCCCGGCGGCGATGCCGACGTTCGTGACGGTGCGGAGCGTCGCCCTGACCCGGACGCGATCGCCGCCGACGAAGGCCCGCCCGATCGCGGCGGACCGGACCGAGGAACCGCCCTGCTGCGCGAGGGTGACGATCGAGGCGGTGACCACGAGGGTCGGCAGGTCCTGGACGAGGACGTACCCGACGAGCGCGAGGCCCTGGACGAGGTGCAACCAGACGAGCATCCGCCGCGAGCTCCAGCGGTCGGCGAGGTGCCCGAACCCGAGCGAGCTGACGACGCCGACCGCTCCCGCGACGGTGAGCGCGAGGCCGACCGTCACCGCGGGGATGCCGACGATGGTCGTGAGGTACAGCGCGGTGAGCGTGAAGAAGGCCCCGCGCCCGACCATGTCGACGACGGTCACGACGACGAGTCGTCGGAGGGTGTCGTCCCGCCGGATCATCGTGCGGATCGGGACCTCTGGGACTGCCGTGCTGCTGCTCACCCCTCCGTTCTGCCGGAGAGCGTGACGCGGACAAATCGATGTAGCTTGGTGCTTCATGATCCGCTACCAGCTCGAGGCGAGCGACGTGTCGACGGTCCGGTTCGGGATCTCGCCGCTGTCCGAACTCGGACTCGGACTGCGGGCCTTCCGGGCACCGGAGCGCTACCCGCTGCAGCGCCCGTGGCTCGACGGGATCGCCGCCGTGCGACCGCTGCTCGACGACGAGGTCCTGCTCGGACTCGTCGACGAACGGCGGTGGGTCGCCGACTTCGTGAACCCGCGCCCGGAATCGCCCCTGACGTCGTTCGACGACGAACTCGCCGTGCTCGGGCGGATCTCCCGGGCGCGCTTGCACGCGGATCTCGAGCGTGTGCACGGGACCGTCCCGGCGGTCTTCACCGGGCGGCACGATGCCGTCGTCGAACGCCTGCAGCACGCCCTGTCCGACGCCTGGCGACTCTGCTTCGCGCCGTACTGGCTCCGGATGCGCGCGGTGATGCAGTCCGACATCACGCACCGCGGTCGGATCGCGGCGCACGAGGGGATCGGCACCGTCCTCCGCGGCCTGTCCGACTCGGTGCGGTTCGACGGGAGGAACCTCGACGTCCGGCTCTCGAGCCCGATCGCCCGTGACCGCCCGGTGTCGGGCGAGGGCGTGACGCTCGTCCCGTCGATCTTCGTCGTCCGGGCGTCCACGCCGATCGACGACGACCTGCCCCCGACGATCATGTACCCGGCGCGGGGGCAGGGAGCGATGTGGTCGACGACGTCGCACCCCGACCAGGGGGCCGTCCGCGACCTGCTCGGGGTGACCAGGGCCGCGTTGCTGCAGGAGCTCGGGGAGCCCGCATCCTCGACGGACCTCGCGCTGCGGTTCGGGGTCTCGACGTCGGCGGTCAACCAGCACCTCCGCGTGCTCGAGCGCAGTGGTCTGCTCAACCGCACGCGCTACGGCCGCGCCGTCCTCTACTACCGGAGCGACCTCGGGCACGCGCTCACCCGGGTGACGTAGGCACGCCCGACGATCACCGGCTCAGCCGACCACCTGCACGGCGCGGACCGCGGAGCACCCCGACGCGACGAGCCCGAGGACGACCGCGCCCGGTCATGCGCTGATGGTCGGACGGATCGAGATCGTCTCGAACTGCGCCTCGTGCGGTGCGTCGACCGCGACCCGCACCCCGGCGGCGATCGTCGACGGCTGCACGTACGACTCGTCGGATCCCTCACGCCCCGACTCGCGTCGGATCGTCCGCGCCATGTCGGTGTCGACGAAACCGGGGTGCACGGACACGACCCGCACGCCGTGCGACCGTTCCTCCTCTCGGAGGCAGTCGGCCATCGTGCGGAGCGCGAACTTCGTCCCCGAGTACACGGCGCCGTCGGGGTAGGAGAACATGCCGGACCCCGAGTTGAGGAACACGACCGTGCCGCGGGCCGCACGGAGCGCCGGCAGGAGTCGCGAGGTCAGGTCGGCGACCCCGAACACGTTCACCTCGAAGGACCGACGCCAGTCGTCGCGCGTGAACGTGTCGAACCGTCGTTCGTCGGCGATGCCTGCCGAGTGCACGAGGACGTCGAGCCGGTCGACCCCGAGCGTTGTGACCGCGGCGCCCACCGAGTCGGCGTCGCCCACGTCGCAGACGAACGGGACGACGTCCGGCAGCTCGTCGACGAGTGCGGCGAGCGCTCCCGCCGACCGCGCGCCGACGATCACGGTGTGCGTGCGCGCCAGGTCGCGGGCGATCGCGAGGCCGATGCCCCGCGACGCGCCCGTGACGAGCGCGACCGGACGCGTCACGCCCCGACCGCGGCGACGGAACCGGCGTGCACCGTGCCGGCGTCGACCGTCGCCCCGTTCGCGAAGCGGTCCGGGTCGAGGAAGTCGATCTCCGTGTAGGGCGTCTCGCCCACGGCGATCTGCGCGAGGAGCTCCCCCACACCGGCGGCGTGCTTGAAGCCGTGCCCGTGGTCACCGCCCGCGATGACGAGGCGCTGGTCCCCGTTCGGCCGTCCGACCAGGAACTGCCCGTCCGGCGAGTTCGTCACCATGCACGGGATGGCCTTGACCGGCACCGGGTCGAGCTCCGGGAAGGCGTCGGCGACCCACGACGACAGCTGTTCGATGTCGTCGCGCGGGTGGATGTACCGATCGACGGTGTCGGCGTCGGTGTCGGCGAAGTTCGCGCCGGAGTCCTCCATGCCGATCTTCACCAGGTAGTCCTCGTCCGAGCCGTGCCCCCAGAGGTGTCGGCCGTCGGGCAGCTCGTGGATGAAGGCCGGGAACGCGTCGAGCGAGAACGACACCGAGGCGTCGGACTTCGGCGCGAACCAGTACAGCGGGGTGCGCCGCGGACGGAGCGGCAGCCCCGGGACGAGCTTGCCGTTCCAGGCCCCGGCCGCGACGACGGCCTGGGCCGCCTCGATCACGACGGTCGGGGTCGTGACCCGGACGCCGCCGTCGACGAGCTCGACCGCGGTGACGCGGGTGTCGGTGAACACCCGGGCACCGAGCGCGATCGCCGCTTCGCCCTGCGCACGGACGTTCTTCTCCGGGTAGCAGATGCCCGCACCGGGGTCGAGCACGCCGACGGTGTCCTCGGCGGTGCCGCCGTACTGCGGGAAGTCGCGGAGCAGTTCGTCGTGGTCGAGGTGCGTGACGTCGAGGCCGGCGCGTGCTGCGGCGGCCGTGACGCCGGACACCGGACGCGACGAGGGCGAGCCGGTCGACAGGCAGCCGGTCTGCCGGACGTAGGTCTCGCCGGTGGTCTCGCCGAGGGCGGTCCAGAGCTCGAGGGACTTCTGCGCGATCGGGGTCAGGCCGGGGTGCTCCTGGCAGGCGATGCGGAACAGCCGGGTGGCGCCGTGCGAGGAGCCCATGTGGTGTCCGAGTCCGTACCGGTCGATGCCGACCACGTCCACGCCACGTGCGGCGAGACGCCACAGGGCCGCTGATCCGAACGCGCCGAGTCCGACGACGACGACGTCGGTGGTGATGGTCTCCATGGGGTTCCTTTCGAGGGGTGCTGGATCAGCGACTGACGCGGCGGCCGAATCGCAGGCGGTCGGCCGCGGTGACGTTGACGGAGAAGCGGGAGGGGTCGAGGAAGGTGGCCGGCAGCTCGGTGGCCCCCGTCGTCGCGAGGTCGGCAGCGACGATGCCCATCGCGGGGGCGAGCTTGAAGCCGTGCCCGGAGAACCCACCGAGGACGGTCACGCGGTCGTCCCATCCGAGCGGTCCGACGAACGCGTCGTGGTCGGCCGTGTAGCCGTCCATGTACACGCCGGCACGGACCACCTCGGGGACGACCCCGGGGACGAGGGTCCGGATCGCGTCCCGGACCTCGTCGAACAGTGCATCGGGGGGTGTGCGGTCGAGGAGGTCGGGATCCGCGACCCGGTCCCACCCGTTGTTCAGGCCGATCTTGACGGTGGCGCCGTCGATGGACGGCCAGCCGGAGATGTCGAAGCCGTCGGACTGGCGGACGAAGATCGGGAACACGTCCTCCGTGAACCGCTCCGGCGTCGCCGTCGGGAACCAGGTCATCACGATCCGGATGACCTCATGCAGCGGCGTGATCCCCGGCAGGAGCTGGGACGTCCAGACGCCGGCCGAGACGACGAGACGCGGGAAGCGGAACTCCCGTTCGTCGGTGTGCACCTCGACCGCGGCGTCGGTCATCCGGATCTCCGTCACGCGGGCCCGTCGGTGGACGACTCCGCCGAGCCGCTCGGCCTCGGATGCGGCGAGCGCGACGGCGACCTCCGGCCGGAGGTACCCCGACTCGTGGTCGAGGTACGCGACGTCCCCGGCACGGACCGCGTGCTGCGGGTACCGGCTCCGGAGGGCGTCCGTGTCGAGGAACTCATGGTCGATGCCGTGCTCGGCGATCGAGCGGCCGACCGACTCCAGGAACGTGGAGCCGTCCGTCCCGATCATCAGCCCGCCGGTCATGTGCAACAGTCGCACGCCGGTGTCGGCACCGAGTCGTTCCCACTCGGCACGGGACCGGCGCAGGAGCGGCACGTAGTGACTGCCCTCGAGGTAGGCGGTCCGGAACAACCGGGACTCGCCGCCGGCCCCGGACCGGTCGTGTCCCGGTGCGAACTGCTCGAAGCCGATCGCGGAGACTCCGCGTCGTGCGAGCTGCCACATGGTCTGCGCGCCCATGGTGCCGACGCCGACGACGCCGACCTCCGCGTCGAACCGGGTCATCGGAGCGTCGGGTTCCGTGCGAAGCGGTCCGCGCGGAACCGGCCGACCGGCAGCGCGGTCTCCCCGGTGAGCGCGAGGTCGGCGGCGGCGCGGCCGATCACCGGCGACATCTTGAAGCCGTGCCCGGAGAACCCGGCCAGCACGACGATGCGGTCGTCGCCTGCGGTGTCCACGATGAAGTCGTGGTCGGCGGTCCAGGCGTCGACCTGGACGGCGTGCCGGACCGCTGCGGGGACGGCGTCGGGCACGTAGCGACGGACGTACTCGTCGACGACGGGGACCAGCTCGTCCGGCATGCGTTGGTCGAGGTCGTCGGCGTTCCCGAGGTGGTCGAGCCCTGCCGCGAGCCCGACCTTGACGGTCGCCCCGTCGGTGGTCGGCCAGATGCAGAAGTCGACGCCGGCGTCACGGCACACGAACGGGAACCGCTCGGCCGCGAACCGGTCGGGGTGGCGGACCGGGTACCAGTGCACGGCGATCGACTGGACGTCGAGACGGGGCAGCTCGATGCCGCGGATCCGGTTCGACCAGGCTCCGGCGGCCACCACCACACGGTCGAACGGGAGGCGCGCCCCGCCTTCCGTCACGACGGTCACCTCGGTGGGCCCCGGCTCCACGGCCACGACCGCGTCCCCGACGCCGACCGCGGCCCCGCGGTCGGTCGCGGCGCGCGCCGCGGCGGAGACGGACACCTCCGCTCGGATCACGCCGGACCGCTCGTCGAGGACGGCGATCTCGTCGTCGTCCATGACGGTCTCGGGGAACCGGCCACGAGCCTCCAGACCGGTCAGCACTTCGTGCGGCAGGTCGTTCTCGGTGACGGAGGCGACCACGCCGCGCATGAAGGCGGACTCGGGCCGGCCGATCATCAGGCCGCGCGTGAGGGTGAGCAGGTCGAGACCGGTCTCCGCTTCGAGCGCGCGCCACTCGACGAGCGACTCGGCGAGGAGCGGGACGTACTCCGGCCCCTCCGCGTACGCGCTGCGGAAGAGCCGGGTCTCGCCGCCGGCCGCGCCGAAGGCGTGCCCAGGTGCCCAGCGGTCGAAGCCGACGGCGTCGACCCCGCGCCGGGCGAGCTGCCAGAGCGTCATCGCGCCCATGGTGCCCGTCCCGACGACGGCGACGCGGGGTCCACCCGGCATCAGAGGACCTTCGAAAGGAACCCGGCGAGCCGCTCGGACTCGGGGTGTTCGAACATCGTCGCGGCCTCGCCCTGTTCGACGATCCGCCCCTGGTCCATGAAGACGACGTGGTCGGCTGCCCGGCGCGCGAACCCCATCTCGTGCGTGACGACGAGCATCGTCATGCCGGCCTTCGCGAGGCCCGTCATCAGGTCGAGGACCTCCTTGACGAGCTCGGGGTCGAGGGCGCTCGTGGCTTCGTCGAAGAGCATCACCTCGGGTCGCATCGCCAGCGCCCTGGCGATCGCGACGCGCTGCTGCTGCCCGCCGGACAGGCTCGACGGGCGGAAGTCCCGCTTGTGGGCGAGTCCCACGTCCGCCAGCGAGCGCACCGCCCGGTCCCTGGCTTCCTCGACGCCGAGTCCGCGCACCTTCCGGAGCGGCAGCACGATGTTGTCCAGGACGGTCTTGTGCGGGAACAGGTTGAAGTGCTGGAACACCATGCCGACGCGGCTCCGGAGACGATCCGGGTCCCCCGTGGTCATGTCGTCGCCGTCGAGCAGGATCGTGCCGGCGGTGGGTTCCTCGAGTCGGTTGACACAGCGCAGCAGCGTGGACTTGCCGGAGCCCGACGGCCCGATGATGCAGACGGTGTGCCCTGGCCGGACGGCGAGGTCGACGCCGTGCAGCACCTCGTTGGCGCCGAACCGCTTCGTGATCCCGCGGAGTTCGAGTCCGGCGCCGCGGATGTCGCCGACGAGGTCGGTCACCCCGGTGTCGACGCCCGGCGTGGTGGTGCCGTCAGTGGGCGTGGTCATGGTCATCCGTCCTGTCCGATCGTGACGGCCCCGGCAGGGGCGGTTGCTGGTGCGGCCGTCGACTGGCCGGGGCCGCCGGCGTCACCGGCGTCGACCGCGGCGCGACCGGTGCGGAGCCGGCGGTCGATGACGTTCACCAGGTGGGTGAGCGGCACCGTGATGAGCAGGTAGAAGATCCCGGCGGTCACGAGCGGCGAGAGGTTCGCGTAGGTCACGGCGGCGTCCTGACCGACCCGGAAGAGTTCACGCTGCGAGGTCACCAGGCCGAGGAAGTACACCAGCGACGAGTCCTTGACGATCGCGATGAACTGGTTCACGAGCGCCGGCAGCACCCGCCTGATGCCCTGCGGGATGACGATCAACCGCATGGCGGGGCCGTAGCCCATGCCGAGCGCCCTGGCCGCTTCGAGCTGGCCCTTGTCGATCGACTGGATGCCGGACCGGAAGATCTCCCCGATGTAGGCGCCGGCGATCAGGCCGAGGGCGAGGATGCCGAGCGGGTACGGGTTGCCCTTGGTGATCGGGTTGAACAGCGGCGCGAGCCCCTGCCCGAGCACCAGGATCGTGAGGATCGCCGGCAGGCCCCGGAACACGTCCGTGTAGATGCCCGCCAGCACCCGGAGGGTCCGGCTGCGGGAGACGGCGAGCGCGGCGAGACCGAGCCCGATGACGATGCCGACGACGGTCGCCGCGGCGGCGAGCAGCAGGGTGTTCCAGAGGCCGTACCCGAGGATGTCGGGCAGGACGACGAGCATGTCCGGGACGTTGAAGAACGACTGCAGGAGCGTCTGGAGCTGGTCCATGGTCGCGGCCTACTTGTCGGTCGGCTGGAACTGGTCCGGCACCGGAGCGTCCGGGTAGTACTTCTTCTCGATCTCCAGCCACTCGCCCGAGGCGATGATCTCCTTGATCGCCTTGTTGATGCCCTTCTTCAGCGCGGGCTTGTCCTTGTGCATGCTCATCGCGACGGGGTACTCCGGGAGCTCGATGTTGATCGGCATCTCGATGCTGGTGTCCTGGTCGACGAAGTCCTGGGCGATCGGGTAGTCGAGGAAGACCGCGTCGATGCTGCCGGCCTGCATCGCGGCCTTCGCGGCGTTGTTGTCCGGGTACCGGACGATCTGGACGCCGGGGAAGTGGTCCTGGGCGTACTGGTCCTCGAGCGTGCCCTGCATCAGGCCGAGGCGCTTGCCCTTGAGCGACGACGCCTTCTTGGTGATCGTCGACCCGGAGGGCGTGATGATCGAGATGTACCCGATGAAGTAGGTGTTCGAGAAGTCGACCGACTTCTTGCGCTCGGGGGTGACCGACGTGCTCGCGGCGGCGACGTCGAGCGACCCCGCGGCGACGGCCGGCAGCAGCGTCGAGAACTCCTGCTGCACGAACACCGGTTTGAGGTCCATGTGCTTCGCGATCGCGGTGGCCATGTCGACCTCGAAGCCCGTGAGCTTCCCGTTCTCGGTGTAGGCGTAGGGCTTGGCGTCGCTCAGCGTGCCGATCTTCAGCGTGCCGGCGGTCAGGGTGCCGTAGTCCTTCGACGAGGTGGACGTCGAGGCGGAGGAGGTCGTGGAGCAGGCCGTGAGCCCGACGGCGAGGGCCGCGATGACGGCGACCGCGGCGGCCTTGGAGTGGGTGCGTCGCATGGTGACTCCTGTGCTGGGGAGGATGGGTGGTGCGGGCAAAATCACCGTAAGCGATGCAAGCGTTCGAAAAACGTTCGGAAATAATTTAGTAACACGACCTTTACGGCGTCGTATCGCAAGTCCGTGGAAGTACCGTGCGACGATCAGGACATGGAACTGCGCGATCTCCGAGCGTTCACGGCGGTCGCCGAGGACCTCTCCTTCAAGGACGCCGCCGCCCGGCTCGGCATGAGCCAGTCGGCGCTCAGCCAGTCGGTCTCACGGTTCGAGCGGGAACTCGGGGTGTCGCTCTTCGAGCGCGGACAGCGGCGGGCACCGGAGCTCACGCCGCAGGGTCGCGTCCTCGCCGCCCAGGCGAAGGCACTGCTCGACCACGCCGAGCAGGTCGAGGCGTCGGTCGTGGACGAACCGACGGCGACCGTGCCGCTCAAGGTCTCCTCGATCTCGTCGACGTTCGCCGGACTGGTCCCCCGCGTCGTGCCGCGACTCCGCGCGGCCGTGCCCGACGTCCGCGTCTCGCTGATGAGCGTGTTCGACACCCACGTGACCCGTGCCGTCCTCGAGCACCGCGTGGACTTCGCGTTCGGACGACTCTCCGAGGCACCGGAGGGTGTCGACTTCTCGTTCGTCGCGCACGAGCCACTCGTCGCCGCCGTGCCCTCGACGCACCCGCTCGCCACCCGCGATCGCATCGCCCTCGCGGAGCTCCGGGACGACCCGTTCGTGCTCTTCCACCGCGACGAGGGGATCCCGGGCTACGACGCCATCGTCAGCGCCTGCGTGCGGGCCGGGTTCTCACCGCAGATCCGGACGTATTCGCTCGACGACGTCGCGATGCTCTCCTCGATCGCGTGCGGCCTCGGGGTGTCGCTCATGCCGTACGTGTCGACGCTGCACGCCTTCGACGGGGTCAGCTACGTCCCGGTGACGGACGAGCACGCCACCACGCCGCTCTCGGTGCTCCGCCGGCAGCACGACGGACTCGTCGCGGCGGACCTGCTCCTGGAACTGGTCCACGACGAGATGCGGACGCTCGCAGCGCGCGAGGTCGCGCGCGGCAACCGACCGCCGCTGGTGCCGTAGTCCGCCTGCACACGACCGGACGGGAGGCCCGGCTCGGCTCCGTCAGGCCAGCACGCGCTCCAGGAACGGGTTGCGGAACCGGCCCGCCGGGTCGAGTTCGCGGGCGAGCGCGGCGAACCGCGCCAGGTGGGGGTACGCCCCGTGCAGGCGCTCCGGCGTCGCGGCCGAGACCTTCCCCCAGTGCGGGCGCGGGTCGAACGGGGCGAGGACGTCCTCGATCCGCTCGACCGCGGCGGCGACGGCCCCGACGTCCCGGCGGAACGTGAAGTGCACGCCGACCGACTGCCGCTCGGACGAGGGTGCGAGCCACGCGGTGTCGGGCGCGACCGTCCTGATCTCGGCGGCGATGAGGATCGGCGCGAACAGGTCGGCGAGCGGACGCAGCGCCCGGAGCGCGGGGACCGCCGCTGCGGCGGGCAGCAGGTACTCCGCCTGGATCTCGGCACCGGTGGACGGGGTGAACGACGACCGGAAGTGCGGCAGTCGCTCGGACCACGGGCCGGGGACGCCGCCCTGCTCGGTGACGCCGGCCGGGTCGTTCTCCCCGGGGTGCACGGGGCCGGTCGCGGCCCTGGCACCGAGTGCGACGAGGTCGATCGTCGGTGCCGGCTCGTCGACGCGGCGCTTCGTCCAGACCTGTCGCGCGCCACGATCGTCGAACGACGTGAACATCGACACCGAGTACGCGTCCGACATCACCGCGTCGAACTGTGACTCGACGGCATCCCACGGCAGGTCGAGGTGCACGGTCGTGGCCACCTCGAACGTCGGCTCGATCGCGAGCTCGACGGCGGTCACGATCCCGAGTGCCCCGAGCGCGACCCGGTGCGCGTCGAGGTCGCCGTCGGGCGAGTCCCCTGACACGTGGACCACGTCGCCGGACGCACGGACCACGTCCAGCCCGACCACCGCCTGCGCCAGCGAGGGGTTCCGCACACCGGAGCCGTGCGTGCCGGTGGCGACGGCCCCGGCCGTGGAGATGTGCGGCAGGGACGCGAGGTTCGCGAGGGCCCAGCCACGAGCCTCCAGGCCGGACGCCACCTGAGCGTGCGTCATGCCGGCGGCGACGCGGACGACCCGCCGCTCCGTGTCGATGTCGAGCACGGGCGGCAGGTCGGACAGCGTGACCTGGACGGCGTCGGTGTCCGCGATGGTGTTGAACGAGTGCGTGGACCCCAGCGCCGTCAGTCCTGGGGTCGACGCGACGAGCTCCTGCAGCGACGCCACCGAGGTGGGCCGCAGCAGCGCCGATGCCCCGTAGGTGACGTTGCCCGCCCAGTTGGTCCGCTCCGTCGCGATCACGTCGCTCATCGTACGGTCAGAACCCGCGGTCGAGACGGTGCCAGACCTGCTGCCCGCGCACCTCGTCGCGGAACCCGCGGGAGGTCGTGTGCTCGTCGATGACCAGGAACTCGGTGCCGAGGATCGTCGCGAGGTCCTCGACCACCTGCAGCCCCACGGCCGTCGTCATGACGGTGTGGTGCGCGGCGCCGGCGGTGAGCCAGGCCTCGGCGGCGACGGGGAACGAGGGACGGGGCTCCCAGACGGCCCGGCCGACGGGGAGCTTCGGCAGTGCCTCGGTCGGCGGGACCACGTCGACGACGTTCGCCGTGAGACGGAACCCGTCGCGGGTGTCGGACAGCGCGACCACGACGGCCTCGCCGGAGTCGGCGGTGAAGACCAGGCGCACCGGGTCGTCCTTGCCGCCGATGCCGAGCGGGTGGATCTCGAGCGTCGGACGCGACGACGTGAGCGTCGGCGAGACCTCGAGCATGTGCGCGCCGAGGATCTTCTCCGCACCCGGGGTGAGGTCGTACGTGTAGTCCTCCATCAGGGAGGCGCCGCCCGGCAGCCCCGCGCCCGCGACGTTCATCGCGCGGACCAGGACGGCGGTCTTCCAGTCACCCTCGGCGCCGAAGCCGAAGCCGTCGGCCATCAGGCGCTGCACGGCGAGACCGGGGAGCTGCTTGAGGGACCCGAGGTCCTCGAAGTTCGTCGTGAACGCCGCGGAGCCGTTCTGCGACAGCAAGGCGCGCAGGCCGAGCTCGATCGCGGCACCGTCGCGGAGGGACTGACGACGCGCACCGCCGTCGCGGAGCTCGTCGACCACGTCGTAGTGCTGGTCGTACACGGCCACGAGCGCGTCGATGTCCTGCTCGCTCGCCGCGGAGACCGCCGCGGCCATCTCGTTGACGGCCCACGTGTTCACCTGCACGCCGAGCTCGATCTCCGCCTCGGTCTTGTCACCCTCGGTGACCGCGACGTAGCGCATGTTGTCGCCGAACCGGGTGAGCTTCAGGTCACGGACGGCTGCTGCGCCGGCTGCCGCGCGGCTCCAGTTCGCGACCCGCTGCTGCACGCGCTCGTCGGACACGTGCCCGATGGCCGTCGCGTGCCGGACACCCATGCGCGCGAGGGCGTAGCCGAACTCACGGTCGCCGTGCGCCGCCTGGTTGAGGTTCATGAAGTCGAAGTCGATGTCCGCCCACGGCAGTGCGACGTTCGCCTGGGTGTGCAGGTGCAGCAGCGGCTTGGTCAGCGCGTTCAGGCCGCCGATCCACATCTTCGCGGGGCTGAAGGTGTGCATCCAGGCGGTCACGCCGATGACGGTGTCGTCGGCGCTCGCCTCGATGAGGGCGCGGCGGATGCCGTCGGCGTCCTTGAGCACGGGCTTCCAGACGAGCTTCACCGGGACGTGCGGGGCCAGCTCGGCGTGCACCGCGCGGCTCTGCTCCTCGACCTGGCGCAGGGTCTCCTCGCCGTACAGGCCCTGCGACCCGGTGAGGAACCAGATCTCGTAGCTGTCGAGCGTTTCTTGCGGGTCCACCTGCGTCATCGCATGGCTCCTTCGGGGTTCTGTCCGGCTGTGTCTTCTGACGGCCGTTGGCCGTACACGTTCTGGTAGCGGTCGAAGAGTCGATCGATGTCGTCGGGGGCGATCGGCACGACCTCGCCGCCCTGTTTCGCGATGTGCACCGTGCGGGCGACGTCCTCGCACATCACGGCTGCCTTGACGGCGTCCTTCGCGTCCTTGCCGATCGTGAACACGCCGTGGTTCTGCATGAGCACCGCACGGGAGCGGTGGTCGCTGAGCGTCTCGACGATGCCGTGGCCGATCGAGTCGTCGCCGATGATCGCGAACGGGCCGACCGGGATCGGTCCGCCGAACTCGTCCGCCATCGCGGTGATGACGCAGGGGATCTCCTCGGCCCTGGCCGCCCATGCGGTCGCGTAGGTGGAGTGCGTGTGGACGACGCCGCCGACCTCGGGCATGTTCCGGTACACGTAGGCGTGCGCCGCGGTGTCGGAGCTCGGCCCGTGGGCGTTGCCCCAGCCGTCCGCCGGCACGCCGTCGAGCGTGCAGACCACCTGGTTCTCGGGCGTCAGGTCGTCGCTCGACACCCCGCTCGGCTTGATCACGAAGAGGTCAGTGCCCGGCACGCGTTCGGAGACGTTGCCGCCGGTCCAGATCACGAGTCCGTAGCGGACCAGCTCGCCGTGCAGGGAGGCGACGCGCCTCCGCGTCGCGGCCACTGCCTCCTGGACGGCGCTGTCGTGGACGCTTGCTTCCGTCATCGGGTCACTTCCTCTGCCTGGAGGCTCGGTTCGGCTCGGGCCGTCGTCTCGGGTTCGTCTGTGGTGGCGTCGTCGTCGTGGCTGGTGGCGTCGTCGTCGCGGGTGGTGGCTGCGACGGCCGCCGCCTGCAGGGGCAGCCCGGCCCGGAAGCGCTCGAGGTAGACGCGGAACCCCTCGACGTCCCGCTCGTCGGGGTCCGCCACGTGCACGGCGTCCGCGGCGAAGACCCGCGTCTGCAGGTACTCGGTCAGGTCGGTGTCCGAGGCGTGCTCCAGGTAGGCCGCGAGGACCGCGATCCCCCACGCGCCGCCCTCACCAGCGGTCTCCTCGAGCGCCACGGGTACCCGGAGCGCTGCCGCGAGTAGTCGTTGCGGGGCACCAGGGGTCCGGAAGAGCCCGCCGTGCGCGGTCATCCGGTCGACGCGGACGTCCTCGCCCGCGAGCACGTCCATGCCGATCGCGAGCGTGGCGAACGCACCCTGCACCTCGGCACGGACGAGGTTGCCGAGCGTGAACGCGCTGCCGGCACCACGGACCAGGAGCGGTCGACCGTCCTCGACGTGCGTGACCGGTTCACCCGCCAGGTAGTTGTAGGACAGCAGCCCGCCGGCGTCCGGATCGGCCCGCTCGGCCTCGGCGAGCAGCGTCGCGTAGACGTGGTCGACGTCGAGCGGGCTGCCCGCGGCCTCGGCGAACCGGCCGAACACCCTGGCCCACGCGGCGATCTCACTCGCGCCGTTGTTGCAGTGCACCATCGCGACGGCGTCGCCCGCGGGGGTCGTGACGACGTCGATCTCCTCGTGCGGGGTCGTCATCGCGTGCTCGAGGACCACCATCGAGAAGATGCTCGTGCCGACGCTGACGTTGCCCGTTCGAGGTGCGACGGCGTTCGTCGCGACCATGCCCGTGCCGGCGTCGCCCTCGGGCGGGCAGAGCGGGACGCCGGGCTCGAGCGTGCCGGTCGGGTCGAGCCAGGCGGCACCCTCGGGGGTGAGCGTGCCGGCATCCTGCCCGGCGACGAGGACATCGGGGAGGAGCTCCCGGACGTCCCGGCCGATGAGTCCGTCGGCGGTGTGGAGCATGGCGGCGTCGTAGTCCCTGGTCGCCGGGTCGATGGGGAACGCCCCGGACGCGTCACCCACGCCGAGCACGTTCCGTCCGGTCAGCCGGCGGTGGACGTACCCGGCGAGGGTGGTGATGCCGGCGACCTCGGCGACGTGGGGCTCCTCGTCGAGGACCGCCTGGTACAGGTGCGCGACCGACCAGCGGAGCGGGATGGTGAAGGACAGTGCCTCGCTGAGCGCCGCAGCCGCCGGGCCGGTCGAGGTGTTGCGCCACGTGCGGAACGGCACGAGGAGCTCCCCTGACGCGTCGAACGCCAGGTACCCGTGCATCATCGCGGACACCCCGAGGGCGCGGAACGTGGTGGGGCGGACGCCGAACCGTTCCTCGACGTCGGAGACCAGGGCGGCGTAGGCGGCGCGGAGTCCGGTCTCGACGTCGTCGAGGGAGTAGGTCCAGCGCCCGTCGACGAAGGCGTTCTCCCACTCGTGGTCGCCGCTGGCGACGGGGACGAGGTCCTCGTCGATCAGGCACGCCTTGATGCGGGTCGATCCGAGCTCGATCCCGAGCGTGGTGCGCCCGTCCAGGACCTGGTGTCTGCGGTCGTCGCTCATGGTTCCCTCCCGAGACCTCGTCGTCCGTTCGTGAGCGCTCACATCCTGGCACGTGAGCGCTCACTCTCGCAATCCCGTCCCGCTGTGCGTGCGTGTCCCCACGCGCCCGAGGTCACCCAATGCGCCGAGATCGCACTTCGTGTCGGATCGGATGCCGCCGAACCGACACGGAGTGCGATCTCACCGCACGGGCGCGGGCGGGCGGGGCGCGCGGGCGGGTGGGGCGCGGGCGTCAGGCGCCGAGGGTGCTCTCGCGGAGGACGAGCGACGGGGTCACGACGGAGGACTCCGGCGCGGCACCGTCGATCAGGTCGAGCAGTGACCGCCCGGCGACCCGACCGAGCTCCTCGAGGCGCAGGTCCACCGTCGTCAGCGGCGGGCGGCTCGCGAGCGCCATCACGTCCCAGTCGTCGAACCCGGTGACGGCGACGTCGTCGGGCACGGACCGCCCGGCCTCGCGCAGCCGATCGCACACACCGCGCGCGATCTGGTCGCTGCCGCACACGATCGCGTCGACGTCGTCGTCCCCGCGGAGCAGGACGTCGGCGGCCTGGCGCCCCCAGCGCTCGGACCACTCGCCGTACATCGGCGGCACCACGAGTCGGGAACCGAGCACCTCCGACGCCCCGGAGACACGACTCGACGCCGAGTGGTGTCGCGCCGGACCGGTGACGATCGCGACCCGTCGCCGGCCGATGGTCACGAGGTGGGAGGCGACGAGTCCGGCGCCGTGCGCGTCGTCGACCGTCACGGAGACGTCGGCGGGGTCGGTCGACGGGGTGAACGCGTAGACGACGGGGATCGACACGTCGATCGGGGGCCTGGCGTCCGCGGACCGTCCCGTGACGATGATGCCGTCGACGCCCCGCGCGACGAGCGAGCGGAGGTAGTGCGATTCTCGGACGTGGTCGTCACGGGTGTCGCAGAGCAGCACGGCCATCTGCCCGGCGGACAGGACGTCCTCGGCACCGAGGAGCACCGGGATCGAGAACCGGCCGAACGAGTCCGTGGTGATCATCCCGACGGTGTAGGTCCGCCCGGAGGAGAGTGCCCGCGCCCGGGCGTCCCCGACGAACCCGAGCTTCTCGGCGGCGTCCTTCACCCGTTCGCGGGTGGAGTCGCGCAGCTGCCCGGTCCCGTTGAGGGCCTTCGACGCGGTGCCGATCGACACCCCGGCGAGCGCCGCGACGTCGGTGATGCGCGCTGGACGCTCCAGTGTCACGGCAATCTCCTTTCCGGATCGGCAGCGAGATCACGATCATACGATCATCTCAGCAATTCGGTCTTGCGCACCGCCGGGACCTGTCGTAGCGTCACGCTCCAGAAACCGTTTTCCGCACGATGTCGACGATGACCACCAGGAGACGACATGACCACGACGCTCGCGACCGAGCACCGCGCACGCACCGCGACCCCGGTCCTCCCGACCACCCACGCGCACCTCGCGTTCCGCCCGTTGCCGTCCGGCGACGCCCGGATCACCGGCGGCTTCTGGGCACTCCGGCAGGAGCGGAACGGTGCCGACGCGATCCGCGACGGGTACCGCCAGCTCGAGGCGGCCGGGAACTTCCGGAACCTCCGCATCGCCGCGGGGACGGAGTCCGGCGACGTCGTCGGCCCGATCTTCATGGACTCGGACGTCTACAAGTGGCTCGAGGCGGTGGCGTGGGAGCTCGGTCGAGCCCCGGCCGAGGACCTCCGAGCCCTGCAGCAGGAGGTCACCGCGCTCGTCGCAGCGGCGCAGGCGGACGACGGCTACATCGACTCCGTCCAGCAGGTCCGCTTCGCCGGCGCCCGCTACACGGACCTCAAGTGGAGCCACGAGATGTACTGCGCCGGGCACCTCATGCAGGCGGCGGTCGCACAGTCCCGCGCGACCGGCGACACCGCACTGCTCGACGTCGCGACGAAGAACGCCGACCACCTGGTGCGGACGTTCGGCGACGGGGACGGTCAAGCACGCGACATCGACGGCCACCCCGTCGTCGAGATGGGGCTCGTCGAGCTGTACCGCGAGACCGGCACCCGCGCCTACCTGGACCTGGCGCACTGGTTCGTCGACGCCCGCGGGCACGGCATCATCGAACGAGCAGGCGGCGAGCCGACGTACTTCTCCGACCGCGTCCCGAGCCGGACGGCCACCACGGTGGAGGGGCACGCCGTCCGCGCCGTGTACCTGGCCGCCGGCGCCGTGGACGTCGCGATCGAGACCGGCGACGCCGAGCTCCTCGCCGCGAGCGAGGGCCAGTTCGCGGACATGATGGCGACGAAGGCGTTCATCACGGGCGGGCTCGGTGCCCGGTGGGACTGGGAGGCGTTCGGCGACCCGTACGAGCTCCCCACCGACCGTGGCTACGCCGAGACCTGCGCCGCGATCGGCGGGATCCAGTGGGCATGGCGGCTGCTCCTCGCGACCGGCAAGCCCGAGTACGCGGACGCCGTCGAGCGCCTGCTGTACAACGCGTTCCTGCCCGGTGTGAGCCTCGCGGGCACCGAGTACTTCTACGTCAACCCGCTCCAGCACCGGGACCACGCGCACGCGGACGAGAACCGCTCCCCCGCGCACGGCCGCCGCGGCTGGTTCGACTGCGCATGCTGCCCGCCGAACATCATGCGGACGTTCGCGAGCCTCGACGGGTACCTGGCGACCGCGACCGACGGCGGCCTGCAGGTGCACCAGTACGCGACCGCCGACCTCGGCCCCGTCACGATCGAGACCGGGTACCCGCACGACGGAGCCGTCCGTGTGACCGTGACCGAGGACGGCCCGCTCGCCCTCGGCCTGCGGATCCCGGCGTGGTCCGACACGACGACGGTCACGATGGACGGCGAGACGCAGCACCCGGAGCCCGGGATCCTGCACACGATCGAGCGCGAGTGGCACGCCGGCGACACCGTCGAGATCACCTTCGACACGACCCCGCACCGCTTCGTCGCCGACGCGCGCATCGATGCGGCACGCGGACAGGTCGCGATCGAACGCGGCCCGCTCGTCTACGCGGTCGAGCAGCCCGACCAGGACGGCTTCACCGTCGACGACCTGACGGTCGACGCCGACGCGGCCATCACCGAGGAACGTCGCGACGACCTCCTCGACGGGATCGTCACGCTCCGCGTCCCGGCGCACGCGCCGGCGGAGCACGCGCAGCCGGCCTGGCCGTACCGCCGTCTCGCCACCGCGGGCCGCACGGGAGGCCCGGGTGACGCCCGCACCGCGACCAGCGTCGGCGACGCGACGGTTGACGGCGGGGCCGACCCCGGCCTCCCGTCCGACGCGTCCGACGCGTCCGTGACGGCCGTCGCCATCCCGTACTACGCCTGGGCCAACCGCGGCGCCGTCCCGATGCGGGTGTGGCTCCCGCTGAGCGCACGGTGACGTCGTGGACCGCAGAGGGTTCCTCGTCGGCGGCCTCGCCGGCGGGGCCGCACTCGCCCTGGCGGGGTGCTCCGGCACCCTGCCCAAGGTCGACGCGCAGGTCGCCGGCTTCGGCCAGAAGGCGACGGGCACCGTCCACGTCTGGTGCCGTGCCGCGACCCAGGCCGGCCTGACCAGCGCGGTCGCCGGCTTCAACAAGAGCCACCCGGACCTGCAGGTCGAACTGACCCCGGTGCCGGACGGCCAGTACGTGACGAAGCTCGCGACCGCCATCCGCGGCGGCGAGCCGCCGGACGTGGTCGACCTCGACGACATCAACTCGCAGCTGTTCATCTTCCGCGAGGCGTTCGCGGACCTGACCGACGTCGTCAAGGGGCTCGACTACTACGACGAGCTCTCGACCGGGCACCTCCGCCTGCTGGAGTACCGCGACCGGCTCTACGGACTGCCGTACCTGGCGGACAACTCGCAGCTGTTCGTGAACACCGAGCTGTTCGACCGCGCCGGGCTCGACGTGGCGGAGTCCACGAAGGACCTCGCCACCCTGCTCGACGCGGCGAAGCGCCTGCGGAAGCTCGGCGACGACGTCTACGGGTGGACGATCTCCGGCAACGCCGCCGGGATCATCGGGTTCGTCACGCAGCCGCACGTCTGGGCCACCGGCGTCGACATGATGTCCGGCGAGGTCGGGAAGCAGCAGGCGAACATCACGGGCAACACCGCCCTCGAACAGATGCTCGAGTTCTACCGACAGCTCTGGAAGGACGGCGTGCTCAGCCGCGCGACGTACTCCGACGCGGGGACGACGTGGGGCGCTGACTTCCGGGCGGGCAAGGTCGGGATCATGCCGACCTCGTACGGCGCGGCCGTACCAGCGGCGACGAAGGCGATGCGCGCGAAGATGCAGACGGTGCTCATCCCGAGCGCTGACGGCCGGCGGTCGTTCTTCGACGGCGGCGACAACATGTGCATCCCGAACGGTGCCGCGAACCCGTCGGGCGGGTGGGCGTTCATGCAGTACGCGAACTCGCTCGAGCAGCAGCAGCTCCTGCCGAACGGCGGGTACTTCCCCACCAGGGCCGACGCCGCGACGCCCGCGTACCGGAAGCAGTTCCCGCTGGCGTACGGCCCGCTGGACGCCATCGACAAGGGCTACGCACCGCAGACCCTCGCCTACAACCTGCTCAACAACCAGCCGTCGTCGCCGTACTTCGCGATGTTCCGCGAGGCCGTCTTCGGCGCCGGGGTCTCGGCTGCGATGCGGACCGCGCAGTCCGACTACCAACGCATCCTCGACCAGGTCCAGGCCTGACCGCCCCTTCTCCGTCCTGCTCCGCCCCGTCCTGCTCCGCTCCGTCCTGCTCCGCTCTGCACAGTGAGGTGCATGCCATGTCGACCATCTCCGCTCGGCGTTCGTCCGTCGGACGACGCCCGCTCGGCCGGGACCGTGCCCCGTCCCGGAACTCGCTCACCCACCCGCCACGCACGGGCGCGCTGCTCGTCACGCCGGCGATCGCGTTCGTCGCCGTGTTCGTGCTGGCACCGCTGCTCTTCGCGCTCTACATCTCGTTCACGAACTGGCCGCTGATCGGGCCGTACCGGTTCATCGGGCTACAGAACTACGCGACGCTGTTCCAGGACCCGACCTTCGTGCACGCGATCGGCTACACGCTGCTGTACACGGCGATCGTCACCGTGCCGATCCTGGTGCTCGGGTACTTCCTCGCGGTGCTCGTCCGCGCACGGCGACGCGGCTCGACGGTCCTCCGGACGGTGTTCTTCCTGCCCTACGTCGTCGGGCTGACGACCCTGAGCTTCATGCTCGTGCTCGAAGCGCAGCCGACCTCGGGCGCCGTCAACATGGTCCTGCGCTGGCTGCACATCACCGACGGCACGACCGCCTGGCTGGTGAACGGCCCGCTCGCGACGGCGCTCATCTGCGTGCTCGTCGTCTGGGCGGTCTCCGGCCTGACGATGGTGCTGCTGATGTCGGCGATGCAGGGCGTCCCCGACGAGGTCTACGAGTCCGCGCAGCTCGAGGGCGCGTCGTGGTGGCAGACCGAACGGATGATCACCTTCCCGATGATCCGGCCGACGGTCGCGCTGAGCGTGATCATCTCGGTCATCGGATCGCTGCTCGCGTTCAACCAGTTCTACATCCTGACGCAGGGCGGCCCCGGTACCGAGACCACCACCATCGTCAACGCCATCTACAACCGCGGGTTCGTGAACCTGCAGCTCGGCGCCGCGACCGCGGAGTCGATCGCACTGGTGGTCGTCATCGCCGCCGTCACGCTGTTCCAGTTCTGGGCACTCCGAGAGAAGGACTGACGCCATGAGCACCACGACCACCCGTGCAGCCGCTCCCGGTCCCGACCTGTCGACCCGGACGCTGACGACGGACCCCGGCGGACGTCGTCGACACCACCAGGGCAGCGTGCAGCACCCCCGCGACACCGCGGTGAAGCGCACGCTCTACGCCATCGCGGGCGTCGGCTCCGCGCTGGTGTTCGGCGTCCCGCTCATCTGGTCGATCCTCCGGGCGTTCCAGTCCGAGGCCGTGATCACCTCGGCGCCCGACCCCGCGACGTTCTTCCGACTCGGTTGGGAGAACTTCGCGGCAGTGTTCGGGTCGTCGTCGCACCTGTTGACCGGCCTGATGAACTCGGTGATCGTGTCCGTGTGCACGGCCGTGCTGACCGCCGTGCTCGCGACGATGGCCGGCTACGGGTTCGCACGCTTCCGGTTCCGGGGCTCCGGCCTGGTGTTCGGACTGGTGCTGCTGACGATGATGGTGCCGTTCCAGGCCATCCTGACGCCGCTGTACCTCGAGATGAACGCGATGGGGCTGACGAACTCGTTGCTCGGGCTCGTGCTGTTCTACACGACGGTGAACCTGCCGTTCGGGGTGTTCGTGATGCGCAACGCGTTCGAGTCGATCCCGCCCGACCTCGAGGACTCGGCGTTCGTCGACGGGGCGTCCCGCTTCCGGGTCGTCGTGTCGGTGCTCCGTCCGCTGCTCCTGCCCGGTGCGGCGACCGCGGCGCTCTACGCGTTCCTGGCGTCGTGGACGGAGTTCCTCGGTGCGCTGACGTTCCTCACGAAGGACTCGCTCTACACGCTGCCCGTCGCGCTGCTGAACCTGCAGACGGGTGCGTACGGGCAGGTGTCGTACGGCAACCTCGTGGCGGGGTCGGTCGTTGCGATGATCCCGTGCATCGCGCTCTACGTCGGCCTGCAGCGGTTCTACGTCGCCGGCCTGTCGTCGGGAGCGCTCAAGGGCTGAGCACGCGCCGCGGCGCCGGGCCGCGCAGCGCTGCCCAGGGCCGCTCAGGCGCTCCGACGCACCACGAGCGACGGCTGGAGCAGGATCTCGTCGAGCGGCTCACCCTCCACCAGGGACCTGACGGTCGCCAGCACCTGCTCCCCCATCGCCCGGAAGTCCTGCCGCACGGTGGTCAGCGGCGGCGTGAAGTGCGCCGCCTCCGGGATGTCGTCGAAGCCCACGACGGCGATGTCGTCCGGCACGCGGAGCCCGTCGTCGGCGAACGCGTGCAGGACCCCGAGCGCCATCTGGTCGTTCCCGCAGAACACCGCGTCGACGGCCGTCGTGTCGAGGGAGCGCGCGGCCGCGAACCCGCTCGCCGGGGTCCAGTCGCCGTCGAGGACGACCGGCTCGAGACCGGCGGACTCCATCAGCCGCACGTAGGTCGCGCGGCGCACCTGGGCTTCTTGCGAGACGGTCGGTCCGGTGATGTGCACGATGCGCCGGTGGCCGCGGTCGAACAGGTGCTGCATCGCCATCGAGGCACCGGCGACCTGGTCGATCGCGACCGCGGCGACGGCTGCCGTCAGGGGGCCGACCGTCGGCGCGTCCCGCTGCACGGCGTTCGAGACGACGACCGGCACGGGGACCGGGACGGCCAGCGACGCGAGGGCGTCGAGCACCCGGTTGTCGGCGGCGACGAGCACGATCGCCGCGACGTCCTGCGCCAGGAGCGTCGCGAGCGCTCCCGAGAGGTCGGACGGACGTGGGTCCTCCGGCAGGGTCGAGAGCAGCACGTGGTACCCGGCGTGCCGGGCCGCGCGCTCGAAGCCGATCGCGGTGCTCGACGGTCCGTAGAGCGCATCGCCCGCCGTCACCAGTCCGAGGGCCTTGCTGCGCCCGCCGGCGAGCGCCCGGGCAGCAGCACGCGGGCGGTACCCGAGCTCAGCGATCGCCGTGGTCACACGGGACCGGAAGCCGTCGCGGACGGTCGGATCACCGTTGATCACCCGGGAGACGGTCTGGTGTGAGACCCCTGCGCGCTCGGCGACGTCGAAGATCGTCGGGGCCTTGCGCCCCTTGCCGCTCGCGGCCGTGGTGGTCGTCACCCGGACACCGTACCGCGCAGGGTGGCGATCACGACCACATCGCGAATCGGTCACGAAGAGTTGACAGGGCGGTACACAACGCCCAGTATGTGAGCGCTCACTCAGAGCAGACACCGGCAGTGCAGCCGTGTGGCACACCGAGCGCGTCGAGGACGACGCGAGAGGAACAAGAGGTACTTCGATGATGAAGCGCAGGATCGTCGCGGGCGTCGCAGCCCTCGGCATCGCCATCGCCCTGGCCGGTTGCTCGGCCGGCGGACGCGCCTCCACCGACAGCGGGGGCAGCAGCAGCGACAACAAGGGCGCCCTCGTCGGCGTCGCCATGCCGACCAAGGTCTCCGAGCGCTGGATCAAGGACGGGAACGCCGTCAAGGCCGACCTGGAGAAGGCCGGCTACAAGGTCGACCTGGAGTACGCGGACAACAAGATCCCGCAGCAGGTCCAGCAGGTCAGCAACATGATCACGAAGGGCGCGAAGGTCCTCATCGTCGCGTCCATCGACGGCGGGTCGCTCTCCGACCAGCTCGACGCCGCCGCGAAGGCCGGCATCAAGGTGATCTCCTACGACCGCCTGCTCACCGGCAACAAGAACGTCGACTACTGCGTGTCGTTCGACAACGAGAAGGTCGGTGTCGACCAGGCGAACTCGCTGCTGACCGGCCTCGGTCTCCTCGACGCCGACGGCAAGAAGACCGGCGAGAAGGGTCCGTTCAACATCGAGGTCTTCGCCGGCTCGCCCGACGACAACAACGCCACGTTCTTCTTCAACGGCGCGATGAAGACCCTCAAGCCGTACCTCGACGACGGCACGCTGAAGATCGGCTCCGGCCAGGACGGCTTCACGCAGGCCGCCACGCTGCAGTGGGACCCGGCGACCGCCAAGGCCCGCATGCAGAACCTCATCGCGAAGTCGTACTCGGGCGGCACCACGCTGAACGGCGTGCTCTCCCCGTACGACGGCATGTCGATCGGCATCATCTCGGCGCTCCAGGGTGCCGGCTATGGCACGTCCGACCGTCCGCTCCCGACCATCACCGGTCAGGACGCCGAGCAGGCGTCGGTGAAGTCGATCATCGCCGGCCAGCAGTACTCGACGATCTACAAGGACACCCGCCAGCTCGCCGAGAAGTCGGCGTCGATGGCCGAGGACCTGCTCTCCGGCAAGAAGCCGAAGGTCAACGACACGACGACGTACGACAACAAGGTGAAGGTCGTCCCGACCTTCCTCTTCCAGCCGACCGTGGTGACCAAGGAGAACTACCAGAAGGTCCTCGTGGACTCGGGGTACTACACCGAAGCCGACCTCAAGTAGGTCGCGACCATCTGACGGACAGGAGGCGCGGTGCCAGCCCGCACCGTGCCTCCCGTCCGTCTCCACTCGCGCGCACCGCGCGCACTACGGAAGGCGGTCGACGTGACGGACACCATCCTCGAGATGCGTGACATCACCAAGACGTTCCCCGGCGTCAAGGCCCTGCAGGGGGTCTCGATCGAGGTCGAGCGCGGCCAGGTCCACGCGATCTGCGGCGAGAACGGCGCCGGCAAGTCCACGCTCATGAAGGTCCTGTCCGGGGTCTACCCCGCAGGCACGTTCGAGGGCGAGATCCTGCTCGACGGGTCCCCCGTGTCGTTCTCGAGCATCAACGACTCCGAGGCGTCGGGCGTCGTGATCATCCACCAGGAACTCGCGCTCAGCCCGTTCCTGTCGATCGCGGAGAACATCTTCCTCGGCAACGAGCGGTCGTCCGGCGGCTTCATCGACTGGAACAAGACGAACCTCGAGGCCGCCGCACTCCTGGAGCGCGTCGGGCTGAAGGACAACCCGGTCACGAAGATCGTCGACATCGGCGTCGGCAAGCAGCAGCTCGTCGAGATCGCGAAGGCGCTCTCGAAGCGGGTGAAGCTGCTCATCCTCGACGAGCCGACCGCGGCGCTGAACGACGACGACTCCGCGCACCTGCTCGACCTCATCCGGTCACTGCAGGCCGAGGGCATGACGGCGATCATCATCAGCCACAAGCTCAACGAGATCAAGGCGATCGCGGACAAGGTCACGATCATCCGCGACGGACAGACGATCGAGACGCTCGACATGCACGGGGGCGAGGTCTCCGAGGACCGGATCATCCGGGGCATGGTCGGACGCGACCTGTCGAACCGCTACCCGGAGCACGAGTCGAACGTCGGCGAGGAGCTCCTGCGGATCGAGGACTGGACCGTCCACCACCCGCTCGACGCGTCCCGCGAGATCATCCACCAGGCGAGCCTCAACGTCCGCGAGGGCGAGATCGTCGGCATCGCCGGACTCATGGGCGCCGGGCGGACCGAGCTCGCGATGAGCGTGTTCGGGCACTCGTACGGCATCGGGATCAGCGGCACCGTGTACAAGCGCGGCGAACCGATCAAGACCCACACGGTGTCGCAGGCGATCGACCACGGCATCGCCTACGCGACCGAGGACCGGAAGCGCTACGGCCTGAACCTGCTCGACGACATCAAGCGGAACATCTCCGGGTCCGCGCTCGGCAAGCTCGCCGAGTGGGGCTTCGTGAACGGCTCGCAGGAGACCACGGTCGCCCGGCAGTTCCTGAAGAACATGAACATCAAGGCGCCGAACGTCAACGTCGTCACGGGCAAGCTCTCCGGGGGGAACCAGCAGAAGGTCGTCCTGTCGAAGTGGATGTACGCCGACCCGGACGTGCTCATCCTCGACGAGCCGACCCGTGGCATCGACGTCGGCGCGAAGTACGAGATCTACACGATCATCAACGCGCTCGCGGACCAGGGGAAGGGGATCATCGTCATCTCCTCCGAGCTCCCGGAGCTGCTCGGCATCTGCGACCGCATCTACACGCTCTCCGAGGGCACCATCACGGCCGACGTCCCCCGCGCGGAGGCGACGCCCGAGGTCCTCATGCAGTACATGACCCAGGAACGGGAGACCCCTGTCAATGAACGCGCTTAAGTCCGCCGCCGGCTACCTCACCGGGCAGCTCCGACAGATCGGCCTGTTCATCGCGCTGATCGTCATCGTCATCTTCTTCCAGGTGACGACGGGCGGGATCACCCTCGCCCCGATCAACGTCTCGAACCTGATCGTCCAGAACAGCTACATCCTGATCCTCGCGATCGGCATGGTGATGGTCATCATCGCCGGCCACATCGACCTGTCCGTCGGGTCCGTCGTCGCCTTCACCGGGGCGATGGCCGGCGTGATGATCACGCAGTGGCACGTGCCGTGGCCGGTCGCGGTCGTGCTCTGCCTGGTCATCGGCGCCCTCGTCGGCGCGTGGCAGGGCTTCTGGATCGCCTACTTCGGGATCCCCGCGTTCATCGTCACGCTCGCGGGCATGCTCGCCTTCCGTGGGGCCGCGCAGATCGCCCTGCAGAACCAGCAGATCTCGCCGTTCCCCGAGGGCTTCCGCTCGCTCGGCTCCGGCTTCCTGCCGGCGTTCGGCAGCTCCGGCTACGAGCCGCTGACGATGATCCTCGGCATCGTCGCCGCCGCGGTCCTCGTCCTCACGGCGTTCCGCGGTCGGGCGACACGTCGCAAGTACCAGCTCGAGGACGAGCCGTTCGCCTGGTTCCTGACGAAGCTCGTGTTCACCGTCGCGCTCGTCATGTACGTCGCGCTGCTGCTCGCGAGCTACAACGGCACCCCGATCGTGCTCGTCATCCTCGGCGTGCTCGTCGTCGTGTACTCGCTCGTGATGCGGAGCGCGGTGTTCGGCCGGCACATCTACGCGATCGGCGGCAACGCACTGGCCGCGCAGCTGTCCGGCGTGAAGACGAAGCGCGTGACGTTCCTGCTGTTCGTCAACATGGGCGTGATCTCGGCGCTCGCGGGCGTCGTGTTCACGGGGCAGCTCAACCTGGCGTCGCCGAGCGCCGGCAACGGCTTCGAGCTCGACGCCATCGCCGCGGTGTTCATCGGTGGCGCAGCGGTCACGGGCGGCATCGGCACGGTGCCCGGCGCCATCGTCGGTGGTCTCATCATCGGGATCCTGAACAACGGCATGTCGATCCTCGGCGTCGGGACGGAGTTCCAGTCGCTCATCAAGGGCCTGGTGCTGCTCGCCGCCGTCGCGTTCGACGTGTTCAACAAGCGCCGGGCGGCGTCCGCGCGCAAGTAGCCGCCGTTCCCCCTTCCGCGAAAGCGACAGATTCCCGCTGGACATCCGCGGGGATCTGTCGCTTTCGCGGTTCGGTGTGAGGGTCAGGCGCGGGTCAGGACGGCCCAGCCGGCGGACGGGAGGCGCACGGTCCCGTCCGCCACGGCACCGCCGCCCGCCTCCACCCGCGTCGCGTCGGCGACGGGCAGCTCGACGGGGTCGTCCGACAGGTTCAGGGCGGTCACCACCGCGGCGTCCGCGGTCGCCGTGCGGAGCACGAGGGCCGTGTTCGTCAGGTGCACCACGTCGGTGTGCGCTCGGTGCAGCCACGGGTTCCGCCGGCGGAGCGCGACGAGGGCCTCGTACGTGCGCGTCGTCGCGTCCGGCTCCGGCGGTGCGTCGGGGAACTCCGGGCGGACGGCGTCGTCACCGCCCACGCGCTCCTCCTTCACTCCGGTCCACCCGTACTCGTCGCCCGCCCAGACGATCGGCGTGCCCGCGACCGTGAACAGGACTGCAGCGGCGTGCCCCACGAACCGGTCCCCCACGGCGCTCGCGATGCGCGTGACGTCGTGGTTGCCGACGAAGGTGGTCGGGACGAAGGTCACGAGGAGTGCGTCGTGTCGTTCGAGCGCGTGCGCCAACTCGTGGCAGTTCCGGTCGGCGATGCCGTGCCAGATGCCCTGCCAGAGTTCGTACTGCGTGGTGGAGTCCATCGTCGACGCGCGGACGATCGCCGCCGCGTCGCCGTGGATGACCTCGCCGCTGAACCACGCGTCCGGGAAGCGATCGCGCACGCGCGGCAGGACCCGTGCCCAGAACTCCGGGGGGACCGCGTACGCCGCGTCGAGCCGCCACCCGTCGATCCCGCGTCCGAGCCAGTGCGTCATCACCTCGACGACGAGGTCCTCGGTCTCGCGACTGCCGTGGTCGAGTGCGACGAGGATGTCGTGCCCCTCGAAGAGCCCCACCGGCACCGGGTCGCCGGGGTTCCAGCCGGTCCAGTCGATCCCGAACAGCGCTGCCGACTCCGCAGCGGGGCCGTCCACCTCGATCGCGCGGAAGGCGGGGTGGTCCCGTCCCACGTGGTTGAACACGCCGTCGAGCAGGACCCGGATCCCGCGCTCGTGTGCCGCGGACACGAGCCGGTCGAAGTCGTCGTCGTCCCCGAGTCTCGGGTCGATCCGGAAGTGGTCCACGGTGTCGTAGCCGTGCGTCGAGCTCTGGAACACCGGGCCGAGCAGCAGCCCGTTCAGCCCGAGGCCGACCACGTGGTCGAGCCATCCGGTGACGCGGTCGAGACGGTGGTGCACGGGGCGGTCGGCCACGGCGGTCTCCGGCCGGACGTCCGCTCCGACGAAGCCGAGCGGGTAGACGTGCCACCACATGACGTGCGCGACCCAGTCCGGCTCGGGCGGGAGAGAAGGGACGGCGTCGGTGCTCACCGCCTCGATCGTGCCAGCCGGACCTGTGCTGTGGACGGGATCGGGCACGGGGACTTGGATGGCGGTCATGGGACGAGCGATCAGGACCGCGGCGGACGCCGATCGGGTGGAGGCCGCACAGACGGAGAAGACCTGCGCCGCGTGCGGCCGTCGGATGCCCTCGTCCGCGGCGCCCGAGGCGAAGTGGTGCTCGGCTGCCTGCCGGAAACACGGCGTCGATGCGACCGACCGCGCACTCGAGCAACGCATCGATGAGCTGCTCGCCGCTCGTGCCAGGACGTCGAGCATCTGCCCGTCCGAGGTGGCACGCTCGCTCGACCCGGACGACTGGCGCGACCTGATGGAACCGGCACGTCGGGCGGCTCGTCGCATGGTCGCCCGGGGCGAGGTCGAGATCACCCAGGGCGGGACCGTCGTGGATCCGTCGACGGCGAAGGGGCCGATCCGGATCCGTCGTCCACGGTGAGGGAACACCGACAGGCCGACAGGTGTTGGCAACGATGATGACTTCCGTCGAGACCACACCGTCCACCGACCACCGCCGCGCCCTCGTCGTGGGGGCGAGCGGCATCACCGGCTCCGCCCTCGTCGCGCAGCTCACCCGCGACGGGTGGGACGTCGCCGCCCTCTCGCGCCGTGCCGGCACACGCGATGGGGTCCGCGGTGTCGCCGCCGACCTCCGTGACGCGGATGCCCTGCGCGCCGCGCTCGCAGACGAGCGTCCGACGCACGTGTTCTTCACCGCGTGGCAGCGGCAGGCGACCGAGGCGGAGAACATCGCCGTGAACGGCGGCATGGTCCGCGACCTGCTCGCGGCGCTCGACCACGCCCCGCTCGAACACGTCGCCCTGGTCACCGGGCTCAAGCACTACCTCGGCCCGTTCGAGGCCTACGCCGCCGGTGAGATGCCCGACACCCCCTTCCACGAGGAGGAGCCGCGGCTCGACACCCCGAACTTCTACTACGCGCAAGAGGACGAACTGTTCGCGGCTGCCGAGCGCCAGGGCTTCACCTGGTCCGTGCACCGTTCGCACACCGTCATCGGCCACGCGGTCGGCAACGCGATGAACATGGGGCTCACGCTGGCGGTCCAGGCGACCATCGCGAAGGAGCTCGACCTCGACTTCGTGTTCCCCGGCAGCGAGGCGCAGTGGAACGGCCTCACCGACATGACCGACGCCGGCGTCCTCGCCGAGCAGATGGTCTGGGCGTCGACGGATCCCGCTGGTGCCGACGAGGCGTTCAACATCGTCAACGGCGACGTCTTCCGGTGGCGGTGGATGTGGCCGCGACTCGCGGAACACCTCGGGGTGGACCCGGCGCGGGTCGTCGGCTACGAGGACGCGCCGCGACCGCTCGAAGAGCAGATGGCGCCGTACGAGTCGTCGTGGTCGGGCATCGCCGAGCGGCACGGCCTCGTGGAGTCCGACATCTCTCGACTCGCCTCGTGGTGGCACACAGACGCCGACCTCGGCCGCGCGATGGAGGTCGTCACCGACATGGGCAAGAGCCGCGAGGCCGGGTTCACCGCCTACCGCCGCACCGAGCGGGCGTTCGCGGACCTCTTCGCCCGGTACCGCGCCGAGCGCCTGATCCCCTGACGGCCCGCGGGACCCGACCCGCGTCAGAACGCGTACCGGATCCGGCACGACGGCAGGTGCTCGGCGACGAGTTCGCGGAAGCGCTCCACGAGTTGCGCCTTCGTGCCGGACCGGTAACGGACGTTCACGGCACCGTTCTGCGACACCTTGGACTCCTGCAGGTCCGGGCGCCACAGGATCTCCTCGCCCTTGGGGTGCCACCCGAGGTTGACCTCGTGGAGCTGCTCGTTGTGGGTCAGGAAGATCACCTCTGCCGCCAGCTGCGCCTTGGCACGCGGGGAGAGGACGTCGTCGACCTCGCGCAGGAGGGCGGCCCAGTCCTGCTCCCACGTCGGGGTGACGATGACCGGGGAGAAGTTGAGGTGGACCTCGTACCCGGCCTCGACGAATGCGTCGACCGCGCGGATCCGTTCGGCCACCGGCGACGTGCGGATGTCGACGAGCTTCGCGGTGTCGTGCGGCATCAGCGAGAACCGGATCCGGGTGCGCCCCATCGGGTCCCAGTCGAGCAGGTCGCGGTTCACGTACTTCGTCGCGAAGGACGCCTTCGCCGTCGGCGTCATCCGGAACAGGTCGCAGAGGTCCCGCACGTTGTCGCCGATCAAGGCGTCGACCGAGCAGTCGCTGTTCTCCCCGATGTCGTAGACCCACGCATCGGCGTCGCACTGGTTCGGCTCGGTCTTCGGCCCCTGCTTGTGGACGTGCCGCGCGACGTGCTTCGTGATCTGCTCGATGTTCGCGAACACGGTGACCGGGTTGCTGTAGCCCTTCCGCCGCGGGACGTAGCAGTACGAGCACGCCATCGCGCAGCCGTTCGCGGTCGACGGGGCGATGAAGTCCGCGGAGCGCCCGTTCGGACGGGTGACGAGCGACTTCTTCACGCCGAGCACGAGCGCCTCGGTCTTGATGCGCACCCAGCGCTGGACGTTGCGTTCGTCGCCGTGCACCTCGGGGATGTTCCAGTGCGAGGCCACCGGCACGATCTCGGCATCGGGCCACCGGCCGACGACCTCGACGCCGCGGGGTAGCTCGAGGGCAGCGGGCTCGGCGTAGATCCGTCGGACGTCGAGCAACGGGTGAGCACGGGAAGCGGTCATCGCACCCTGTCTACCGGAGACCCCCGACGGTGCAGACTCGCAGGCATGACCGAACCCGACGATCACTACTTCGTCGTCGACGGCCGACGATGGCGCCGGACGGACCCGGCGATCCCCGAGGACGTCGCGGCGGCGCTCCGTTCGCACCTGGGTCGTGGACGGAACGCCGTCAAGCAGGCCAAGCGGTCCGGTGACGACGACGCACTCGCGGCCGCCCGGCACCGGAACGGCATCGCCAAGCACGGCCTCGGTGAGCGCGGGCCGGAGTGGTGGGAGCGCCCGGAGGCCGACCGGATCGCGGACGCCCAGCGGGCCGTCACCGAGCTCGACGCGCTCGACCCGTGACGCGCGATCCTTCCCATCACACCCGCCCTGGAAAGCCGAAAGGCGCGTAGGGGGTCAGAAGAACCGACCTCCTACGCGCGAATCGACTCGCCACGCGGGATTCGACCTTCCGCGGGGAGCGCCGCGGGGAGGACACCGGGCAGCTCCCGCGGGCAGCGCCGCGGGGCCGGGCGGGCTCAGGCCTCGGTGTGGCCGAGGTGCGGCTCGACGAGCATGCAGACCGAGCGCGACGCGGCCGCGTGCAGCTCGAACACGACGACCTCGTTCCGGCCGGCACGCAGCACGGGTCCGGGCACGGCGAGCGTCTGCTGCGGGCCACGGGACCAGTACCGGCCGAGGCAGAACCCGTTCACCCATGCCACACCCTTCCGGAACCCGGGCAGCGACAGGTACCGGTCCCCCGCCTCGGCGAGGTCGAACGTCCCGAGCGCGAACACCGGCCCAGCGAGCACGCGCGGATCGTCCGTCGGCTCGCTTCCACGCAGCACCTCGATGGCGGCGTCCGGCATCGGGTCGAGCGCGAGCGGTGACGCCGTCCAGCGTTCCAGGAGGGCACCGTCGATGCGCACACCCCCGATCAGGCCCTTCGGCTCGCCGATGCGCGGCCCGTAGTCGACCCGGCCCTGGTCCTCGACGAGGAGCTCGAGCGTCCCCGAGCCCGGCGGCAGCGCGATGGCCCGGTCGTGGTGCTCGCGCTCCAGGACGCCGACGGGGCGACCGGCGACGCTGACGAGGACGCGGTCGCGCACCTCTTCGCCGACGGTGAGCACACCGCCGGCCGGCAGGTCGACCTCGGTCCGGTACAGCACGAAGCCCGAGGCGGCACCGAGTGCGTCGAACGTCGGAGGGGTGTCGTGCGTCGTCCACGACGCGAGGTGCGGCAGCAGCGTCCCGATGGCGGTGGACCGGTCGAGTCGGACGGCGACGTCCGTTGCGGGCGTGCGCCGCGCCTCCAGGCCGGACCCACCCGGCTGCATCGACTCCGGCAGCTCCGGGACGGGCGCGTGTCGCGCGATCACGGACCGGAAGGCGTGGAACTTCTCGGTCGGTCGTCCGGCCTCGTCGAGCGGGGCGTCGTAGTCGTAGGACGTCGCGATCGGCCGGTAGACGCCCTTGTCGTTGGCGCCGTTCGTGAAGCCGAAGTTCGTGCCGCCGTGGAACATGTAGATGTTCACCGAGCCGCCCGCGGCGAGGAGCACGTCGAGGTCCTCGGCGCTCGCGGCGGCTGAGGTCGTGTGGTGGTGCTCGCCCCAGCTGTCGAACCAGCCGTCCCAGAACTCGGAGCACATCAGCGGTCCGGTCGGCTGGGCCTGACGGAGCCGTTCCAGGCGCGACGCCGAGCGGGACCCGAACGAGCCGGTCTTGTGCAGCGAGGGCAGCGAGCCGTCCTCGAGCATGGTGCCCATCGGCTGGTCGACGCTCGTGAACGGGACGGTGAGCCCGATGTCGCGGTGCATCTGCTCGAGCTTCGTCAGGTAGACGGGGTCCGACCCGTACGCGCCGTACTCGTTCTCGACCTGCACGAGCACGATCGGCCCGCCGTGGTCGATCTGGCGCGGGACGAGCACGGGGGCGAGAGCCTCGAGGTAGTCCTGCACCGCCGCGAGGAACTGCGGCTCGTCACGGCGGACACCGACGGTGCCGTCCGTGAACAGCCAGTACGGCAGCCCGCCGTTCGTCCACTCGGCGCAGATGTAGGGCCCAGGCCGGACGATGGCGTGCATGCCCTCCGCGGCGACGAGGTCGAGGAACCGGCCGAGGTCGAGGCCGCCGGTCAGGTCGAAGACGCCCGGCGACGGTGCGTGCGCGTTCCAGGCGACGTAGGTCTCGATGGTGTTGAGGCCCATCAGCCTGGCCTTGTGGATCCGGTCCGCCCAGAGGTCTGGGTGCACGCGGAAGTAGTGGATCGCGCCGGAGAGGACCCGGTGCGGCTCGCCGTCGAGCAGGAAGTCGGTGTCGCCGATGGCGAAGCGCATGAGTGAAGTCTTTCAGACAGCGGGGTCGTGCGGAGCGTGTCCGCACGACCCCGGGGTGATGGTCGGTCCTACTTGCTGGTGACCTTGAAGCCCTGCTCGTTGCCGTACTTCACGATGGCCTTCTGCCATGCCTCGAGCCCGGCGTTCAGGTCCGTCTTGTTCTGGTAGGCCTGACCCACCGTGTCCGCGTAGACGCTGTTCGCGTAGACCTGGAACGGCAGGTACTGCCAGCCCTCGGCGACGTCGGAGGACGCCTTCGACAGGGTCTCGTTGATCGCTTCGCCGCCGAAGTACTCCGGCTTCTCGGCCGTGAAGGACGACGAGCTGAGCTGCGCCTTGGTGGACGGGAACCCGCCGGACTTGAGGAACACGTCGATCGAGTCCTGCGAGGAGTTCAGCCACTTCAGGAAGCCGGCGGCGAGCGCCGGGTTCTTCGACTGCTTCATGACGACCTCGGCGGATCCACCGTTGTTCGAGGTGACGTCGGACGAGCCGTCGTAGGTCGGGATCGGCGCGACACGCCAGTTGCCGCTGCCGTCCTTGACGCTCGACTCGAGCACGCCGGGCATCCAGGCGCCCGTGACCATCGTCGCGATCTCACCGTTGCCGAGCTGCTTGTACCAGTCGTCGGTCCAGCCGGGCGTCTGCGAGAGCAGGCCCTTCTCGACGAGCTGGTTCCAGGTGGAGGTCCACTTCTTGGTGCCCTCGTCCTGCAGGTTCACCGAGACGTCGGTGCCCTTGACCTCGAACGGACGACCGCCGGCCTGCCAGATCATCGACGTGGTGAAGCCGGCGTCACCGCTGTCCGCGGCGATGTAGGCGTTCGGGTTCGACGCGTGGATCTTCTCGGCGTCCGCGACGTACTCGTCCCAGGTCTTCGGCGGGGTGGTGATGCCGGCCTCGTCGAAGGTCTTCTTGTTGTAGAACATCGCCATGGGGCCGGAGTCCTGCGGCAGGCCGTAGACCTTGCCGTCGAGGTCGACCGACTGCCAGGTGCCGGCGCCGTACTTGCTCTCGAGCGAGTCGAAGCCGTAGGACTTCAGGTCGACGAGCGAGTCGGCGAGGGCGAACTGGGGCAGTGCGAAGTACTCGATCTGCGCGACGTCGGGGGCACCGGAGCCGGCCTTGATCGTGTTCTGGAGCTTCGTGTACTGGTCGTTGCCGGTGCCGGCGTTGACGAGCTTGACCGTGACCTTCGGGTACGCCTTCTCGAACGCGGCGACCTGGGCCTTGGCGGACGGGGTCCACGACCAGTAGGTGAGCGTCCCGCCCTTCTCGAGGGCCTTGGTCATGTCGTCGGACGAGCCGCCGGACGACGATCCGCCGGAGGCGCAGGCGGCCAGGGCGATCGTCGCCGTGACGCCGATGGCGAGGGCGCTGAGGCCGCGCCGGAGTCGCTTGTTCATTCGGGTGTGCCTTCCACTTCTTCGTGATGGGGTGTGCTGCTGTGGGTCGCGCGGGCCCCGACGGGGGCCCGGCAGGGTCAGGCCTTGACGGACCCGGCCGCGAGGCCGGACTGCCAGGAGCGCTGGAGGAAGAGGAACGCGATCACGATCGGGATGATCGTGAGCAGCGATCCGGTGACGACGAGGTTGTAGATCGGGTGCGCGGAGACCCCGACGGCCTGGGCGCTCCACTGGTTCAGACCGACCGTGAGCGGGTAGAGCTTCGGGTCGCTGAGCATGATCAGGGGCAGGAAGTAGTTGTTCCAGGTCGCGACGACGGCGAACAGCAGGACCGTCACGACACCGGGCGCGAGGAGTCGCAGGGCGATGGTGAAGAAGATCCGGAACTCGCCGGCGCCGTCCATGCGGGCCGCCTCGATGACCTCGGTCGGGACCGCGTCGACCGCGTAGGTCCAGATGAGGTACATGCCGAACGGACTGATGAGCGAGGGCAGGATGATCGCCCACGGGGTGTTCGTCAGGCCCACGGCCGAGAAGAGCAGGAACGTCGGGACGGCGAGGGCCGTACCGGGGATCGCGATGGCACCGAGGACGATCGCGAAGACCGCGCGGCGCCCGGGGAACCGGAACTTCGCCATGCCGTAGCCCGCGACGGTCGCGAGCAGGGTCGCACCGCCCGCACCGACGACGACGTAGAGCACGGTGTTGCCGAGCCACTGCAGGTAGATGCCGTTGTCGTAGGTGAGTGTCTCGCCGATGTTCTGGAAGAGCGAGAAGTCCGGGCCGAACCAGAGACCGAACGTCGAGAGCAGGTCGGCCTGCGACTTCGTCGCGTTCACCACGAGGTAGAACAGCGGCAGCAGCGAGTAGACGGTGATGACGACCATCACCACGAGCAGAAGCGGCGACTTGCGGGCGCGGGGACCGCGGCCCTTCGGGGCCGTCGTCTGACGGGAGGCACGGGTACGGCCCGCCCCGCTGCGTCCGCGGGTGGTCACCGCCTCCGTCACGGTCGGGGGCTGGGTGTCGACGGCGCTCATCGGTTCTCCGCTCGGGTTCCGCGGACCTGCACGACGTAGGCGATCACGGCGGTGATGACGCCCATGACGATGGCGACGGTGGCGGAGTAGTTGAACTGCTGGCCACTGAAGGACAGCGAGTAGGCGTACATGTTCGGGGTGAAGGCGCTGCCGATGACGTTCGGGGCGAGGGTCTTCAGGAGGTTCGGCTCGTTGAAGAGCTGGAAGCTGCCGATGATCGAGAAGATCGTGGCGATGACGATCGATCCGCGGAGCGCCGGGATCTTGATGGACCAGACGGTGCGGAACGGGCCGGCGCCGTCGATCTCGGCGGCTTCGTACAGGTCGGTCGGGACCACGCGGAGTGCGGCGTAGAAGATCAGCATGTTGTAGCCGACGAACTCCCACGTGACGATGTTGCCGATCGACGCCAGGACCCAGTCGGGGCTGAACGGCTGGAGCAGGTCGATGCCGAGCGCCCCGTTGATCGACCCGGTCAGGCCGAACTGGTTGCCGTAGATGAAGCCCCAGATGAGTGCGGCGACGACACCGGGGACCGCGTACGGCAGGAAGATCGCGATGCGGAAGAACGACGATGCCCAGAGCCGCGCACTGTCGAGCGCCAGGGCGGCGACGAGCGCGACGAACAGCATGATCGGGACCTGCACGACGAGGAACAGGGCGACCCGGCCGAAGCCGGTCCAGAACTTGGCGTCCTGCAGGAGCTGCAGGTAGTTCGCCAGGCCGACGAACTGGTTGCCACCGACGAGCTGGTCGCGGAAGAGGCTGAGCCAGAGCGCGTAGCCGATCGGCACGATGAGCATCGCGGTCAGCACGACCACGAACGGGCCGACGAACATCCAGCCGGTCCACCGGGCACGCTGCCGACGTGGCCCGGACCGGGCGGCCGACCTGGCCTGCTCGAGCGTTGTCATGGGACTCCTTCGTCTCGCGTCGACATCGCGTTCGCGGCGATGCGACCTGATGTTGACGTCAACATCGTGGTCGAAGATAGCATGGCAACGTCAACATGCAACTGCGTGACAGAATCGTGATCGAAGCCGCACCAGGGACGTGAAGGGATGCCCGCGATGACGACCGCCCCACCGGCCGGAGGACGAGCACCCTCGATGGCAGCGGTCGCCGACGCGGCCGGCGTCTCGATGCAGACGGTGTCCCGCGTCGCCAGGGGCTTCGACAACGTGAGCCCCGAGACCCGCGATCGCGTCCAGCAGGCGATGACGTCACTCGGGTACCGCCCGAACCGAGCGGCCCGTGCCCTGCGCTCCGGGCACTTCCGGACGATCGGCGTGATCATGTTCACGCTCGCGTCGTTCGGGAACATGCGCACGCTCGAGGCGATCGCCGACGCCGCGGGTGCCGCCGACTTCACGATCACGCTGCTCCCGATGGCGTCGCGCACGAAGGACGGCGTCCGCTCGGCGTTCTCGCGGCTGCAGGAGCAGGCGGTCGACGGTGTCGTGATCATCATCGAGTCGCACGTGATGGACACCGCAGAGGTCGTCCTGCCCGACGGTGTGCCCGTCGTGGTCATCGACTCGACCGGCACCACCGATCATCCGGCGATCGACACCGACCAGGCACAGGGCGCCCGACTGGCGACGCAGCACCTGCTCGACCTCGGACACGAGACGGTCTGGCACGTGGCCGGCCCCGCGATGTCCTACTCCGCCGGAGGCCGTCGGGCCGCGTGGGAAGCGACGCTCACCGACGCTGGGCGGGCCGTCCCGCCCGTGTTCGAGGGCGACTGGGGCTCGACCTCCGGCTACCGCGCCGGGCTCGAGATCGCCCGTCGTCCCGAGATCACCGCGGTGTTCGCGGCGAACGACCAGACCGCCCTCGGCATCCTCCGCGCATGCCACGAGGTCGGTCGCTCGGTGCCGGGGTCGCTCAGCGTCGTCGGCTTCGACGACTCGCCGGAGTCCGACTCGTTCTGGCCGCCGCTCACCACGGTGCACCAGTCCTTCGACGAGGTCGGCCGACGCGCGGTCAGCACGCTCCTCGGGCAGATCGCGGGGACAGCGGCGGTCGCGGCGACCGATCTCGTGCCGGTGTACCTCGTCGAACGTGCGAGCACGGCGGCCCCGTCGTCCTGATCCGGCTGGCGCGTCACTCGAGCGACGCGACGCCCCGTCGGAGCACGTCGCGCGCGGCACGCGCCCGCGGGATCACCCACACCGCGCTCCACGTCGCGAGCCCCGCCCACAACGCGAGCAGGATCGCGGTGAGCACAGGCGGCTGCTGGTCACGCATCGACCACGTCATCGCTCCCCAGCACACCGCGAGCACGATCTTCCCCCAGCCCGCGACCAGTTTGTCGGCCTCGGCCTGCACGAGCGGGATCCACACCGACGCGGGGACACCGGCGGGCACCTCGCCCTCGGCCACCCACCGCTGCACCGCGACGACGCGCTCGTAGCCGCCCCCGAGACGCCAGGAGCGCACGGTCAGGAACGCCCCGATCGCTGCACCGGCGGCACCGACGGGGATCGCGACGGCGACGAGCACCCCCGTCGTCGCACCGGCCCACGGCGACACCAGGAGCATCACGAGCACGACGGCGAAGGCCGCCCCGGCGACGCCGGAGCCAACCAGCCGCATCCGGCCGGCCTCATCGATCAGTCCGACGCCACGCATGCCCTGGACGGTACCCGCTCCGGACTGGGCCCACGGAGCCGGTCCCGGGGCGACGCGCCAGCGGCGGCCCGGCCGTGCCGACGGGGAGAGGCTCGTGGCAGTCCGGCACCGAGCCTCCCGCCCGGCGCCCCGCGCGTTCCGGCGCCTGGCGCGCGTTCCGACCCACCGCGCCCGCCATGGAAAACCGAAACGCGCGTAGGAGGTCGGAAAAACCGACCTCCTACGCGCGTTTCGACCTCTTACGCGCGGAAGCGCCCGCCGGCTACCCGATCGAGAGCGCCGTCCAGCTCACCGGGGGGAGCTCGATCGTGACGGTGTCGCCCTCGCGGCGAGCCGATTCGTTCGTGCGGAGCCCGACACGCGACGTGTTCGCCAGGTCGTTGACCGCGTGCAGGTCGTCGTCCCAGACACCCTCGGCGTGCACGTCACCCTCGACGGACAGCCCCGAGAGGTCGATCGTGACCGTCGTGCTCTCGGACGGGTGGCGGTTCACCAGGAACACCGCCGCCTTGCCGTCCTCGATCGTCGCGGCGGAGTCGACCACGGGGACCTGCCCGTACGTGCCCCCGTCGACGGTGTCGCCCGATGCGATGACCTGCAGCGAGGTGCCGTGGGCCAGGCGGGAGGTGAGCGAGAACGGGAAGAACGTGGTCTGGCGCCATGCCTCACCACCGGGCTCGGTCATGATCGGGCCGATCACGTTCACGAGCTGCGCGATCGACGCCGATGCGACACGGTCCGCGTGGCGCAGCAGCGAGATGAGCAGCCCGCCGACCACGACGGCATCGGCGACGGTGTAGACGTCCTCGAGCAGACGCGGCGCGACCGGCCACTCGTCGAGCGTGAACTCCTTCTGCATCTCGTTCCACTTCGAGATGGACCAGACGTTCCACTCGTCGAACGAGATGTCGATGCGCTTGTCGGACTTCTTGTGCGCCTGCACGTGGTCGGCAGCGGTCGTGACCGTGTCGATGAAGCGGTCCATGTTGACGCCCGATGCCAGGAAGGTGGCGAGGTCGTCGCCCTCCTCGTAGTACGCGTGCGCGGAGATGTAGTCGACGTCGTCGTAGGCGTGCTCGAGGACGGTGCGCTCCCACTCCCCGAACGTCGGCATCGACGCACCGGACGACCCGCAGATGACGAGTTCGAGGTCCGGCTGGATCTGGCGCATGCCCTTCGCCGTCATCGCGGCGAGCTTGCCGTAGTCGTCGGCGTTCTTGTGGCCGAGCTGCCACGGCCCGTCCATCTCGTTGCCGAGGCACCACATGGTGACGCCGAACGGTTCCTCGCGCCCGTTGCGCTTGCGCTCCTCGGAACGGGCGGTCCCGCCGGGGATGTTCGCGTACTCGAGCAGCTCGATGGCCGCCTCGGTGCCGCGGGTGCCGAGGTTGACGGCGAGCATCATCTCGGAGCCGACGGAGTCGAGCCACTGCTGGAACTCGTGGAGGCCCACCTCGTTCGTCTCGGTCGAGTGCCAGGCGAGGTCGAGTCGGCGCGGACGCTGGTCGACCGGGCCGACGCCGTCCTCCCACTTGTAGCCGGAGACGAAGTTGCCGCCGGGGTAGCGGATCGTGGTGACGCCGAGCTCCTTGACGAGCTCGATGACGTCCTTGCGGAAGCCGTGCTCGTCGGCGCTTTCGTGCGCGGGTTCGTGGATGCCGTCGTAGACGTGGCGTCCGAGGTGCTCGACGAAGCCACCGAACAGCCGGCGGCGCACGGGCCCCACCGTGAACGCGGAGTCGAGGACGAGGTGTGTGCGGGGCATGGATCTCCTTCGATCTGCTGGGCATCAGGCGTTCAGTGGCGGCCCGACTCGAAAGTGAGCGCTCACCCATCCGTAACGCTACCGGTATCCACGGCAGCGCGAAAGGGCTGGCGCATCATCGTGTCGCGGGCTAATGTGAGCGCTCACGGAGCACCTGCCCTGGTGCTCTCAGCCCGGCCCATCCCGATGGAGTGATGCCATGCCGAACCGACCCGTCCCACCCGTCCCACAGCTGCGAGGCGGTGCCTTCACCCGACGGAGCCTCCTCGCGGCCGGTGCCGCAGCGGCCACCGTGCTCCCCCTCGCCGCGTGCTCCAGCCCGATCGCGGCAGGCCTCGCCGGCAGCGCGCTCAACCCCGAGACGCTCGTCTTCTGGAACCTCTTCGGCGGCGGCGACGGCGCCCGTATGCAGGAGATGGAACGCGGGTACGCCAAGCAGCACGGCGGATCCAGCTCGCTGCAGGCGACGACGTTCGCGTGGGGCAACCCGTACTACTCGAAGGTCACACTGGCCACCGTCGGGAACAAGCCGCCGGACGTCGCGATCTCCCACCTGACGCGTGCGAAGCCCCTCTGGGACGGCGACCTGCTCGACCCGATCACGTCCGACGACCTCGCCGGTGTCGGACTCGCTGCGAGCGACTTCAACCAGAAGGCCTGGACGGCGCAGAAGACGGACGGCAAGAACATCTGCGTGCCGCTCGACACCCACCCGTTCGTGCTCTTCTACAACGTTGACGTCTGCCAGAAGGCCGGCCTGCTCGACGGTGACGGCAAGCTCAAGGACCTCACCGGGCTGGAGGCGTTCGAGAGTGCCCTCGCCGCGGTCGCGAAGGTGACGGGCGGCACCGCGCTCAACGTCGCGAACGTCAGCGAGATCGCGACCCCGTGGCGCTTCTTCTGGACGATGTACAACCAGATCGAGGGCGCGACGCCGTTCATCAGCGACGGCGGCGCGAAGCTCACCGTCAACGAGGACGCGTACACGAAGGTCACCGAGATGACCCAGAAGTGGGTGAAGAACGGCTGGCTGAACAAGGGCCTCGACTACGCCACCGCCCAGACCCTGATGTTCACCGGCAAGGCCGGCTTCTTCATGCAGGGCGAGTGGGAGATCAGCACGGCGCAGTCGATCAAGGGCCTGAAGTTCGGCATGGCGCCGATCCCGCAGCTCTTCGACAAGCCGGCGACCCAGGCCGACTCGCACACCTTCATCCTGCCGCGGAAGGACCGCACACCCGAGCAGAAGAAGGCCGCGATGCTGTTCATCAAGCAGATGCTCGAGCAGAGCATGACGTGGGCGCAGGGCGGCCACGTCCCGGCGTACCTGCCGACGTACGACAGCTCCGCGTACAAGGAGCTCACGCCGCAGTCGAACTACGCATCCGCTGCCGAGACCGCCGTGTTCGACGACGCCGCCTGGTACGGCGGATCCGGTTCCACGTTCGAGAACACCGTCGGCGCACAGCTCGCACTCGTCCAGCAGGGCTCGAGCTCCCCCGCCGCAGCCATGAGCGCGATCAAGTCGCAACTGTCGACGTACCTCAACACCCCGAGCCCGCTGTGAGCGGCGACGTGAACACCCCGCGAAAGGCACGATGACGTGACTGCAGCACCAGTCCTCACCCGTCCCACGGGAGCGGCCACCGCTCCCCGTCGAGTCCGCACCTACCGCACCAGCCTCACCCGCGGCCAGGGCCGCAGCGGCTGGCTCTTCCTCGCCCCGTTCGGCCTGTTCTACCTGGCCTTCCTGCTCGGACCGACGATCTGGATGATCGTCACGAGCTTCTTCAACACCTCGACCGTCCGCACGGGCCTCGGCAGCTTCGCCGGGTTCGCGAACTACGCGGAGATGCTCGGCCGCGCCGACTTCTGGTCGTCGCTCTGGCACACCCTGCAGTTCACGCTGTACACGACGCCGCCGCTCGTCATCCTGGCGTTCGTCTTCGCCGTGCTGACGAACCGGATGAACCGCGGCCAGTGGTTCTTCCGGCTGGCGTTCTTCCTGCCCTTCATCCTGCCGTCGGCGACCATCTCGCTCATCTGGGTGTTCATCTTCACGCCGAGCACCGGCCTGTGGGCGAGCGTCCAGTCCCTGCTCGGGATGACCCCGGGTGCCGGTGTGCTGGCGAGCCCGAACACCGCCATGATCGGCGTCGCGATCGCCACCGTGTGGTGGACCCTCGGGTTCAACTTCGTGCTGTACCTGGCGGGTCTGCAGGAGATCCCCCGCGAGCTGTACGAGGCCGCCGCCGTCGACGGCGCGTCGAGCTGGCAGCAGATCAAGTCGATCACGCTGCCGCTCCTCGGCCGGACGACGACGCTCGTCATCCTGCTGCAGATCATCGCCAGCCTGAAGATCTTCGACCAGGTGTACCTGATGACGAACGGCGGGCCCGGTATCTCGACCCAGGTCTCGCTGCAGCTCATCACCGGCGTCGGCTTCACCGACAACCGGCTCGGTGCGGCATCGGCCGCGTCGGTGCTCCTGTTCATCGTGATCGTCGCGATCGCGGTCATCCGGCAGATCGTCGAACGCGCTGCCGCCAAGCGAGAGATCGGGGCCTGACATGACCGCCACCGAGAGCATCACCACCAGCCGGCCGAAGCTCCGTTCCGGTGTCTCGGCCGCCGCACCCGCGAACGCCGCGAAGATCGGTGTCAGCGGCAAGGGGTTCAACATCACGGCCGCGATCATCCTGACGGTGTTCGCGATCATCTGGCTGATCCCGAGCCTGTTCGCGCTGAAGACCTCGTTGTCGGACAACGGCGTCGCGGCGCTCGGCGCGAACTCGATCCTGTCGAACTGGAATCCGACGCTGCACTCCTACGCGGCGCTCTTCCAAGCCGGCGACATCTGGAACTGGTACCTCGCGAGCGGCATCACGAGCGTCGTCACGGCGCTCCTCACGGTGCTGTTCGCGTCGATGGCCGCATTCGCCCTGTCCCGGCTGGTGTTCCGCGGTCGGAACGTCGCGTTCCTGCTCATCATCCTCGGGATCATGATCCCCACCCAGGTGCTGATCATCCCGATCTTCCAGGAGCTCAACGCCGTCAACCTGCTGAACACCTACTGGTCGGTGATCTTCCCGCAGGTGCCGGCCGTGATCGCGGTGTTCATCTTCAAGCAGTTCTTCGACGGCATCCCGCGTGAACTCGAGGAGGCCGCCCGCATCGACGGCGCGAACATCTGGAAGGTCTACTGGTCGGTGATCCTGCCGTTGTCGCGGCCGGTGATCGCGGCGGTGACGATCCTGACGTTCGTCGGGGTCTGGAACAACCTGCTCCTGCCCCTGTTCGTCCTGTCCAACCCGGACCTCATGACGGTCCCGGTCGGTCTGGCCACCGTCCAGGGCAGCTTCGGCCAGCGGTACGCCGACATCCAGGCCGGCGCCATCCTGGCGGCGTTGCCACTGATCATCCTCTACCTGATCTTCCAGCGGCAGATCGTGGAGGGCGTGACGGGCTCCGGCCTCAAGGGCTGACGCGACCACACACCGGACTGGAGGCTCTGCGCACGTCGTGCGCAGAGCCTCCAGTCCGTCACGGACGCCGCGCCAAGCGGGCCGAATCGCGCGTAGGAAGCTGAATCGCGCGTAGGAGGCCCGGTGTTCCGGCCTCCTACGCGCGATTCGGCTTCCTCATGCGGGCGCGATGGGAAGGACCGTCAGGGGGTGGGGGTGACCGTCCAGGTCCCGTTCGTCTGGATCGCCATCACGCCGGGCAGGTCGACGTCGAACGACTCGGTGAAGGCCCCGGAGTTCCCGAACAGCTGCGGGTTGTCCGACGTCGTGAACACCCGGCCGGAGAACGAGTCGTCCGGTCCGCTCGGCCGGTAGTCGACCGTCACGTGCGAGACGTCGTCGGAGAAGAAGAGCACAGCGGGCCCGGTCCCCGACTGCGACCCGGACACGTACGGCAGGTCGTTCCAGCTGCGCAGGGTCACCGTCCACGGGCCCTCGGCCTCGACGATGATCGTCTGGTCCGGGGAGTCGCTCTGCATGACGCCGGTCAGGAACGAGCCCCGCAGCGGCGCGGTCGCGCGTCCGAACGGCGACATCCGCCCCGGGGCGGTGACGGTCGCGGTCCCCGTGCAGGACGAGCAGTCGAGCTCGACGACCACGGCGAAGTCACCGTCCGCGTGGAACGCCACGTTCGACGACCCGGTCCCCGAGGCGGTCGCGGACACCCCGCCGGAGACCGTCCCGGCGTCGACGGTGTCCGGGAGGGCCTGCGCGATCGCCGGCGTCGTCGCCGTCGGGGTGGGCGTCGGGGTCGGGGTCTGGGTCGGTGTCGGTGTCCGCGTCACCGGGGCGACGTCGGGCTGTCCGGACGCCTGCGCGCACCCGCTCACGAGCAGCACCGCTGCCACGACCACGCCGACCACCGCTGTTCCCCGCACCGTCCCCATGCGCACAGCCTGGCACGATCAGGCCGGGACCGGCTCCTTCGCCTCGCGCTTCCAGAAGCCGGAGAAGGTGATGCGGGACTTCGGCAGCCCCGAGCGGTGCAGGTGGCGACGGCCCTCGGTCGCGAGGGTGGACTCCCCCACGACGAACGCGTAGGCGTACTCGTCGGTCGGCGTGTGCCGACGGAGTTCCTCGAGCGCCGCCGCTCCGGGGACCGCGTGGGCGTCGTCGCGGACGAGCCAGGTCACCGTGACGCCGGCCGGTGCGTCGAGCGGGCGGACGTCCGCCGCGACCGGGACCTCCTGGATGATCCGGCCGACCGCGTCCCGCGGGAGCGACGCCGCGATGCCGACGACACCGGGTAGACCGGTCTCCTCCGCGACGACGAGGACCTCGCTCGTGTCGTCCGGGCAGTCGAAGATGCAGCCCTGGTCGAGCATCGCCAGTTCCTGACCGGGACGGGCGGTGCACGCCCAGATCGCCGCGCGGCCCTCGAGCGAGCCGTCGGCGCTCGTGTGCACGACGAAGTCGATGTCCAGCTCGGCCGGGGTGACCGCGGTCGCCGGGCGGAAGGCGGCGACGGTGTAGTTCGCGCAGTGCGGGCGGGTCTCCTCGGGGATGGCGAGGAAGGTCGGCCACCACTTCGTCCCGTCGAGCTCCGGCAGGCGGAACACGTCCTGGTGGGGGTGCTGCATGAACAGGCGGAACCAGTGGTCGAACCCGAGGTACCCGAACTCGTGCAGGTCGTCCCCGGTGACCGTGACGCGGTGCATCGACGGCGTCACGCGCTCGGTCCGGACGACCCGGGCACGGAAGAGCCGAGGGTTCACGGGCAGGAGCCGCGGGTTCTTCGCCATGAGGCAAGGCTAACCTAAGATGGTCCGCGTGCCAGCCCCCATCCCCGCTCTCGCCGACCCCCTCCGCGGCACGCGGGACCCCGGTGTCGGTGCCGCCGGCGTCCACCGGACGACGACCAGGCGGCGGACTGCGATCGTCCTCGGCATGGTCGTCGCGCTCGCCCTCGTCGTGGTCGCCAGCATGCTCCTCGGCAGCAACCGGATCGGTGTCGACCGTGTCATCGCCGGGCTGATGCACACGGGGTCGGGCACCGACGACGCCATCGTCTGGGGGTCCAGGATCCCGCGTACGGCGATCGGCGCCGCGGTCGGTGCGGCGCTCGGGATCGCCGGACTGCTGATGCAGGGGCACACCAGGAACCCGCTCGCCGACCCCGGCCTGTTCGGGGTCTCCGCCGGCGCCGGACTGGCCGTCGTGATCGGCGTCTACGTCTTCGGGATCACGAACACCGGCGTCACGGTGTGGTTCGCGCTCGCGGGTGCCGTCGTGGCGAGCGTCGTCGTGTTCTCGGTGACGATCGCGGGCAGCGGGACCGCGAGCCCGGTGCCGCTCGCCCTCGCCGGTGCCGCGGTGTCGGCACTGCTCGGCGCGCTGACCTCGTTCCTGGTCCTCACCGACCGGGACTCCCTCGACGCCTACCGGCTGTGGGTCGTCGGCTCGCTGTCCGGCCGCCAGATCGACGTGCTCCAGGCCGTGTGGCCGTTCCTCGTCGCCGGGCTGGTGCTCGCCGTCCTGAACGTCCGATCGCTCGACGCGCTTGGGCTCGGGGCGGACCTCGCGAAGGGGCTCGGCGAGAACGTGCTCGTCGCCCGGCTCGTCGGCCTCGGCGGGATCACGCTGCTCGCCGCCGGGGCCACCGCCGCCGCCGGGCCGATCGGGTTCGTCGGCCTCACGGTGCCGCACGTCGCCCGGGCACTCGTCGGCACCGGGCACCGCTGGGCACTCCCCGCCTCCGCACTGCTCGGGGCGGCACTCGTGCTGCTCGCCGACGTCATCGGCCGGCTCGTCGGGGGCTTCGCCGAGGTCGAGGTGGGCATCGTCCTCGCCGTGATCGGCGGTCCGGTCTTCGTCGCCGTCGCCCGCCGCCGATCGCTGGTGTCGCTGTGAGCGCCGTCGACACCGCCCGCGGGGCCGACACCGCCGGCACCGCCGACACCGCCGGCACCGCCCGCACCACGGGGCGCCGGGGCATCCGCATCGGGCCAGTCGGACTCGCCTGGCGTCCCCGGGTGTTCTGGCTGACCATCGCCGCCGTCGCCGCCGCGCTGCTGCTCGTGGTCCTCGGCGTCGCGATCGGCTCGACGTGGATCGCACCGGGCACGGTCGTCCGGTCACTGCTCGACCTCGGGACCGGCCCGGATGCCTTCATCGTCCAGACGCTCCGGCTCCCCCGGGTCCTCACCGGCGCGCTCGTCGGGCTGACCCTCGCGGTCGCCGGAGCGCTGACCCAGACCTTCACACGGAACCCGCTCGGGACGCCGGACATCATCGGCGTGACCTCCGGGGCGAGCGTCGGTGCCGTCGCGGCGGTCGTCATCGGCGGCGGCACGTACGCCGTCGGTGCCGTGGTGCTCGGCAGCGGCATCCCCGTCGCCGCCACGATCGGCGCGCTCATCGCGGCGGCCGTGGTGTACGGACTCGGGTGGCGCGGCGGCGTGCAGAGCTACCGGCTCGTCCTGGTCGGCATCGGGGTGAGCGCCACGCTCGACGCGGTCACGAGCTACCTGCTCGTCCGGGCGCAGATCACCCAGGCCGCCGCGGCGTCGCAGTGGCTCGTGGGGAGCCTGTCGAGCACCTCGTGGGCGAGTGTCTGGCCGCTGCTGATCGTCGCCGCGGTGGCGGTCCCGATCGCGCTGGCCACGAGCGCCTCCCTCGGCATCGGGCAGCTCGGTGACGAGGTCGCCGTCGGCGTCGGCCTCGCGATCCAGCGGCACCGTCTGCTCGTCATCGCGCTCGCGGTCGTCCTCACCGCCGCCGCCGTCGCCGCCGCGGGGCCGGTCGGCTTCGTGGCGTTCGTCGTGCCGCAGATCGCCCTACGCCTCGCTGGCACGAACCGTCCGCCGCTGCTGCTCTCCGCGGCACTCGGCGCGGTGCTCGTCCTCGCCGCCGACCTGCTCGCCCGGTCGGCGTTCCCCTGGCAGGTGCCGGTCGGCATCGTCACGACCGTGATCGGTGCTCCGTACCTGATCTGGCTCCTCATCCGTCACCGCAAGGAGATGTCCCGATGACGACACTGCACGACACCACGACAGCTGCACCGCACGACAGCGCCGTCGCGAGACCGCCCGTCCTGGAGGCACGCGGCCTGTCCGTCGGCTACGACCGCCGCGCCGTCCTCAACGACCTCGACCTGCGCATCGAGCGCGGCACGGTGACGACGTTCCTCGGCGCGAACGGCTGCGGCAAGTCGACGCTCCTGAAGGCGTTCGGGCGGGTCCTCAAGCCGATCGCGGGCGAGGTCCACCTCGACGGCGTCCCGATCCGCAAGGAGCCGAACCGCGCCGTCGCCCGGAAGCTCGCGATCCTGCCGCAGTCCCCCGCTGCCCCCGCCGGCACGAGCGTGCTCGACCTCGTGATGCGCGGCCGGAACCCGCACCAGTCCTGGGCACGCCCGTGGACCGCCGAGGACGCCGGTGTCGCCGAGGAGGCCATCGCCGCGACCGGCCTGACCGAGGTGGCGCACCGCGACGTCGCGAGCCTCTCCGGCGGGCAGCGGCAGCGGGCCTGGATCGCGCTCGTGCTCGCCCAGCGCGCCGACACCCTGCTGCTCGACGAACCGACGACGTACCTCGACCTCGCGCACCAGCTCGACGTGCTGCGCCTGGTCCGGCGGATCAACCGCGACCAGGGGTCGACGGTCGTGATGGTCCTGCACGACCTGTCGCTCGCGGCCAGGTACTCGGACCGGCTCGTCGTCCTGCACGACGGCGGCGTGGTCGCGGACGGTTCACCCACCGAGGTGCTGACCCCTGCGGTCCTGCAGTCGGCGTTCGGGCTGCACGCGCGGGTCGTCCCCGATCCCGTGACCGGCGCGCCGATGGTCGTGCCCGAGGCGGACGAGCACGACGTCACGGGACTCGCGGCCGCCGTCAACTTAGGTTAGCCTCTCCTAACGTGAAGCTCCGTACCGTTCTCCTCAGCGCAGTGGCCGCGTCGGCCCTGCTCCTCGCCGGCTGCTCGTCCACGGGCGCCTCCGACTCCGCGGGCTCCGGCTCCAGCGCCGCGGCCGACGGGGGCGCGTGGTCCTACAAGGACGCCACCGGCACCACCGTCAAGGTCGACCACACGCCGAAGCGCGTCGTCGTGCTCAACGACATCGCGATCTCGTTCGTCGAGTACGGCCTGCACCCGGTCGGCACCTTCGGCCAGATCCCGATGACGCAGGACAAGCGGTTCGAAGGCCTCGACACCGACGGCATCACGCAGCTCGGCACCGCGTACGGCGACATCGACCTCGAGAAGCTCGCCGCCCTCAAGCCCGACCTCGTCGTCACGTCGGTGTACCCGAAGGACGAGCAGGGCACGCTCGACTCCTCGGAGCCCGGCTACGGCTTCAAGGACACGGCACAGCAGAAGCAGATCCAGGCCATCGCGCCGGTCGCGCAGGTGAAGTGGGGCGGCAAGGGCCTCGACGTCATCAAGGACATCACCGGCCTCGCCGAGTCCCTCGGGGCGAAGCAGTCGAAGGTCGACGCCGCCGAGAAGCGGTTCGACACCGCGAAGACGAAGCTCGAGACCGCGGCGAAGGAGAGCGACCTCACGGTGGTGTCGATGTACGCCGACGGCGACGGTGCGTACGTCACCCGCCCGGCCGACGAGCCGACGCTGCAGATGTACACCGACTTCGGCGTCGACCTGGTGAACCCGAAGCCGAAGGGCTTCTACTGGGGCATCTACAGCTGGGAGAACGCGGGCCAGATCACCGGCGACGTGATCCTGCTCTCACAGCAGGGCTACCAGGTCGCGGACCTCGAGAAGCAGCCGACGTTCGCGGACAACAAGGCGCTCGTGGCCGGTCAGGTGCACAGCTGGACGTTCCCGGCGCTCGACTACGCCTCGCAGGCCGACTACATGACGGACCTGGCCGGGTGGCTGTCGGACAGCAAGAAGCTGTCCTAGCAGGCAAGCACAGGACGAACGGGAGGCACGGTGCCAGCTGGCACCGTGCCTCCCGTCCGTGTCGGCGCGGGTCGTGAGCCGTCAGTCCAGCGGGAGCAGCGGTGCCCAGAACGCATCGGGGCCGTCGGCGACGACGGCGTCCGCCTCGAAGCGGAACCCGTAGTCGCGGACGAAATCGGCCGCGCCGGCGATCTCGTCCTGGGCGTCGTCGCGGTCCGGCTCGAACAGGTACACACCGTGTCCCATCTTCACCCCGCTGTCGCTGATGACGGAGAGGTCCCAGCGACCCGGCTCTGCTCGTTCGATGCGGACGACGGCGGCCTGCGCCTCGGTGAAGTCAGCCATGCAGGCGAGCGTACGTGGTGCGGCTGCGCTGTGCCCCCGATCACTGTGCCCCGATCGCCGTGCCCAGATCGCCGTGTCCCGCTCCCCGTCCCCCGGTCCCCGAGAGCGCACCGAGCACGTCGGCCTAGCGTCGGGTCCACCGAAGCACTCCACCACGCGAGGAAGGGAACGAACCATGTCACTCGGAGACAAGGCGAAGGACGTCACGCAGAAGGTCGTCGGCAAGGCCGAGGAAGCCGTCGGCAAGCACACCGACGACACCGAGCTCACCCAGCAGGGCCAGTTCGACCAGGGCAAGGGCGAGGACCGCCTGCAGACGGAGAAGGCTAAGGACGACTCCGGACACTGATCGTCCGGACGCGATCCCGCGGAAGGCGGCTGCACCGACCACGTCGGTGCAGCCGCCTTCGTGTGTCACCGGCGTCGGAGGTCGCGGCTAGCGTGCTGCCATGCCCGAGGGTGACTCCGTGTTCCGTCTTGCCGTCCGGTTGCGGCAGGTCGACGGGGCCGTCGTCCACCAGGGCGAGATCCGCGGCGGCCGCGCGGCCGGGCTGCGCCTCGACGGGCGACGGGTCGTGGGGCACGCCACGCACGGCAAACACCTCCTGACGCGGTTCGACGACGGCTCGACCCTGCACACGCACATGCGCATGCAGGGTTCGTGGACGATCACCGGCGCCGGCCGACGACTCCCGGCCAGCGCCGCACGGGCTGCTCGGGTCCGGATGAGCCTCGACGACGGGCGTACGGTCTGGGGGCTCGACCTGCCGGTGGTCGAGCACCTCCGCACCGCGGACGAGCCCCTCGTCCTCGGGCACCTCGGCCCCGACCTCCTGCACGACGGGTTCGATGTGCACAGAGCCGCAGACCGGTTGCGCGCGTCGACGGCTCCGACGATCCGGGAAGCCCTCCTCGACCAGCGGGTCGTCGCGGGGCTCGGCAACCTGTGGGTGAACGAGCTGTGCTTCCTCCGCGGACTGCATCCCGCCACCCCCGTCTCGCTGGCCGACGGTGAGCCGCTCCTCGCCCTCGCGCGGCGGATGCTGTGGCACTCCGCGACCACGCCCGACGCCTACCAGACGACGACGGGCCGCCGCGGGAAGGGGCAACGGCACTGGGTCGTCGGTCGTGCCGGGCGGCCGTGTCTCCGATGCGGAACCTCGGTACAGGCCGCGGACCACGTCGACGTCGCCGGTTCTCCACCGCGGCGGGCCTGGTGGTGTCCGCGCTGCCAGCCGCTGCCCGCCCGCTGACCCGAGCGGCATCGTGCGCTCCGCGCCGGGGACCGGTAGGAACGAGGGATGACGCAGGACGGGTGGACCGAGGACGTCCTCGGAGCGCCGTACGAGCGGCTCGAACTCCCGCTCGGCGGGGACCTCGAAGGGCCGGTCGTCGCGACGCTCGTCCGCCGGCGACGATCCCCCGCCGACCTGCTGCACGCCCGCGGGCCGCTGCACGGGGTCGACGTGCTCTACGTCCACGGATGGTCGGACTACTTCTTCCAGACCGAGCTCGCCGAACGCATCGAGCGGCTCGGCGCCCGGTTCCACGCGCTGGACCTGCGGAAGTACGGCAGGAGCTTGCGCCCGCACCAGACGCCGGGCCACATCGGGGACCTCGCCACGTACGACGAGGACATCGGTGCCGCCCTCGACGCGATCGCGTCCGAGCACCGCGGCGAGCGCCGCCTGGTGCCGATGGGCCACTCGACGGGCGGACTCACGCTCTCCCTGTGGGCCGCCCGACACCAGGAGCTCGTGTCCGGGCTGATCCTCAACAGCCCCTGGCTCGAGTTCCAGGCAGACTCCGCGGTGCGGGCGTTCATCGCACCGCTGGTCAAACTCGGCGCGCGGCGGAACCCGCTCGCCCCGCTGCCGGCAGTGGACCCCGGGTTCTACACGCGGACGGTGTCGGCGACGAGCGAGGGCTCCTGGACGTACGACCAGCGGTGGCGGCCGGAGCGGGGTTTCCCGCTGCACCCCGGGTGGCTCGACGCGGTGTTCCACGGGCAGGCCACCGTCGAGCAGGGCCTCGGCCTCGAGGTCCCCGCCCTCGTGATGCTCAGCGACAAGAGCATGCTGCAGCCGCGGTGGGACGACGGTATGGCGCACGCCGACGTCGCGCTGAACGTCGACGTCGTCGCACGGCGGGCACTCTCCCTCGGCGAGCAGGTGACCGTGCGGCGGCTCCGGGGAGCGCTGCACGACGTCGTGCTGTCCGCGGAGCCGGTCCGCGAGCGTGCCTACGACGCGATCGGCCGGTGGGCCGCGACGCTCGGGTGAACGGCGGCACACCGCCCGCGCCGGTCGCCCGTCACCGCAGCGCGGCGACCGCCTGCTTCGTCGCCGCGGCGACCAGTGGGTCGTCGGCCTTCGCGTCCGACCGGTCCGTGGCGGTCATCACCACGACGACGATCGGAGCACGGCCGGCCGGGTAGACCACGGCGATGTCGTTGCGGACGCCGTACTCCCCCGTGCCGGTCTTGTCGGCGACCGGCCACGCGGGATCGACCCCGGCGCGGACCGTGCCCGCCCCGGTGGTGTTGTCGAGCATCGTGTCGCGGAGGAGGGTCCGGTCGGTGGTGTCGAGCGTCTTCCCGAGCAGGACCTGCCGCAGGTCGGACGCGAACTGCGCCGGGGTCGTGGTGTCGCGGTCGTCGCCGGGGGTGGCCTCGTTGAGGTCCGGCTCGACGCGGTCGACGTTCGTGGTGCGGTCGCCGATGCCGCGGAGGTACTGCTCGACGGCGTCCGGGCCGCCGACCCGTTCGACGAGCAGGTTCGCCGCGGTGTTGTCGCTGAACCGCATCGCGGCGTCGATCAGCTCGCGGACCGTCATGCCGGTGTCCACGAACCGGCTGGTGATCGGGGCGTAGTCGAGCAGGTCGCTGCGGTCGTAGTGCACGAGCGTGTCGAGGTCGGCGTCCGAGTCGTGGGCGAGCACCGCAGCGACGATGAACGTCTTGTTGGTCGACGCGAACGGGAAGCGCTCGCCCGATCGGTACGACACCCGGTGCCCGGACGCCGTGTCGATCGCGGTGACGCCGAGTCTGGCGTCGTGCTGGTGCTCGAGCGCCGCGAACGCTCGGTCGGTGGAGTGTGTGGAGACCGACGCGGACGCGGACGTGGACGCGGCGGGCGCCGATGACGCGCTGCAGCCCGTGAGCGCGATGGCCGCGGCGAGGACGACCGCTCCGGCCGTGGTGCTGTTCCTGGTTCGCATGTCCCCAGCATCCTGCCCCGATCCCATGCTGTCGAAGACCGGACGACGCCGATCCATGCCACATCGGCATGGCTTAGGCTGCAAAGCATGGACGTCGTCGCCGCCTGCCGCGTGCTGGTCGAGGTCGAGGAACGCGGTGGCGTCACCCGCGCGGCCGCGGCGCTCGACATCGCGCAGTCGGTCGCGAGCCGCCGCATCGTCGCCCTCGAACGACACCTCGGCGGGCCCCTGCTCGAACGGAACGCCAGGAGCGCGGTGCTGACCCCGTTCGGCAAGGACCTCGTGCCGTCCGCCCGCCGGCTCGTCCGACTCGCGGACGAACTCGAGCTCGACGCCGACCGCGCCCGGCTCCGCCCGGTGTCGATCGCCGTGCCGGAGACCTGCACGACCCGGGACCTCGCGGTGGCCGAAGCCGCCGCCCGGGGAGCCGGCGTGCGGCTCGACCTGCGCCGGGAGCCGCCGGCACGTCGGGCCGAGCTCGCGGCTGCGCGGACGGTGCGGGTCTCGATCGTCGCCGTCCCGGCCGCCGACGCACGGTGGCGGGTCCCGCTCGGCGCAGCCGGCCGACGCCTGGGCGACCGGCCGCTGCGGCTGGAGGGTCTGCGCACCCGACGCACGGTCCGCCGCCACGACGACGACCACGGGAGTCGCCTCCGCATCGGACCGGAGGACGACGTGCCCCACGTCCGCGACGTCCTCGGCCGGGCGGCGGAGGCCGCGGGACTCCTGCCGTCCCAGCTGCCGACGGACGCGACGACGACGTCCTCGCTCGCCGCGGTCCTCGCCGACGGCGACCTGCTGCTGTGCTCGGAGGCGGAGTCCGTTGCGTACGGGTTGCACTGGCGACCGTTCGTCGGGACGGAGCTCGCTCGCGGGTACGCCGTCCTCGCGGAGAGCGAGCACGACGCCGACGCGGTGCAGCGGACGGTCGCCGACGAGCTGGCCGTCGCGCTGGGGGTGCCCGATGTCGGATGAACGGTTCCTCGCCGGGGTCCGCGACGGGCTCCGGGCGGCGGGCCTCCGCGCGTCGATCCTCGTCCGCGACCTCGCCACGGGGCACGAGATCGCGCTGGACGCGGACGTGCCCTTCCCAGCCGCGTCGCTCACGAAGCTGCCGATCGCCCTCGCCGTGCTGGACCGCGTCGAGGACGGCCGGCTCGACGGTGCGCAGGCGGTGACCGTGCCCGCCGGGAACCCGACCGAGGGCACACCGGGCACCGGTCGGTTCCGGCGCCCGGCCGTGATCGCCGTCGACGACCTCGTGTCCCTCGCGCTGACGATCAGCGACAACGGCGCGGCCGACGCCCTGCTCGAGCTCGTGCCGCCCGCCGAGGTGACGGCGGTCCTCACCGCGCTGCACCTCACCGGCATCGCCGTCCGCCACCCGTTCCGCGACCTGTCCGACACCCCGCTCGAACGGTTCGCGCCCGAGGAGGCGCACCTCGCCCACACGCTCGCGATCCGCGGGTCGACACCGGCGCACGGGCATCCCGTCCGGCAGCTCGACGTCGCGCGGACCAACACCGGCACGGCACGCGCGTGGGTCGACCTGCTCGCCGCGATCTGGAACGAACGGGGCGTCCGGCCCGCCGTCGCGCACCGGCTCCGCGAGCACCTGCACGGCAACGTCATCCGGCACCGACTCGCCCCCGACTTCGCGTCGGACGCCTCGACCTGGGCGTCGAAGACGGGGACGCTCCTGAACCTCCGGCACGAGATCGGCGTGGTCGAGCACACCGACGGATCCCGGTTCGCCGTCGCGGCGCTGAGCGCGTCCGACGTGGCGGCGAGCACCCAGCCGGCCGCCGAAGCCGCCCTGGGCGCAGCCGCCCGCGAGCTGCACGACCGGCTCCGCGACCCGCGGTGACGACCGACGCCGCTCAGGCGTCGAGCCGGATCAGGCGGTCGGGCGGGAGAACAGGTTCACGAGGTTGCCATCCGGGTCCCGGAACAGGGTCGACCGGTTGCCCCACGGCATCGTCGTCGGCGGGAGCACCACGTCGTCGAGGTCTGCCCGCAGCGCGTCGAACGCGGCGTCGACGTCGTCCACCAGGAACTCGACGACCACACTGCCGTTCGACTGCGCGATGGGCGCGTCGCTCGCCAGGATCGCGACGGTCGCCGGGGACGCCAACGCGAGGACCAGGCCACCCGTGACGATCTCCGCGAACACCGGAGCCGGACGGTTCGCGGTCGTCCCCGTGACGCGCTCGTAGAACGCCGTCATGCGGTCGAGGTCGTCGGTGATGATGCGGATGGATGCGAACTGCATGGTGGCCTCTCCGTCGGCCACGGTGACCGACGTCCCGAGCATGCTCCAGCGTGGCGACACCGTCATGTCGGTGTTTCCGGAACCGGTGCTCCAGGGGCCGGTGCTCCAGGGGCCGGTGCTTCAGGAGCCCGGACGACCGAGCACCGGCCGGAGCACCCCGTGCGGGATGTCGAGCTCCTCGACCGCGATCGCCCGGGCCGGGGAGCGCTCCCCGGTCTCCTCGACGTGCAGCACCCGATCGCCGCGGAACACCCGGACGCCCTCGCGGAGGCGGCACCATGCGACGAGGTACCAGTCCTCGCCCTTGCCGATGTACCCGAGCGGCTCGACGAGGCGCTCGGACGCGACACCGTGCGCGTCCCGGTAGGTCATCCGCAGCACTCGCCCGTCGGTGAGCGCGCGTGCGAGGCCCGTCGGCGGTTCCGCACGATCGCCGGACTCCAACAGGTGCACCCGGCTCGCGAGCCGCGCCGTCCGCGCCGCGTCGTCCTCCGTCAGGACCGCCGTCACCTTGCGTGCGGCCGACGCCGCCGCGTCGCGGAACGGACTCCCCGCGAGCGCGCCGAGCCCGATCGACACGGCAAGTGCCTCGTCCACCGTGAGCCCGAGCGGTGGCAGCGTCGCGCGGGCGTCGATCGTGTAGCCGCCGGTCCGCCCGGCGTCGGCCCAGATCGGGACGCCCGACTCCTGGAGTGCCCGGAGGTCCCGCTCGACCGTCCGCGTGCTGACGCCGAACCGCTCCGCCAGTCGTGCCGCACTCCGACGGGCCGGTGCCGCGGCTCGGAGCTCCTCGACCAACGCGTACAGTCGCTCCGTCCGGTTCACACGAGGACCATACGGCAGTGCGGCGACTAGCTTCGCGGCATGGGTCCCTCCGTCAGCATCGGTCCGCCCGTGGTCGCCGGCCGAGAGCGCACTCATGAACGCGGTCGCGGCGGTCAAGGCGGTCGGTCGTGGACGCGGCGACGTCGACGGACTCCTGGCACGAGGAGCGGCGCGCGTCGGTGCGCCGGCCCCGACCGGATCGGTTGCGGAGCGGATGGACGCGGTCGTCGACGCGGCGGTCCGCGCCGACCCGGCGCAGCGGACACTCGCGGCCAGGGTCCGCGCACTCGTCACGTGATCCGTGCCGGACGGGAGGCTCGTGACGACGCCGCCACGAGCCTCCCGTCCGTCGTCGCACCCCGTCGTGGACGTCGCGCCCCGCCGTGACGGGGCGCGACGTTCGCAGCGGGGCGCGATCCGCGCGCTACGCGCGCGACAAGCGCTCCACCGTGGCGTGCGCGCCGTCAGCGATGAGTCCGTCGAGGGCGTCGCAGTAGGCAGCGACGAACCGCTCGTCGTCGACGAGGTCGCCGAAGACCTGCCGGTTCGCGATGAAGGCGAGCCGATCGTCTCGCTGCGTCAATGCGATCCGGTTGAGGGACTCGGCGAGGCGGTCGACGATCTCGATGGGGTCACCCGACTCGTCCGTGCCCTCGTCGTACCTCGCCCACGACGCGACGATGCCGGCGGACAGCGTGACCGGGCCGCCTGATGCGAGGTTGTCGCGGACGACGGGCAGCAGCCACTTCGGGATGCGGTCGCTCGACTCGGCGCAGAGGCGCGCGAGGGTGTCCCGTACCTCGGGGTTCTGGAAGCGTTCGATCAGCGTCGACTTGTAGTCCTCGAGGTCGATGCCGGGCACGGGGTGCAGCGTCGGGGTCGCTTCCTCGTCCATGTAGCGGCGCAGGAACGTCGCGATGGCGGGGTCCTGCGTCGCCTCGTGTGCGTAGCGGTACCCGGAGAGGTACCCGAAGTAGCAGAGGCCCTGGTGCGACGCGTTGAGGAGTCGGAGCTTCATGAGTTCGTACGGCTCGACGTCCTCGACGATCTGCACCTCGGCGTCCTGGTACGGCGGTCGTCCGGCGGGGTGGTCGTCCTCGAGCACCCACTGGAAGAACGGCTCGGCGACGACCGGCCAGGCGTCCTCGATGCCGAGGTCGTCGCGGACCATCGCCCGGTCGTCGTCGGTCGTCACGGGCGTGATCCGGTCGACCATCGAGTTCGGGAACGACACGTGCTCGTCCATCCAGTCGGCGAACGCCGGGTCCTGCAGGCGGGCGTAGGCGGTGAACATGTCCCGGGCGACGTGCCCGTTGCCCTGGATGTTGTCGCACGACATGACGGTGAACGGCTCCAGCCCACGATCACGGCGGCGGCGGAGCGCCTCGACGACCAGGCCGAAGACGGTGCGGGGCGGCCGGTCCCCGCTGAGGTCGGCGACGACGCCCGGTTCGTCGGCGACGAACTCCCCCGTGACGTGGTCGAAGTTGTAGCCGCCCTCGGTGATGGTGAGGCTGACGATCTTCGTCTCCGGGTCCGCCATCTTCTCGACGACGGCGTCCGGGTCGTCGACGGCGAGCATGTAGTCGACGATGCTGCCGATCACGCGGGTCTCGAGCGAGCCGTCCGGGTGCTTGAGCACCAGTGTGTACAGGCCGCCCTGCGTCTTCATCGCGTCGGCCATCCGACGGTCCTGCTCGAGCACCCCGACGCCGCAGATGCCGTACTCACGGGCCTCGCCCTGCTGGAGCAGCCGGTCGATCACCATCGCCTGGTGCGCGCGGTGGAAGCCCCCGACGCCGAAGTGGACGATGCCGGCGGTGATCCCGGCGCGGTCGTAGGTGGGGACGGCGATCCCGCTCGCCGCGATCTCGTCGAGGGTCTCCGGGGACAGGCGGACGGACATCGGTACTCCTTCGTACGGCGGTCGGGGCAATCGCCAGTCAACCACGAGCACACGTGTTCAGAACACCTGTTCCGACGGGGTACGTCGCTGAAGATCCGCTCCACAATGGTGCACTCAGTGCATCGATGCACTTAGTGTCTTCGATGTGACCCTCTCGATCGACCGTCGTGCCGCCCTCAAGGCGAAGCACCGTGCGGCGATCCTGCAGGCCGCTCGCGACCTCGTCGAGGAACGCGGCGATCGCGAGTTCAGCGTGGACGACCTCGCCACCCGTGCGGACATCGCCCGCCGCACGGTCTTCAACCACTTCGGGTCCCTCGACGAGGTCCTGTTGGCGGTCTGCGAACAGGAACTCTCGGTGATCATCGACCGCTTCTTGTCCGACGTCGCCAACACCCCGGTCGGCGACGGCAGCCGGGCGTCGATGTTCGACGAACTCGAGTCAGCCGCCCGAGGTGCTGACATCGCGCCGGCGATCGCGAGCATGTACCGGCTCCTCGGCGACCCCGAGAAGGAGAACCAGAAGGCCGCCGTGCTCATCCAGACGGCGTTCACCAGGGTCACCGAGCGCCTCAGGATCGAGGTCGCCCGCCGGTACCCGAGCGCCGACGAGCTCGACGCCTGGCTGCTCGTCGAGTCCCTGATGAGCGGGATCGTCGTGATCGCCGAACACTGGCTGCGAACGACCGGCCCGCGCCTCGACCAGGAAGCGCTCGACGACTGGGACGCCCTGCTCGGCAGGCTCGTGCACAGCGTCCGCAGCGGGTACATGCCCGCGCACTGAGACTGCACCTCCAGGGGTCCACCGGCGTGCCCCGCCCAACCAGCACCACCACAACGAAAGGAACGGGGCACCGCATGGCCGGTCTGCTCTACCGCCTCGGACGATTCTCCGCTCGGCGGCATTGGCTCGTGATCGTCTCCTGGATCGTGATCATGGGGATCGCGGGCGGCACGTACGCACTGTTCGCCGGGTCGATCTCGTCGTCCATCACCATCCCCGGCACCAAGACGTCCCAGGTGCAGGACGAACTCGCCGACAAGTTCCCGAGCGCGAACGGCGGCAACGGCACGCTGGTCTTCGAGACGAAGAACGGCGACGCGTTCACCGACGCGCAGAAGACCGACATCGCGGACTTCATGAAGGGCCTCGAGGACCTCAACGGCGTCAAGGGCGCGACCAGCGGCTTCGACACCCAGCAGCAGCTCGACGACCAGCGCCAGAAGCTCGTCGACGGGCAGCAGCAGATCGACGACGGTCGCACGAAGATCACCGACGGGCAGCAGCAGCTCGACGCGCAGAAGCAGCAGCTCGAGGACGGCAAGACGAAGATCGCCGCCGCCCAGGCGCAGCTCGACGCACAGAAGCAGCAGGCCGCAGCGGCCGGCGGCGCCGCTGCGGCAGCTGCCGAGGCGCAGCTCGCACAGGCACAGGCGCAGATCGACGCCCAGCAGCAGCAGATCACCGCCGGCGAGCAGCAGCTCGCCGAGGCGCAGAAGACGATCGACACGAACACGCAGAAGCTCGACGACAGCGAGCAGGAACTGCAGCAGGGCACGAAGCTCCTCGACCTGTCGAAGGACATCCGCTTCGTCTCGAAGGACGGCAGCGCCGCGATCGGCACCGTCCAGTTCACGAACTCCACGTACGAGGTCCCGCAGACCACGAAGACGGCCATCTCCGACAAGGCCGACTCCGCCGGCATCAGCGGCGTGAACGTCTTCGTGTCGAACGACATCGCCCAGGGCGTGCCGTCCATCCTCGGGCCGGGCGAGATCGCCGGTGTCATCATCGCCGCGCTCGTGCTGTTCTTCATGCTCCGCACGGTCATCGGCGCCGCGGTCCCGCTCGTCAGCGCGCTGCTCGGCGTCGGCGTGGCGTCGCTCGCCGCGCTGTCCTTCTCGAGCCTCGTCGAGTTCATCTCGGTGACGCCGGTGCTGGGGGTGATGCTGGGCCTGGCGGTCGGCATCGACTACTCGCTGTTCATCCTCAACAGACACCGGACACAGCTGAAGCAGGGCATGCAGGTGCACGAGTCCATCGGGCTCGCGAACGGCACCTCCGGGAACGCCGTGGTGTTCGCGGGCGCGACCGTCATCGTCGCCCTCCTCGCGCTGAACATCACCGGCATCCCGTTCCTCGGCCTGATGGGAACGGTCGGCGCGGTCGCGGTCTTCTTCGCGATCTGCATCGCGACGTCGTTCACACCGGCACTGCTGTCGCTCATCGGCATGCGCATCCTCCGCAAGAAGGAACGCGCACGCATCGGCAACACGGGCTCGACGCGGGTCCCGAACAAGCCGATGTCGACCTGGCGCGCGATCATCACCCTGGTGGCCGGGGTCGCCGTGCTCGGCACCATCGCCCTGCCTGCGGCACAGATGCGTCTCGGACTGCCGAGCGGCTCGTCCGAGGCGGTCGACTCCAGCCAGTACAAGGCGTACAAGACGCTCGACAAGGAGTTCGGCGCCGGTCAGAACGGTCCGCTCCTCGTCGTCGCGACCCTGCCGAAGGCGATCGACGAGGCCGACGTCACGGCCACCGAGGTCACCATCGGCGAGGCCATCGCGAAGAACGACGACGTGGACGCCGTCCTGCCGATCGGCGCGTCGAAGGACCGCTCGATCATCGCCTTCCAGGTGAAGCCGAACGGCGGCCCGGACAGCGTCTCCACGGAGGACCTCGTCAAGGACCTCCGCGCGCAGGACGTGACCGTCGACGACGGCAAGGCATCGCTCGGCGTCGCCGGCAACGCGTCGGCCAACATCGACGTGTCCGAGAAGCTCGCGAACGTCCTGCCGCTCTACCTCGTGGTGGTCGTCGGGCTGTCGCTCATCATCCTGATCATCGTGTTCCGGTCATTCCTGGTCCCGATCACGGCGACGGCGGGCTTCATCCTGTCGGTCCTGGCGTCCTTCGGTGGTCTGACCGCGATCTACCAGTTCGGCTGGCTCGGCAGCGTGTTCGGGGTGCACGACCCCGCACCGATCCTGAGCTTCCTGCCCATCATCGAGATCGGCATCCTGTTCGGGCTCGCGATGGACTACCAGCTGTTCCTGGTGTCCGGCATGCGGGAGGCGTACGCCCACGGCGCCAGCGCGAAGGTGGCCGTCCAGCGCGGGCTGCACGCCGGTCGCGCGGTGGTCACGGCAGCGGCGATCATCATGATCTCGGTGTTCGCGGGGTTCATCTTCTCGGACTCCTCCACGATCAAGCCGATCGGCTTCGGCCTGGCGTTCGGTGTGCTGGTCGACGCGTTCGTCGTCCGCATGCTGCTCATCCCGGCGGCGATGCACCTGCTCGGCAAGAGCGCGTGGTGGTTCCCGAAGTGGCTCGACCGCATCGTGCCGGACGTCGACGTGGAGGGCGCGAAGCTCGAGCGCACGCATCCGGTCGCCGGGCACGAGGACACGCACACCGGTTCGCACGCGCTCCCCGTCGAGCCCGACGCGAACGCGCACGAGTCCGGTCACCCGCCGGCGCACCGCGCGTAGCGACGCACCAGCCTGGAGGCCCGGTGCCGGTCCGTCGGACCGGCACCGGGCCTCCTGTCCGTGCGCCCACCGCGGACCCGGTCCGTGCGATGCAGGCGATCGTTCGTGCGCGAACGGTACGCTGGGCGCATGGCGCAGACCGAGATCGACCCCCTCGCCCTCGACCGGCAGCTCTGCTTCGCGCTCGCGGCCACGAGCCGCAGCGTCATCGGGCTGTACCGCGACCTGCTCGAACCGATGGGCCTCACGCACCCGCAGTACCTCGTGATGCTCGCCCTATGGGAGCACGACCCCCGTTCGGTGCGCGAGATCGCCGGCGAACTCCGCCTCGAGTCCGCGACGCTCAGCCCGCTGCTCAAGCGGCTCGAGGCCTCCGGCTACGTCAAGCGCACCAGGAGCAGCACCGACGAACGACAGCTCGAGGTCTCCCTGACGACCGCAGGACGAGCACTCCGCGAGCGCGCGCGCTCGGTGCCGATCGCCGTCGCGGACCGGCTCGGGTGGCCGCTCGACCGACTCGAACGACTCAAGAACGAGCTGACGGAACTCCTCGAACTCGTCGACACCGTGTGATCCCCATTCGTTCGTGCAATGATGATGAGTGCACGAACGAAAGGACCATCGTGGGACGCTTCGGCAGCTGGTACGAACGCTGGAACAGCACACTCATCCGCAAGATGGGTCCGTCGCAGATCGGTGCGGGGCACCCGGAAGGCGTCGACGACCGCAGCATCGACCGCCCGTGCCCGATGTGCGGCGCGGCGCTCTCGCGGCACCAGGTGATCCGACCAGAAGGCCAGGTCCGGTCCTCCACGCTGGTCTGCCCACGCGACTGAGCCCACCAAGACCCGGCCAGCCGAAACGCCGTCCCCCGGGAACTGGGAATCGACCCCGTTCCGGAATTGCACCGAGCAACACGTCGTTCCCCTCGTCGTGAAGCTCTTCGAACCCGCCACCTTCGGCGCACTCCCCCTGTCGAACCGCATCGTCATGGCCCCGCTGACCCGGACGCGCGCCGGCCTGCACGGCGTCCCGAACGACCTGCTCGTCGAGCACTACGCGCAGCGCGCGAGCCTCGGCCTCATCGTCACCGAGGGCACGTGGCCCGTCCAGGAAGGCCGCTCGTACCCCGGCCAGCCCGGCATCGAGACCGACGAGCAGATCGCCGGCTGGCGCCGCGTCGCCGACGCCGTGCACGCGGCCGGCGGCACGATCGTCATGCAGCTCATGCACGGCGGGCGGGTCTCGCACCCGTCGATCGCCGGCACGCCCCGCATCGTCGGGCCGTCCGCCATCGCAGCACCGGGACAGACCCACCTCGCCGACGGGACGAAGGCCGACATGCCGGTCCCGCACGAGCTGACCACCGCCGAGGTGCAGGACGCCGTGCAGGGCTTCGTGCAGGCCGCCCGCAACGCGATCGCCGCCGGACTCGACGGCGTCGAGGTGCACGGGGCGAACGGGTACCTCGTGCACGAGTTCATGTCGAGCACGTCGAACACCCGCACCGACCAGTACGGCGGCTCCCCGGAGAACCGTGCCCGCTTCGCGATCGAGGTCACCACCGCGATCGCCGAGGCGATCGGCGCGGACCGCACCGGCATCCGCCTGTCGCCGGAGCACGGCATCCAGGGCGTCATCGAGAACGACCCGGCCGACGTGCTGGCGACCTACACCGCCCTCGCCGAGGGCCTCGCACCGCTCGGCCTGGCGTTCGTCGACGTCCTGCACGCCGAGCCGACCGGCGAGCTCGTGCAGCACATCCGTCGCACGGTGGGCGCCCCGTTCATCGTGAACTCGGGCTTCAGCGCGCTGACCACCCGTGACGAGGCGATCGCCCTGGTCGACGGCGACCACGCGGACGCCGTCGCAGCCGGACGCCCCGCGATCGCGAACCCGGACCTCGCGCACCGCTGGGAGCACGACACCGAGCTCAACGAGCCCCGCCCCGAGCTGTTCTACGGCCAGAGCGCCGAGGGTTACACCGACTACCCCACGCTCGCCGAGACGCGCGCGACGGCCAGCGCGTAGCAACCGGCCAGCAGGACGGACGGGAGGCCCGTGGCGGGATCGCCACGGGCCTCCCGTCCGTCACGGCGCCGGTCGGTCCTGGTCGGCGCCGTCCCACAGGTCGGCGCACTCGACGCGGTCGGCGCCGTTCCGGCGCAGGTACGCGCCGGCGCCCCGGTCCCCGTCGAGTTCGGCGCGGACGGCGGGCCAGTGCGCGCGACCGAGGAGGACGGGGTGCCCAGGACGACCGTCGTGGACGGCCTGGCGGAGCGTGTCCTCGCGGGCTCTCGGCCCCAGCACCCGGCGGACCGCCTCGGCAGGGAGCCCGGGCAGGTCGACCAGGGTGACCAGGGCGGCATCGACCGCCGGGTCCTCGTCGAGCGCGACGAGGCCGGCGTCGAGGGAGGCACCGAGCCCGTCCCGCCACCGCTCCGCGACGGTCACGCTGACCCCTGGTCGTGCGGGGACGAGCGAGCGGGCCTCGTCGGCGGCGGCACCGAGGACGACCAGGACGCCGTCACAGCCGCCGTCGAGCAGTGCCCCGACGGCGAGTTCCAGCCACGGCTGGCCGGTGTCGTCACGGACGAGGGCCTTCGGCCGGCCCATGCGCGTGCCGGCGCCGGCGGCGAGGACGAGTCCGACGGTCCTGGTCTGCATGCCCCGAGCATGCCAGTCGTCAGGAGGCGTGCCTGCGCCTGCCCGTCGTCACCGGGCGTGCCCGTCGTCACGAGACGTTCCGCGCCGGAAACGGGGCCGAAACACTCGTTTCCTAGTGTGGCGCCCACGACACCACCGATCGAGGAGATCAGCGATGGCCTGGAACCGGGGCATGATCGCGCACGGCCGACAGCCGGCGCGCGCAGACGCCCTGTTCCTCCACGCCCAGATCGGACCCGTCCATGGACCTCGTCACCGTCCGCACCGTGCGGACGCCGTCGCACCGCGACGAACTCGCACTCGACCGCGGTGAGCGACCGCTCGCCGGCGGCACCTGGCTCTTCTCCGAGGAGCAACCGGGGCTGACCGGCCTCGTCGACCTCACGACGCTCGGGTGGCCGGACGTCGAGCGGTCCTCCGGGACACTCACGATCGCGGCGACGTGCACGATCGCGTCGCTCCTGCGGCTCGCACCCGACGACGACTGGCGCGCCTGGCCGCTCGTCGAACAGTGTGCGAACGCCCTCCTCGCCTCGTTCAAGGTGTGGAACGCCGCGACGATCGGCGGGAACGTCGCGGTCGGGCTGCCCGCCGGGGCGATGACCGCGCTCCTCTGCACCCTCGACGCGGTCGCCGTGGTGTGGACGCCGTCCGGTGGCGCACGCCGGCTGCCCGTGTCGGAGCTCGTGCGAGGGGTGAGGACGCTCGACCTCGGCCCCGGCGAGGTGATCCGGGCGTTCGAGGTACCGACCGCTCCGCTCCGTGCCACGACCGGGTACCGCCGGGTCTCGCTCAGCCCGCACGGCAGGTCCGGGGCGCTCGTGACCGCCCGGTGGGACGCGAGCGGGTTCGTGCTCGTCGTCACCGCCGCCACACCCCGCCCACTCGTGCTCCGCTTCGCGACGGTCCCGTCCGCGGCCGAACTGGACGCCGCGATGGCCGCGCACGACGATTGGTACGACGACCCGCACGGCTCCCCCGACTGGCGGCGAGCGGTCAGCACCCGGTTCGCACACGAGCTCCGGGACGACGCGGCGAGTGCGGGAGGTGCGTCGTGAGGTTCGAGGTGGACGGCACCCGGCTCGACGTCACGCCCGAACCGGGGCAGGTGCTGCGGACGCTCCTCCGCGAGCACGGTGTCACCTCGGTGAAGAAGGGCTGCGACTCCGGCGACTGCGGAGCGTGCTCGGTGCTCGTCGACGGGACCCCGGTGCACTCGTGCATCACCCCGGCGCACCGCCTCGAGGGGCGCACGGTCACCACGGCCGCCGGACTCGGCACCCCGGAGCAGCCACACCCGGTACAGCGCGCGTTCGCCGACGCCGCGGCGTTCCAGTGCGGGTTCTGCACCGCCGGCTACGTCGTGACCGCGTCGACGCTCGACGGCGACGACCTCGACGACCGCCACCGGAAGCTCAAGGGGAACCTCTGCCGGTGCACCGGGTACCGCGCGATCTCCGACGCCCTGGACGGTGTCCGCAACACGGTGTGCGCCGGTGCCGGAGCAGCGGTCGGACAGTCCGTCGCCGCACCGGCAGCGATGCGCATCGTCACCGGGAACGAGGAGTACACGCTCGACGTCAGGAAGACCGAGGCGCTGCTCCACCTCGCCGTCCTCGGCAGCCCGCACCCGCACGCCCGCATCGTGTCGATCGACACCGCCGAGGCCGAGGCGCTCGACGGTGTCCACGCGGTCCTCACCCACCACGACGATCCCGGCGTGCTGTTCTCCACCGGCCGGCACGAGTCCCGCCTCGACGACCCCGACGACACGCTGGTGTTCGACACGGTGCTGCGCTTCCGTGGCCAGCGCGTCGCAGCCGTCGTCGCCGACAGCGTCCGGATCGCCGAGCAGGCGTGCGCACTCGTCCGCGTCGAGTACGAGGTCCTGCCGAGCGTGCACGACCCCGACGCCGCACGTGCTCCTGGCGCGCCGCTCCTGCACGCCGACAAGACGACGGCCGAGCACCGCATCGCCGAACCAGGCCGCAACGTCGTCGCCGCGCTGCACGGTGAGACCGGGGACGTCGAGCGCGCACTCGCGGGCTCCGCCGCAACCGTCGACGGCACCTGGACGACGGGTCGCGTCTCGCACGCCGCGCTCGAGACGCACGCGACGCGCGGTTCGGTCGATGCGGACGGGAGGCTCGTGCTGCGGACCGCCACGCAGGTCCCGTTCCTGGTCAGGGACGAAGTGGCGCGGGTCTTCGGTCTGGACCCGGACCGGGTCCGCGTGGTCGCGAAGCGCGTCGGCGGCGGGTTCGGCGGCAAGCAGGAGATGCTCACCGAGGACGTCGTGACGCTCGCGGTGCTCCGCACCGGTCGCAGCGTGCAGTACGAGTTCAGCCGGCGTGACGAGTTCACGATCGCCCCGACCCGGCACCCGATGCGCGTCCGGGTCCGGCTCGGTGCGACCGCGGACGGCACGCTGACGGCCATGCACGTCGATCAGACGATGGACACGGGCGCGTACGGCAACCACGGCGTCGGCGTGATGTACCACTCCGTGAGCGAGTCGGTCGCCGTCTACCGCTGCCCGGTGAAGCGTGTCGACGCCGAGTCGGTGTACACGAACAACCTGCCGTCGGGGGCGTTCCGCGGGTACGGGCTCGGGCAGGTCGTGTTCGCGATCGAGTCGGCGATGGACGACCTGGCGCACGAGCTCGGCATCGACCCGATCGAGCTCCGCCGGCGCAACGTGATCGTGCCGGGCGACCCGCTCGTCGTGACCGACCCGCACGAGGAGTCCGACCTGCGGTGGGAGGGCAGCTACGGACTCGACCAGTGCCTGGACCTCGTCGAAGACGCACTCGCCGCCGGCCCCGTGACCGAGGCACCCGCGATGGACGGCCCGCCGCTCGACGACTCCCCGGACTGGGCGACCGGCACGGGCATCGCGCTCGCCGCCATCGCCACGATGCCGCCACGGGGCCACCACGCCCACACCTCCGTCGAGCTCACGGCGGGTGGTCGCTACCGGATCGGTGTCGGGACGGCCGAGTTCGGCAACGGGACGACGACCGTGCACACGCAGCTCGTCGCCACCGCGCTCGGGACCACCCCGGACCGGGTCGACGTCCACCAGTCCGACACCGATGCAGCACGCTACGACACCGGGGCGTTCGGGTCGGCGGGCGTCGTCGTCGCGGGCCGAGCCCTGTACGCGGCCGCGCAGGCGCTCCGGGAGGACATGACCGCGCGGGCGCTCGAGCTCGTCGCCGCGCGGACGCCCAGGACCGCCAGCGGCGTGCTCGGTCCGGCCGTGGTGCTCGAGCCCGACGGGGTCCGCGTGGGTGACGAGCTCGTCGGTGTCGACGAGCTGCTCGCCGGCGGTCCGCTCGTCGCGCACGGCACGCACGACGGGACCCCGCGGTCGCTGGCCTTCACGGTGCACGGTGCCCGGGTCGCAGTGCACCGGCCAACCGGCGAGGTCCGGTTGCTGCACAGCGTGCAGGCCGTCGACGCGGGCACCGTGCTCAACCCCGAACAGCTCCGCGGCCAGGTCGAGGGCGGATCGGCGCAGGCGATCGGGTCCTCGCTCTACGAGGAGGTGGTCCTCGACGACACCGGCCGGGTGACGACCGACAGCTTCCGCGCGTACCGCGTCCCGAAGATCTCCGACGTGCCGCGGACCGAGGTGCGCTTCGCAGCGACCCACGACCCGCTCGGACCGCTCGGGGCGAAGTCGATGAGCGAGGCGCCGTACAACCCCGTGGCACCGGCGATCGCGAACGCCGTGCGGGACGCCATCGGCGTCCGCCCGTACCGGCTCCCCATGACCCGCGACCGGATCTGGGCGCTCGCCACGGGGGTCGGACGGCCCACCGACGGAGGTGCGTGATGTTCGAACTGGCACCGCGCCTCCTGGCCGTGCTCGACGGCGGCGACCCCGTCGTCGTCGCGACCGCCGTCGACGTCACGGGCAGTGCGCCCAGCGGGGCAGGCACCTCGATGGCGCTGCTCCCCGACGGACAGGTCGTCGGGACGATCTCGGGCGGGTGCATCGAGGGGGCGCTGTTTCTGACCGCCGAGGACGTCCTGTCGACCGGGGAGCCGGTGCTCGAACGGTTCGGGTTCGAGGACCCCGCCGACGCGGTCTGGGCCCCTGGGCTGCGGTGCGGCGGACGGGTCGAGGTGCTCGTGCACCGCATCGATCCGTCGGACCGCGTCGTCGTCCGAGCACTCCGCGCCGCCGCTGCCGGGGACCCTGTGTCCCTGGACCTGTCACTCGAACCCGACACGCTCGCCACGACCGACCGCTGCGACGGGCGCGTCTTCACCGAGCACACCGACGTCCGTGCCCGGTGCATCGTCGTCGGTGCGGTCGAGTTCGCGGTCGCCGTCACCAACACGGCGGCGATGCTCGGCTACGCCGTCACCGTGGTCGACCCGCGACCGGTGTTCCTCACCGACGAACGGTTCCCCGCCGCACGGGAGCGCATTGTCGGCTGGCCGCCCCGGGTGCTGGCCGACCTGCCGATCGACGAGCGGACCGCGGTGGTGCTGCTGTCCCACGACGACCGCTTCGACGCGGCCGTGATCGATCTGGCACTGCGTCGCGGAGCCGGGTACGTCGGTGCGATGGGCTCCCGCGCGACGCACGCTCGCCGGCTGTCCGTGCTCCACGAGCTCGGGACCCCGGACCTCGACCGACTGCGCTCCCCCATCGGACTCGACATCGGCGCGACGACCCCTGCCGAGATGGCGATCTCGATCATGGCCGAGGTGATCGCGGTGCGCACCGGTGCATCCGGTCGGCCACTCGTCGACGGCGCCGGGCCGATCCACGCCCCGGCGTTCCGGGGGTCTGCCCGCGCGGCTGTTGGTGACCGTGCGGAAACATCCTCGTGACACGCGCTCAATACCGTCGGAGCATGCCCCAGATCCTGATCCGCGGCGGATGGGTCCTCACCGCCGCCCCCGACAACAGCGACACCCCGGCCGCGATCCGCGACGGTGCGGTCCTGCTCGACGGCGACCGCATCGCCGCGGTCGGGACCTTCGCGGAACTGATCGCCGCCCACCCGTCGGCGACGGTGCGCGGGGGCTCGAACGACATCGTGACGCCCGGCTTCGTGAACACGCACGGGCACTTCAGCGAGGGGCTCATCACCGGGATCGGCTCGCAGTACACGCTGTGGGAGTGGTTGCAGGAGCTCATCTCGCACGTCAACCCCGTGATGACCCGCGACAAGGCGTACGCCGGCACCATGCTGCAGGGTATCCAGATGCTCCGCAGCGGGGTCACCACCGCGAACGACATGTTCTGCTCGGACCCGATCCCCGGCGAGCCGGCCACCCTCGGTGTCGTCCGGGCGCTCGAGGAACTCGGGCTCCGCGGCGTCGTCTCGTTCGGGTCGGGCGACGTCGACCGCGGATTCGGGCCCGGCCCGATCCTGGAGGAGTTCGACGCGCTCCGCGAGACCGCCGACGCCAGTCGCTACAGCACCTTCCGGGTCGGCATGTCCTCCATCGGGCGGTACACCGACGCAGCGTGGGAGTCGCACATCGAGTACGCCGTCGCGGGCGGCCACGGCATCCACGTCCACGTCCACGAGGTCCGCGAGGAGGTCACCGCCGCCCGTCAGCGCACCGGCCGCACCGTCGTCGGGCACGCCGAGGCGACCGGGATGTTCCAGGTGCCCGTGATCGCCGCGCACAGCGTGTGGATGGACCGCGACGACCGGGAGCGCTACGCCGCGAACGGGGTCGGCGTCGCGCACAACCCCGTCGCGAACGGCATCCTCGCCAGTGGCATCGCCCCCGTCGCGGAACTCCGCGCGCTCGGCGTGCCCGTCGGCATCGGGGTCGACGGCCCGGCCTCGAACGACTCACAGGACTTCCTGCAGGCGATGAAGACGGCAGCGCTCCTCGCCCGCATCCGCGACCTCCAGGCCACCGCGATGAGTGCGCGCGAGGCGTTCGAGATGGCGACCATCGGTGGTGCCGCTGCGCTCCGCATGGATGACTCGATCGGGTCGCTCGAACCCGGGAAGCGTGCGGACGTCGTCGTGTTCGACGGGGAGAGCCCGACGCTCGCGAACATCCACGACCCCTACCAGGCCGTGGTCTTCGTGGCGGGCAGTCGGGAGATCGAAGACGTGTGGGTGGACGGGACCCTGAGCCTCGAGCACGGCGAGGTGACCCGCGTCGACGTGCAGGAGGCCGTCGCACGGGCCCGTCCGCTCGCTCGGCAGCTCGTCGCCGAAGCCGGACTCGAGCGGCTGTCGGTGCTGAACGGCGGGGCGCTGGACGACACGGAGCGGCCGTAGTCGCCGGGCGGCCTCGCCCGACAACGCGGCCTCGCCCGACAACGCAGCAGGCCCCGGCGGGATCCGCCGGGGCCTGTCGCTGTTCGGTGTCGTACCCGTTGCCGGGGCACTGTGCGCTCGAAGGGACTCGAACCCCCAACCTTCTGATCCGTAGTCAGATGCTCTATCCATTGAGCTACGAGCGCGTGGCTGCCGAAGCGGCCGTGGAAGACTCTACAACAGGTGCGGGCCGGAGCGCCAATCGAGCAGACCACGGGCCGGTGTTCGGCGTGTCGCCGATCAGAGCTCCCCGAGCTCCTCGCCGAACACCTCGGCGAGGAAGACCTCGAGGGCCTGCCACGACCGTCGATCGGCCAGTGCCTGGTACTGCGCGCCGTGGTCGGGCGAGTCGGTGCCGGGCACGGCGAACGCGTGCATCGCCCCCGCGTACGTGACGACCTGCCAGTCGACACCGGGTGCCGCACGCATCTCGTCCTGCCATGCGGCGACCTTGGCGTCGGGGACCACCGGGTCGGCCGCACCGGTCAGCACCAGGAGCGGGGCGCGGATCGCCCCCGCGTCGGAGGGCTCGTGCGTCAGCAGGTTGCCGTGGAAGGACACGGCGCCGGCGAGGTCGGCACCCGTGCGGGCGAGCTCGAGCGCGGCGGACCCGCCGAAGCAGTAGCCCATCACGACGATGCGGGAGTGGTCGACGTCGGGGTCCTCGCGGAGCCGGTCGAGGCCGGCCTGCACCCGGGCACGCATGAGCGGCAGGTCCTGGTAGTACGACGACGCCACCTGCCCGGCGGTGTCGTCACCCGGTCGGACGTCCGCGCCGTAGACGTCGGCGCCGAAGGCGACGTAGCCGAGCCGCGCGAGCATCGTCACGCGTGCCTCGACGTGCTCGTTGACGCCGTGCCAGTCGTGGACGACGAGGACGGCGGGGCGGGGTCCGGACACGGCCGTGTCCTTCGCCAGGACCCCGGCGAGCGCCGTGCCCTCGTGTTCGTAGTGGACGGGTTCGACGGTGATGTCGGATCCGGCTGGTTCGGGAACGGTCTGCAGGACGTCGTCGATCGTGGTCACGTCTCCGGACGCTACGCCTGGATGTTGTCCCAGCCCTCGGGTCCCTCGGAGCCTGCGGCGTAGTCGTCGAGCGGGACCTTGCCGGCCTTCCACGCGGTGAGGAACGGCTCGACGACCTTCCAGCCCTGCACGGCACTGTCGCCGCGGACGGACAGGGTGGCATCGCCTTCGAGGACACCGGCGAGCACCTCTCCGTAGGCGCTCAGGCGTCCGGGGTTGAAGCTGACCTCGAGCGCGGTGTGGTCGATCGTGTACGGGTCGCCCGGTCCGTTGACGTTGAGCTCGAGCTGCATCTGGTCGGGGGCGATCCAGATGCGGAGCCGGTCGGGGCGCTGCACGCCGGTGAGCCCGTCGGGCACGTGCGGGGAGCCCTTGAACGTGATGACGATCTCCCGGCGCTGCGCTCCGAGTGCCTTGCCCGACCGGAGCGTGAACGGGACGCCCGCCCACCGCCAGTTCGCGATCTCGAGGGTGATCTGCGCGAGGGTCTCGGTGCCGATCTCCGGGTCCACCCCGTCCTCGTCGACGTAGGAGGGCAGGGACCGATCCCCGATCGTCCCCGCGGTGTACCGCCCGCGCTTCCCGGCGGTGAGCGGGTCTCCGCCCCACGGCCGGACGGCGCGGAGCACGAGTTCCTTCTGGGTGCGCAGGTCGTCCGCGTCGATGGACGCCGGTGCTTCCATCGCCACGACGGCCATCACCTGGAGCAGGTGGCTCTGGATCATGTCGACCAGCGCCCCGGCCTTGTCGTAGTACCGCGCGCGGCCCTCGAGCCCGAGGGTCTCGTCGTAGACGATGTCGACCCGGTCGACGTGCACGCTCGACAGCAGCGGTTCGATGATGCGGTTCGCGAACCGCAGGCCGAGGAGGTTGAGCACCGTCGACCGGCCGAGGAAGTGGTCGACGCGGTGGATGCGTTCCTCGGGCAGGAACGAGTGCAGGACGTCGTTGAGGTGCTCGGCGCTGGCGGCGTCGGTGCCGAACGGCTTCTCCAGCGCGAGCCTGGTCCCCTCCGGCAGGTCGAGCCCCTTGAGCACCTCGCAGCTCTTCTCGGTGACGGCGGGCGGCAGCGCGAAGTACACGGCCGGGTCGTGCTGGCACGCCGCGAGCAGCCCCTTCAGGTCGTCGGCGTCCGTGACGTCGGCCTTGCGGTAACTCGACGCGTCGACGACGGCCTGCAGCCGCTCGGGGAGCTTCGCCGTGCCCTCGGCGCCCTCGTCCTCGTCCTTCGACGCCTGCGCGTTCTCGAACGACTCGTGCACGAGCTGTTTCCAGTCGGCGTCCGAGATGTCCTCCACGCCGGCACCGATCAGCTGGACGTCCCAGTCGTGCTTGACCTCGAGCAGGGTCGCGAGACCCGGCAGCAGCAGTCGTTTGGACAGGTCGCCGCTCGCTCCGAGGATGAGCAGGGTGGTCTGGAGGCTCGCCATGCCTCAGAACGTACCCACCGGTTCCGGCGCATGGTCGGCTCGCTCCAATACGGTGGAGGGAACGGCGCGAAGGAGCACCATGACGAACGAGGACACCGGACGACGACTGCGAGTGGTCGTCGTCGGCACCGGGATGATCGCGGCGGTGCACGTCCGTGCCGCCAGGGCGGCCGGAGCGGACGTGCTCGGGGTCCTGGGCAGGAACGCGGAGCGCTCGGCGCAGGTGGCCGCGCAGCTGGACCTGCCGAAGGGGTACGGCTCCCTCGACGAGGTCATCGCGGACCGCCCGGACGTCGTCCACGTGTGCACCCCGAACGACCAGCACCACCCCCAAGCGCTCGCGGTGATCCGCGCCGGCATCAACGTGGTGTGCGAGAAGCCGCTCGCGGTGTCGAGCGAGCAGGCGACGGAACTCGAGCGCGCAGCAGCCGAGGCCGGCGTCGTGGCGACGGTCCCGTTCGTCTACCGCTTCCACCCGATGGTGCGCGAGATCAGGGCGAAGATCGCCGACGGCGATCTCGGCCGCGTGCTCGCCGTCCACGGCCACTACCTGCAGGACTGGATGCTCGACGAGGACTCCTCGTCGTGGCGGGTCGACGCGGGCGCCGGCGGGCTGTCGCGGGCGTTCGCGGACATCGGCTCGCACTGGTGCGACCTGGTCGAGTTCGTCACCGGCGAGCGCTTCGAGTCGGTGAGCGCCGTGACCGACATCGTCTACCCGACCCGACCGGCCGCGTCGGGTCCGTCCTTCTCGGGTTCCCCGGACCCGGATCCCCTCGCCGACGCCTCCACGCGCGCCGAGGTCACCACCGAGGACACCGCCGTCGCGACCTTCCGGACGGGCTCCGGCCGCATCGGCAACGTTGTGATCTCGCAGGTCGCAGCCGGGCGGAAGAACCGGCTGTGGTTCGAGGTGGACGGGACCCGCGGCAGCGCGGCGTTCGACCAGGAGCAACCGGAGTCGGCGTGGTTCGGCAACGAGACCGGGGCGCAGATCCTGGTCAGGGACCCGGCGCAGGGGTCGCCGGACCAACGACGACTGGCGATCGTCCCGTCCGGGCACCCGCAGGGCTACCTCGACGCCTTCTCGGCCTTCGTCGCGGACACGTACACCGCGGTGCGCACCGGCGAAGCCCCCGACGGCCTGCCGACGTTCGCCGACGGGGCACGGTCCGCCCGCATCATCGACGCGGTCGTCGCCAGCGCCGGCGACGACGCGTGGAAGGAGATCGCATGAAGCTCGGGATGCTCACCGCATGTCTGCCCGGCTGGTCGCTCGACCGCATCGCGGAGTTCGCCGCGGAGCAGGGCTACGAACGGCTGGAGGTCGGCGTCTGGCCGGGTACCGGCGGCCGGGACTTCGAGGCGGCGCACCTGCCGGTCGCGACCTTCACCGAGTCGGACGCACAGGCGACCAGGCAGCTGCTCGACCGCACCGGGCTGGAGATCAGCGCGTTCGCGTACTACGAGAACAACCTCCACCAGGACCCGGGCCGTCGCGCCGAGATCCGCTCGCACCTGTTCCACGCCGTCGACGCAGCGGCGATGCTCGGGGTGCCGTACGTCGGGACGTTCATCGGGCGGGACAACACGCTGTCCGTCCGCGAGAACATGCGACTCGGCGACCGGGTGCTCCCCGAACTCGTCGACTACGCCGGTGAGCGCGGCGTGCGCCTGATCATCGAGAACTGCGTCATGGAGGGCTGGCACCCCGACGGCTCCCCGGGCAACCTGGCGTACTCGCCGGAGCTCTGGGAGTGGGTCACGGGTCTCGGCTTCGGCCTGAACTGGGACCCCTCGCACCTGACCTGGATCGGCATTGACCCCGTCGAGACGATCCTGCCGTTCGCCGAGCACATCGTGCACGCGCAGGCGAAGGACGTCGAGCTCTTCCCCGCGAAGCGGAACGAGTACGGCTTCTTCGGCAAGGTCGACAAGGGCGACGACCCCTGGGACATGGGCTGGTGGCGCTTCCGGGTGCCCGGCCGTGGTCAGGTCGACTGGCCGCACGTGGTCGACCGACTGTACGAGGCGGGGTTCGACGGCACGCTGAGCGTCGAGCACGAGGACCCGCTGTGGGGCGGCACCGACGACCGGGTGCTGGAGGGCCTCCGGATCGCGCACCGCACGCTCCGGCCCCTGATCGCCGAGGAGCGCTGACCACACCACAGGTGTTGCCTTTGTGAACTTCATGTGACGAGTTGCGCCGAGGGGTGGCGCACCCGCTGTACGTCCTCATAGGTTCATCGCCGATGAACACTTCCCACCTTCCCGAAACCCGGAGCACCCGGCGGAGGCGGGGCGTCGTCACCGGCGCTGCCCTCGCGACCGCCGGTGTCCTCGTCGCCCTCTCCGTCCCGTCCGCAGCGGTCGCCGCTGACGAGGTCGCGTCGTCGATCGACATCTACGACGTCAACGACTTCCACGGTCGCATCGAGTCCGGCAGCGGCATCGCCGGCGCCGCGGTCCTCGCCGGCGCCGTCGAGCAGCTGCGCACCGCGAACCCGGCGTCGGCCTTCGTCAGCGCCGGTGACAACGTCGGCGCATCGACCTTCACGTCGTTCGTGCAGGACGACCAGCCCACCATCGACGCCCTCAACGCGATCGGCCTGAGCGTCAGCGCGATCGGCAACCACGAGCTGGACAAGGGGCAGGACGACCTGCGCGACCGGATCATCGGCCCCGACGACGCCCGGAACGCGAAGTACGACCACGTCTCGGCGAACCTGGTGAACAAGTCGGACGGCAAGCCCGCGTTCGACCCGTACGAGATCGAGGAGATCGGCGGCGTCCGCGTCGGGTTCATCGGGGCGACCACGGAGCTCATCCCCGAGCTCGTCTCCCCCGCCGGCATCGAGGGCCTCGAAATGGCCGACATCGTGGACTCGGTGAACAAGTACGCCGATCAGCTCACCGACGGCGACGAGTCGAACGACGAGGCCGACGCCCTCGTCCTGCTCGTGCACGAGGGCGCGGCCGACGCGACCCTCGCGAGCGCGACCGGTGACAACGACTTCGGCCACATCGCGAAGGACGTCACCGCGAAGGTGTCCGTGATCTTCTCCGGCCACACGCACCAGCTCTACAACCACGCGATCGTCCCGACCGACGGCACGACCGCACGTCCGGTGCTCCAGACCGGCTCGTACGGCGGGTACCTCGGGCACGCGAAGCTCACGATCGACCCCGCGACCAAGAAGGTCACGGCCGCCACCGCGGACAACATCTCCCTGACCACGGGCGCCTACCCCGCGGACCCGGAGATCACGAAGCTCGTGAGCGACGCGAAGGCCGTCGCCGACGTCAAGGGCAAGGTGGTCCTCGGCACGATCGACCAGGACATGCTTCGCGCGAAGCAGACCGACGGCTCGGAGAACCGTGGTGGCGAGTCCACGCTCGGCAACTTCATCGCCGAGGTCCAGCACGAGCAGACCAAGCGCAACGGCTCCCAGATCGCCTTCATGAACCCGGGCGGCCTCCGCACCGACATGACGTACAAGGCCTCGGGGAACGGCGAGCAGGACGGCGAGGTCACCTACCAGGAGGCCGCAGGCGTCCAGCCGTTCGCGAACACCCTGGTCGTCCTCGACCTGACCGGCGACCAGATCCGTCGCGCGCTCGAGCAGCAGTGGCAACCGGCCGGCTCGAGCCGTCCGTTCCTCAAGCTCGGCACCTCGAAGGGCTTCACCTACACCTACGACCCGACCGCAGCGTCCGGTTCGCGGATCACGGAGATGAGCCTCGACGGCACGCCGATCGACGCCGGAACGACGTACAAGGTGACGGTCAACTCGTTCCTCGCCTCGGGTGGCGACAACTTCGGTGCGTTCAACGAGGCATCGGCGAAGGCCGACAGCGGCACCGTCGACCTGCAGGCCCAGGTGGACTACTTCACCGCCACGCCGGCCGTCGTCGTGAACGACGACCAGGGCGCCGTCGGCGTCACGGTCACCCCCACCCCGGAGGGCGGCTTCCAGCCTGGTGACGAGGTCACCGTCGGGCTGTCGTCGCTGACCTTCAGCAACGCGGGCGACCAGTCCGGCACCGTCTCGGTCAGCGCCGGCGGCCAGGAGCTCGCGAGCTCCGCCATCGACACGACGATCGTCGACACCACGGACGAGCAAGGTCGGGCAACACTGACCTTCCAGGTCCCCGGTGGGACCACGGCCTCCCCGGCTGCCGCTCGTGCACTCGGCACGGTCACCCTCGCCGCGGCGGTCACCCCGGCCGCCACGACCGAGGAGCCCCTCGTGATCACGCTGCCGAACGGCCAGCAGATCACCCTCGCGGCAACGACCATCCCGGTCGCCGCGGTCACCGACCCGACGGACCCGACCGACCCGACGGACCCGGGCACCCCGGGTACCGGTGGCGGCGCGGGGGACGGTGCCGGCAGCGGCACGGGAACCGGCACCGACGTCGCCGGCGGCACGCCCGGTGCGACCTCCGGCTCCGGCGCCCTCGCCTACACGGGTGCCGAGCTGGCGGCCCCGGCCGTCATCGCCGGCCTGCTGCTCCTGGCGGGCCTCACAGCGATGGTGATCGCCCGGCGGAAGCGCGCACAGGCGCAGGCGAGCGTACAGGCGGACTGACACCGAGCCTCCAGTCCGCCGAACGGGTCGTCTCATCCAGGTGAGACGGCCCGTTCCCCGTGTCCCCGATCAGCAGATCACTGTGCATCCGCAGAACGGCGCGGTACTCTCTGCCTTGTCGCACAGCGACGCGCCGCGCTGGGTCGCCTCTCATCCCGGACGGTGGTTCCGCCCGGCGAGACCCCGTGGCGCGGGTGTCCTCCGTCTCCAGGGAAACGACGGAGGGCACCCACTCACCACACGGTGCCGCTAGCGGAACAGCTGCTCGCCGATGTACGAGCCCTTCTTCGGGGCCGGTGGGATCGCGAACACGGCGGAACCGATGTGGGCGATGTACTCGTTCAGCCGGTCGACCGCGCCGAGTCGTCGCTGGATCCGGGTGAAGTGCTCCGGGTCGTTCACGTACGCCGCGAACAGCAGGCCGGCGTCGAGCTGGCCGTACTCGTTCAGTCCGTCCGTGTAGTTGTACGGGCGTCGGAGGATCTTCACGCCGTCGTTGTTCTCGTGCGCCGCGAGCGCCACGTGCGAGGTCTCGTCGATCTTGCGGGCGCCCGATGCCGTTCGTGCGTGGAAGTCCGGCGTCGTGTGCTCCGTGCCGCCGGACAGGGGTGCGCCCTCGATCTTGGTGCGGCCGAACACCCGCTGCTGGTCACTGACGACGTCGGCGTCCCAGATCTCGATGTTCATCTGGATCTTCCGGACGACCTGGTAGGTGCCACCGGCCATCCAGCCGTCGGCCTCGCTGGCGCCACCGTCGCCGGAGGCCGACCCGGTCCCGGCGCGGTCGACCCAGACGAACCGGTCGTACTCCTCGTCGGTGGTGACGTTCCTGGTGCCGTCCTTGAACCCCATCAGGTTCCTCGGGGTGGTCTGCGACGGCCCGGCGGACGCCCGACCGAAGCCGAGGACGGTCCACCGCACCGTGGCCGTGCCGCGGGCCATCCTGGCCAGGTCGCGGACCGCGTGGTACGCCACCTGGGGATCGTCCGCGCACGCCTGCAGCGACAGGTCCCCACCGCTCAGGCCCTCCTGCAACCGGTCGCTCGGCAGGGTCGGGATCTGCCGGAGCGCGTCGGGTCGCCTCGACGCGAGCCCGAAGCGCTCGTCGAAGATCCCCGGCCCGAGCCCGACGGTGACCGTCAGGGACGCCGGGCCGAGGTCGAGCGCCTCCCCCGTGTCCGCACCGACGCCGTCGCCGTGAGCGGGTTCGACGGAGCCGACGGTCTTGCCCGCCTGCAGCTGCGCGATCGACGCGGACCAGCGGGCGAGGAGCACCTGCAGGTCCGTCGCGACCGAGGACGCCATGTCGAACGTCATGAACACGCAGTAGCGCTGGGGTGTGGTGCGGATCCCGCCCTGCGGCTGCCGGGCGGCGGTCGCGTAGAAGGGGTGGCTCAGGGACAGGTCGATGGACTCGTCGCCGTTCGTCGCGGCGGCGAACGGGTTGACGCCGGTGGCGATGGTGGCGCCGGCGATCCCGGCTGCGGCGCCGACGCCGGCTCCGGCAGCGGCCAGTCCGGCACCGGCGGCGACGCCGGCGCCGAACAGCCCGCGGCGGGAGAGCGCGGGGCCGGCCGCGTCGGCACCGGACCCGACGTCGGCCCGGGCGTCGGCGCCGGAAGGGGCAGGACCGTCCGTCACGCCGTGGCGACCTTCTCGGCCAGCCGCGACAGCGGGTCCTGCAGCGCCTGGACGCGCTGCGAGATCTCGTTGGCGTGCGCGGACTTGGCGGCGTCGTCCCAGCTGTCGAACCCGCCGAGGTCGTCGGCGTTGCGGAAGCCGTCCATCATGCTGTTCGTCTGGTCGAACTGCGCGGCGATCTGCTTCGTCAGCGTCGGGTCGAGCTTCGTCAGCCCCGGCTTCAGGTACGCGAAGGCCTGACGGGCACCCTCGACGTTCGCAGCGAGGTCGACGAGGTCGATGTGGCTGTACGCCTCCTCCTCGCCGGTGATCTTGTTCGACTGGACCTCCTCGAGGAGCCCGGCCGCACCGTTCGCCAGGTCCTCGGGCTTGTAGTCGAGCGTCGGGACGAGCTTCGCGAGCAGCGTCACGTTGGTGGTCAGGTCGGCCGCGAGCTGCTTCGTGCCGTCGCTGATCGCACCGGTCTCGAAGAGGTCGCGCTCGACCGCGTGGAAGCCGCTCCAGCCGACGGCGGGGTCGAGGTTCGACGCCCGCATGTCGATGAGGTAGTCCAGGTTGCCGGCGTTGTCGGTGGCCTTGAAGCCCTTCTTCACGAAGCCGTCGACGTCGCTCTCCACGTGCTCGTAGTACGGACGGGCGTCGGCGTAGTCCTTCTTCGCGGCCTCGAGGTTCCCCGCGTCGATGTCGGTCTGCAGCTGCTTCACGGCCGTGACCATGTCGCTCACCTGGGCGTCGACGTACTTCGAGTACCCCGTCGCGCCGGACTTCAGGAGCGTCGCCGCGCTGCTGTTCGCGGTGGACGCGACCTTCCCGGTGACCGTGAAGTCGGTCAGTTCCTGGTCGGCACCGGGGCAGTACACCTGGTACTTCCCGCCGCCGAGCGTCGCGGTGAACTGCACGGCGTCGAGCCCTGGTGCGAGGTTCTCCTTCTCGCCGAAGATCCGCTGGTCCTGCAGCAGCTCGACCTCGGTGATCGCGGTCGACGACTCGTTCTTCACGGAGAACGTCACGGGTCCGGCCGGGACCTTCGTGGTCGACACGGCGCACTTGTCCGAGCCGTCGTTCGTCAACGTGATGGAGACGCGGGAGACCTTCCCGGAATCGGTGGAGTCGTCCGTCGCGGACGACGACGTGGCCGCGCACCCGGTGAGGGCGAGCGCGGTGACGACACCGAGGGCGCCGAGGGTGGTGAGGGGTCGGACGGTGTGCTTACCGAACGGCATAGTCGGGACTCCTTGCAGGGTCCCCGGCGGGCGGGCCGCGGGCGGGGACGGTTTCGGGGGTGTGGTCGGCGAGCGCCGTCTGACGACGGCGGTCACGGAGTGCGAGTGCGAACTGCGCGGCAGCTGCGATGCCGAGGGCGATCGGCAGCCAGGCCTTCCAGAGCGCGAGCTCCGCGGCCCGCGTCTGGGCGACCGCCACGGTCGTGGCGGTCCGCTGGACGCGGGAGTCGGGGACCGCGAAGACGCTGCGGTCGATCGTCGTGGTGCGAGCGGACGGGAGGCCCCCACCGCTCAGGGTGAGCACGGAGCGTTCCGAGCTGGTCGCGTCCAGGACGCCGCCTGCGACGGTCCAGAGCGTGGTCGTCTCGGAGACGGCCCACTCCGCCCGGAAGGGGCCGGGGTTCGTGGACGGCGAGATGCCGACGGGCACCCTGCCGAAGAGACCGACGAGGTCGTCGAGCGTCAGGGTCGAGGGTTCGTCCTTGCTCGTCGGGCCCGTGCCACTCGTCGTGGTGGTCGATCGCCACCGGTCGGCCGTCACGCCGGCTCGGGTGACGGTGCGGTGCGTGGACGCAGGGAAGTCCACGCGGGACTGGCTTCCGTTGCCCCTGGTCCGCAGCACCGCCGATGAACCGTGGACCTCGGCGGACACCGCGGTCTGGTCGCCGGTCGTCGCGACGGTCGACGGGACGTGCACGCCGCCGGACGGCACGGCGACCGCGAGTGCGACCGCGGCGACGGCCAGGGTGGTGGCGATGCCGGTGCGGACCAGTGGGACCCGTGCGGCGGCCGGCCGCCAGGCACGTGGCCAGAGCGAGATCGCGAGGACCGGGACCACGTAGAGGATCCACCCGAGGACCTCGATCACGCGGGGGTCCGGCGGGATCCCGAGGACGCCGGTGACGAGGGCGCCCTGCACGGAGCCGTTCGGGGCGAGCCAGCTCAGGTCGACGGTGCGCTGCTGGCCGATGACGACCCAGCCGGCCTCGTGCGCGCGGCGGAGCACGGTGAGGACGAGCCCGCCGGCGACGAACACCAGGAAGACGCCGGTACCGGTGAAGAACTTCGACAGGTTCAGCCGGACACCGCCGGTGTAGATGCCGTAGCCGATGAGGACCGCGGCCGCGATGCCGATCACGGCGCCGAGTGCGGCGAGCCCGGTGTCCGATGACGCCTGGAAGGTCGCGAGGAGGAACACCGCCGTCTCGAAGCCCTCCTTGAGGACGGCGAGGAAGGCCATGCCGGCGAGTGCCCACGCGGTCCCCCGGCCCATGGCCTGCGTCGCGCTCGCCTCGAGTTCCGTCGTCAGGTTCCGCGCGTGGGTGCGCATCCAGACGATCATCCCGGTGACGAAGACGACCGCGACGACGCCGATGACCGCTTCCATGCCCTCCTGCTGGGCCTGCGGGAGCGCCTGCTCGACGAGCTGCAGACCGAAGCCGACGGCCACGCTGAGCAGCACGGCGACCCCGACCCCGAGCCACATCGGCGCGAGCGGGACACGGTTGCGGCGCAGGAAGGCAGCGATGATGCCGACGATGAGCGTGGCTTCGAGGCCTTCACGGAGACCGATGACGAGGGTGGCGAGCATGGCGAAGGCAAGGTTAGCCTTACCTCACCCCCTCCGGCTACCGGTTCGGCGTGGGGTTTGATGGTTCTCATGAACCTGCTCTCCGCCGACGGCCTCGCCGCCGTGACGAACGTGCTCGACCTCGCCGGGGTCTTCGCGTCCGCGCTCCTCGGCGGGGCGGTCGCCCGGACGATGGGACTCGACCTGTTCGGGTTCCTGGTCGTCGGGTTCGTCTCGGGGCTCGGTGGCGGCATGCTGCGCGACGTGCTGCTGCAGAACGGGCCACCGGTCGCGCTCACCGACCCGCTGTACGTGCCGATCGCGGTCGCCGGTGCGCTCGTCGCCTTCTTCGTGTCGTTCTCCGAGCGTGGATGGGACCGGCTGTTCACGTTCCTCGACGCCGCTGTGATCGGGTTCTGGGCCGTGGTCGGCGTGCAGCGAACCTTCGACGCCGGACTCGAGTGGCCGGCGGCGATCATCATGGGCACGATCACCGCGGTCGGCGGCGGTGTCGGCCGGGACCTGCTGCTCCGGCGCGTCCCCGCGGTGTTCGGCGGGAACGCGCTCTACGCCTCCGTGGCCGTCGCCGCCTCGGCGGTGATGGTCATCGCCTCGGCACTCGGCTCCCCCACGATCGGGATCGTCGCCGCCGTGGTGCTCTCGCTCGTGCTCCGATGGGGCGCCGTGCGGTGGGGGTGGGGCCTGCCGAACGGTCGCGACTGGCAGCCGCAGTCGACGCTGGCGTCCCTGCTGCGTCGGGGCAAGGGGATCCGTCCGGACGCGATCCGTCTGCTCCGTCGACCGGGGCGTCGTCGCGGCCCGGGCAGCGTGCACACCGAGGACGACGACACGGACTGAGTGGGTTCCGTGTCCGGGCCCTCGGGCGTAGCATCGATCCCGCCGGGTATCGGATCCGGCACACCGCACTCCGGCCAGCAGGCCAGGCACGTGCAGCGCACGGATGGGGACCGACGCGACCCGAACGCGCCGGAACCACCCGTGGCCGCCCGTGATCGGATGCACGGCGCGGCAGGTCCCCCGGCCCACGCGCGATCAGCAGAATGGACGGGTACGACCTCCACGTCCGCCCGGTGCCACCGGGCTCCGTCTGAACCAGGAACAGATGAGCGACGCTGCTTCTCCCGACGACCGCCAGACCTCGGCCAGGACCCCGAGAGCCGAGGTGCGCGCGCGCCTGCTCACCGCCGGTGCCGAGGTCTTCGCCGAACAGGGCGTGCACGAAGCGCGGCTCGACGACGTCGCCGCCCGTGCCGGGTTCAGCAAGGGCGCGGTCTACTCGAACTTCTCCTCGAAGGAGGACCTCGTCGCGCAGGTCATGCAGCGCGCGACGAACCTGGTGCTCGGCTCGCTCGAGGAGCTCGTGCGCGAGGACATCGCCGCCGCCGACATCGGTGACATCGTCCGGGCGGCGTTCGGCCGCCACGACCAGAGCGCGCAGTTCGCCCTGCTGTCCGAGTTCCGCGGCTACGCGATCCGCCGCCCGGAGTTCATGCCCGAGTTCGTGCGGCAGCGCCGGGTGCTCCAGGACGGCGTGCACCGACTCGTACTGTTGTGGTTCGGCGCGCACCCGGAGATCGACCCGGGGATGCCGCTCGACGTCTTCTCGACCGCGCTCATCGGCGCGAACGTCGGCATCGTGTTCGACTCCCCCGCGCTCGACGGCGTGAACCCCGGCGAGGTCGTCGCCACCCTCGTCGAGGCCGTCATCCGTCCCCGCTGACCGGCACCACCGCCCGCCGCGGACGCTACGCGGGACGCCGGCCACCCCGATCGAGTGCGCACTCGTGGCGCCCACACGCCCCAACGGCTCGCCACTTCCGCGCACTCGATCCCCGGGGCCCGCCCGCCCCGCTCGCCCCAGCCCGTCCCCGCCCGCCACCCCGATCGAGTGCGCACTCGTGGCGGCCACACGCCCCAAGGACTCGCCACTTCCGCGCACTCGATCCCCGGGGCCCGCCCGCCCCGCTCGCCCCAGCCCGCCCCGCTCTCCGAACGACGGCACGACCGGCCGCCGCGGCGCTACGCGGGACGCCGGCGGCGCGGGCCGTCGTGCGACCAGGCGGACGACGGCGTCAGGCTCGGCGGCAGCAGGCGCGACCGGACCCGCTGCGGGAGCCGGACGGACGCGTCCAGGGCGACCCGTGCCTCCCGGACGGTCGTGACGAGCGCTTTCCCGTCGACCGAACCCGCCGGCGCGTAGCGCTCCAGGTCGACCGCGTCGACCACCGACTCCAGGAACGGCAGCACCGTCTCCGGCGCCGTCGACCGGAGCCGACCGAGCACCGCGCGCGCGGTCCGTGCGACCGCCGCGGAGTCTCCAGGCGGCGCGAGGCCCGGTGCGTACCCGTGGTCGGCGACGTCGTCGAGGAGCTCACGCCAGGCCGAGACCGCCGGCGACCGGCCGTCGGCCACCGCGGCGAGCCGGGATCGACGGCGGACCGCCCGCACGGTCGCCGGTGCGACCAGCACCGCCAACGCGATCAGGATGCCGACCGCGAGCCCCCACGGCCCGTTGCCCGAGCCACCGGTCGACCCCGCGGCACCGGGTGCAGCCGATGCGCTCGGCGTCGGGCTCGCGGACGTGGACGGCTCGTTCGACGCGTTCGGCTCCGGCAGCGGCGTGGCGGGGTCGGCCGCGCTCGGCGTCGTCGTCGGCTCCGTGGACGAGGTCGCCGCCGAGTCCGAGTCCGGCGTCGGCTCGAACGCGACCCAGCCGGCGCCCTTGATGTACAGCTCCGGCCACGAGTGGAGCTGCCGGTTCGAGACCGTGTACTCGCCGTCCTCCTGCGTCCCGCCCGCCCGGTACCCGACCGCGATCCGCGACGGGATGCCGAGCGTGCGGGCCATCACGGCCATCGCCGAGGAGAAGTGCACGCAGTACCCCTCCCGCACCTGCAGGAACTTCGCGACGACGTCCATGCTGTCGCCGTCGTAGCCCTGCTCGACGGGGGCGGTCTCGGAGTAGGTGAAGAGGTCGCTCCGGAACCACTCCTCGAGGCTCCTGGCCTTCTCGTAGTCCGTCTCGGCACTGCCGGCGACGCGGGTGGCCGTGGTCGAGATGCTCTTGGGCAGGTCCTTCGGCAGGGCGAGGTCGGTGCGCAGCTGCGCCTTGGACGGCGTCGGGTAGCCACGCCCGTCGAACCGGTCGAGCCGTCCGGCGGCGTCGATGGCGTCGAGGTAGGCGTTCGCGAAGGTCGAGGCGCCGTAGACCTCGTACGTCGCCCCGCGTCGGGTCGCCGGGCCGGTGGAGCGCACGGTGTTCGAGTCGCCCATCCACCGCCACTGGTCGAGCTCGAGGTTCGTGGACTGCGACTGGATGGAGACCGCCCCGGACGGCACGGGCAGGTAGTTGCTCGACAGCCCGGTGATGCGGACGGTGACGTCGCCGCGGCTCGCCAACCGGGGGTTGATCCCGACGGCCCACTGCTGCTGGTCGGCGGTCTGGGCGTCACTCACGTCGGTGACGGTCGGGACCCAGTCCCCCGTCCCGAACTCGTCGAGGTCGGCGAGCTTGAGGTACTCCGGCTGCCCGTCGGACGAGCGGTACCGGAACACCTCGAGCTCGCTCGGCCGCCGGAGGTCCTGCCCGAGGTTGAGCAGCGTGCCCGGTCGGCCCGGTTGGATCGGCGCCTGGATCGCCCCGGTGACCCCGGACAACCAGCTGGCGTTGAGCGGGATGACCGTCGGCAACCCCACCGCGACGACGAGCGCGACGGCACCGATCAGCATCGCCGGGAACGCCCGCTGCACCGGACGGACCGACAGCCACAGGAGCGCGAGGAACGCCAGTCCGGTGACGACGACGAGCCCGGTGCTCGCGGGGGTCCCGGTGACGACGCCCGGGACGATGAGGATCACGAGCGCCGGCGCCGCGGCGAGTGCTGCCGCTGGTGCGACCGTCGCGAGGAACAGCGACGCTGCCGCGACCCAGGCAATCGCCACCGTGACGACGAGCCGGATCGGGTCGGTCTGCGGGAGGGGTGCCGGGTTGAGCCGGATCGCCGCGATCGTCTGCCCGAGGGCCCCGTTCCCGTCGATCCACCCGAGCGGTTGGATGTCGTTGACCAGGGCTGCGGCGCACGAACACGCGATGAGCGTCGCGACCAGGGCGATGAAGCGGACGCCGGGCGATCGACGTCGAACCACGAGGACGACGCCGACGAGGACCACGACGACGGCGAGGGCGGACGTCCACCACGCGATGCCCTGCACGAGCGGGCGGAAGGCCAGCGCGGCGAGCAGGACGGGGACGGGCGCGAGCGCGATCACCCACGGCGACGGTGCGGCGCGGTCGTCCTCGCGGTCGAGGATCTCGCGGACGTCTACCCGGCCTCTGCTGGCGGGGCGGGTGTCCTGCGCGGTCACCGCAGTGCTCCTGCACCGGCGACCGGCACGACGAGGGTCCGCCAACCGCCGCGGTCGAGGATCCCCCGCACCACCGGGTCCGGCGGCACGATCGTGGCCAGGATCCCGCGGCTGGAACCACTCGTCGACGACACGAGTTCGGCGGCCTGCTCGGCGGTGCAGTGTCCGGTGACGACGGCGGTCATGCCGTGCACGTCGCGGCCACGGACGTCGGGCAGCACGTCCGTCACGCGGCGGGCGTCGCTCCGGACACGGACGTCCGCCAACCCCACGAGCACGTCGGTCAGCCCGCCGGCGTCTCCGGTGTGCCGGGTGTCACCGCCGAGGTCGTCGGTGACGAGCACCACGCGCGAGGTCCGTGCGGCGAGGGCTCGTGCCACGCTCGCCGCGACGACGACCGCGTGCTCGAACGCGGCATCGCCACCGAGGTCGGAGAGCTCCGCCAGGTCGTCCCGCCCGAGCTGCTGGTACGACTCGCGGCGGACGTCCAGGGCGATGACGGCCTCCGGTGGCTGTGCCTGGGTGGTCTGGCGGACGTGGAGTTCACCACGACGGGCACTCTGCGCCCAGTGCACGCGGCGGATCGGATCACCTGGCCGGTACGGGCGGAGTTCGCTGTCGTCCGCGGAACCACCCTGGCCGACACGTCCTTCGTCGGCGGACACCGCCCCCGCGAGCGCTCCGGTGTCCATCGCGGAGAGGGCCGTCGACGCCGGGACCACCACCACTTCCTCCGGGGCGACCACGGGACGGTCGATGCGCAGCAGGCCGAACGGGTCCTCGACACGGATGGTCACCGGCCCGACGACCGTGCGGCCACGGTGCATCGCGAGCGCCTCGACGTCGAACACCGCAGGCGGCATCGACGGACCGATCTCGACGAGGGCCTCGGCGTCGGTCACGCTCGCGAAGGCGTCCTCGAGCTGTTCGCGCACGAGCAGGGTGGAGCGCGGCCCGATCGGCATCGTCGTCCCGCGCAGCGTGATCCGCTCGCGGTACACCTCGCCGACCTGCACCATCGCCCGTGGGGCCGCGCGGGTTCCCCGGAGCGGCGCCGCGACGACGAAGGCCATCGCGATCCCGAGCACGACGAGCACCAGGAGCAGGAGCCCGGCGGACACGGCGACACTCGTGGTCGCGACGAGTCCGCCGCCGATCAGGCCGATCCCGACCGCGATGACCGACCAGCCACGGGCGGTCGGCCGGGGGAACGGGGTCCGACGGGTCATCGCCGCCGCACGCTTCGCCCACCGGTCCAGGACCGACCGCGCGGCCCCCGCACGGCGGAGCAGCGTCGAGGTGGCGGGCGGCCGGGACATCAGGACCGGACTGGCGCTGCGGTGAACGGCACGGCCGTCTCCGAGACGACGCGGACGACGATCTCGCGCGCGGTGTCCTCCGCCGTGCCACCGAGCCCGCGGGCCACCGGGACGAGCCGGTGTGCGAGGACGATCGGTGCGAGCTCCGCGACGTCGTCCGGGGTGACGAACGAGCGGCCTTGCAGGGCGGCGTGGGCGCGTGCGGCCTGCGCGAGGTGCAGGGTGGCGCGCGGGCTGGCGCCGAGGACCAGGTCGGGGTGGGTCCGGGTCGCACGGACGATGGCGATGACGTAGGCCTCGACGTCGGGAGCGACGTGCACCTGGCGCACCGACGCGACCATCGCGCGCAGGGTGGCGACGTCCACGATCGGCCGGAGCGACGTCAGCGGGTCGCGGCCGCCGCGGTTGGTGAGCATCCGGCGCTCGGCCTCGACGCTGGGGTACCCCATCGCGATGCGCGCCATGAACCGGTCGCGCTGGGCCTCGGGCAGCGGGTACGTCCCCTCCATGTCCACGGGGTTCTGCGTCGCGACGATCATGAACGGCGACTCGAGCACGCGGGTGACGCCGTCGACCGTGACCTGGGACTCGGCCATCGCCTCGAGCAGGGCGGACTGCGTCTTCGGGCTGGTGCGGTTGATCTCGTCGCCGATGACGACGTTCGCGAACACCGGGCCGGGCGAGAACCGGAAGGTGCCGGAGGACTGGTCGAAGATGTTCACCCCGGTGACGTCCGACGGCAGCATGTCCGAGGTGAACTGGATGCGGTTCACCGACCCGCCCACCGATGCGCCGAGCGCCTTCGCGAGCACGGTCTTGCCGACCCCGGGAACGTCCTCCACGAGCAGGTGCCCCTCGGCCAGCATGACCGTCAGCGCCGTGCGGATCGCGTCGGTCTTGCCGTCGACCACCGTGGCGACGGCGGACATGATCGCCGCACCCGCGTCACGGACCTGGTCGACGGGGATGGCGAGGTCGGGGGCGTCCGGCACGCAGGTCTCCTCAGGGGGTGGGGACAGTGGTCCGCGCATGCTACATCGGCCCGGTGACAGCGACCGGAGGATGTGTCACCGACCGCATCCGGGGACACACTGGAGGTTCGACCAGCGTCCGCCGATCGGCGGACGTGGGTCGGGCCTCCAGTCCGGTGCCCCGCTCAGCCGACGCGCGCCGCCAGCGCTTCGTCCGCCGCGCGCAGGACGCGCGCCGCCACGGCGACGCCCTCTTCGCGCCCGAGCTCGGTGTCCTCGTGCTCGATGTTCACCCACATCTCGGGGTCCACCTCGTGGAGCGCCTCGAGGAACGCGGACCAGTACGCCTCGTCGTGGCCCTTGCCGAGCGCGACGAAGTCCCACGCGGAGGGCTTCGGCCACTCGTTCGCCCACTCGTCGCCACCGAGATTCGTCCGGGGCTCGTCCGGGGACAGCCGGCGGAACGAGTTGTCGAGGACGCCGTTGATGGCGGCGTGCGGGTTGATCCTGACGTCCTTCGCCGCGGCGTGGAAGACGAGCGGGCCGAGGTCGCGGACGACCGCCACCGGGTCCATCTGCTGCCAGAACAGGTGCGACGCATCGAGCTCGACGCCGACGTTCGTCAACCCGCCGCGCTCGACGAGCTCGCGGATCGTCGCCGGGTTGAACACGACGTTCTGCGGGTGCAACTCGAGCGCGACCTTCACGCCGTGCTCGCGGGCGAGGGCGTCGATCTCCTGCCAGAACGGGACGGCGACGCTCCACTGGTACTCGATGACGTCGAGCGCAGCGGAGTTCCAGGCGTTCACGATCCAGTTCGGGCGGACGGAACCGGGCTCCCCCGCCGGCAGGCCGGACATCGTGACGACGCGGTCCTGGCCGAGCCGGGCGGCGAGCCGGATGCTGCGCCGGATGTCCTCGGCGTGGGCGTCCCCGATCGCGCGGTCCGGGTGCAGCGGGTTCCCGTTGCAGTTGAGGCCGGCGATGGACACCCCGGTGCCGTCGAACCGGGCGAGGAAGTCGTCCCGTGCCCGGTCGTCGTCCAGGATGGCGTCGATGTCCGGCACGTGCACCGGGGGCAGGAACCCGCCGGTGTTCAGTTCGATGCCGGTGAGACCGTTCTCCGCGATGGCGCGCAGGGCGTCCGCGAGCGGGCGGTCGTGGAAGATCGCGTTGTACAGACCGAGCTTCATGCGTGCTGCTCCTGCTTCGTCGTCACTGCCGCTCCGTCGGCCTGCGCGGACCGGGCCACCGCGTCGAGGACCTCCATGTTGTGCACGCCGTCGTCGAACGTGGCGTTGCGCGGGAGCGGATCGGCGACGCCGGCGACCTCGTCGAGGAACGCGCGCGCCTGGTACTCGAACATCTGGTTCTGGCCCCAGCCGACGCCGGGCGCGTCCATCGCCATGCCACCGGCCACGTAGGGGTGGTCCGGCCCGAGGACGACCTGGCGGTACCCACCGAGCCGGGAGCCGTCGGACTGCAGGGCGAGGCCGATCTCGGACGGTCGCTCCTGGTCCCAGCGCGCGGCGCCGTTCTCGCAGAAGACCTCGATCACCAGGCCGTTCGGGTGGGCCGTCGCGACGCGGGAGACCTCGAGCGAGCCGACCACGGCACCGTCACCGAAGCGGGCGCTGAAGGTGGCGTAGTCGTCGTTCTCGACGGTCTGCGTCTCGCCGGTCAGTTCGGCTGCGGCTCCACGGAGTGCGTGCCCGGCGGCGACGGGTCGCTCGGTGATCGTCGTGGTGAAGAGCCCACCGGTGACGCTCCGGACGTCGCCGGCGAGGAACTCCGCGATGTAGGTCAGGTGCGAGCCGACGTCGGCGAGCGCGCCGGACCCGGGAGCGCCTGCATAGCGCCACGAGAACGGGACGTCCGGCGAGGAACCGTAGTCGGTCCAGTAGCGGCCGGAGAGGTGCAGGACCTTCCCGAGGGTGCCGTCCTCGATCAGCTCGCGGATCGCCGCGACACCCGGTGCGCGTCGGTAGGTGAAGCCGACGCGGGCGATCGTGCCCTGCGCCTCGGCGGCACGGGCGGCGTCGGCCATCGCGCGGGCGTCCTCGAGCGAGTCGGCCAGCGGCTTCTCGCAGAGCACGTGCTTGCCGGCGGCGAGGAGGCCCTCGACGATCTCGCGGTGGAGGCGGTTCGCGACGACGACGCTCACCACGTCGATGTCGTCGGCGGCCGCGATCGCCCGCCAGTCGGTGTCGTGCCGCTCGAACCCGAAGCGCTGCGCGGCCTCGGCGGCGAGGGGCTCGTACACGTCCCCGATCGAGACGAGCCGCACGGGCGGCAGAGTCGGGGCGAACAGGGACGGGGCGTTCCGCCACGCGGCCATGTGGGCCTTGCCCGCCATGCCCGCGCCGATGACGGCGACGCCGATGCTCTCGCGCATGTGCTCTCCTTCGAGCTGGTCTTCGGTTCTGGAACGTTCCAGAAGGATCGGTAGACTGTAGCCCCACCTCCCCATGTCCTGTCAAGGAGCACACCGTGTCGAACCGCCGTCCGCCGACGATCATCGACGTCGCCGCACTCGCGGGGGTCTCGAAGTCGCTGGTCTCGATGGTGATGCGCGACGACCCCGGCGTCTCCGACAGCCGTCGCGCGGCCGTCCTCGACGCCGCCGCATCGCTCGGGTACCGGCCGAACCGTGCCGCCGCGATCCTCGCCGGTACCAGGACCCGCACGATCGGCGTGGTCGTCGACGACTTCCGGAACCCCTGGTACGTGCCGATGCTCGACGGCATCCGGTCGACACTCGCCCCGCACGGGCTGCGCCTGACGCTCGCCGACGCCGTGGCGAACGCGCACCTCGGCAGCTCCCCGTTCGACGACCTCGTGTCACTCCGGGTCGACGGCGTCATCCTCGGCGCCGAGAGCTCGGTCGACCTGCACGTGCCCGACGACACCCCGGTGGTCGTCGCCGGCGAGCGCGCGTCCGTCCCACCCGGGCTCGACGTGGTGGCGTCGGACGAGGCGGCCGGCGCACGCATGGCCGTCGACCACCTCGTCGGACTCGGACACCGGCACATCGCGCACCTGACCGGCGCCGGGGGTTCGGCAGCGGCACGACGTGTGTCGTCCGTCGCCCGGATGACGTCGTCGGGCGTCGAGCCCCTGGTCCTCGGGGACGGACCGACGTCCGAGCAGGCCGGCTTCGACGCCGCGCGGGCAGCACTTGCCGCGAACCCGTCGCTGACCGCGCTGTTCGCGGCGAACGACGTGATGGCGATGGGAGCGATCGCCGCGGCGCGACAGGCGGGGCTCCGCGTCCCGGAGGACCTGTCGGTCATCGGCCACGACGAGACCCCGCTCGCGGCGTCCCCCCTGCTCCAGCTCACGACGGTCGACCCGCACAACGACGAGGTCGGACGGCTCGCGGCCGCCCGGCTGATCACGCTCATCGGGGACTCGTCGCGCCCGACACCGACTCGCGACCTCGTGACGCCCACCCTGGTCGTCCGCAGCACCACCGCTCCCCCGCGGGCGTAGTCCCGCGGCGGTCGAGTGCGCAGAAACGGTGCCCGCCGCCCGTCGGACATCCCCGTTTCCGCGCACTCGATCACACCATCACCCACCACCGCCGCCGCCCTTGACACGAGCCACCGGCGCTGACCGGCCCGTCGCCCCGTCAGCGCGGCAGGGGCATCGAGTTCAGGGACCACATCGCGACACCGTGCAACCCGAGCTCCCGCGCGAGCGCCGTCCGCGCGCGGTACGACCGGGCGTCCGACCAGTGCAGCTCCCGCCCGTCGTCGAGCACCGCCGACCACTCCCCGTCGCGGTCCGACCACACGGCCGCATCCCCCGCGAGACGCCGAGCAGCTCCCGGCGCCAGCGGCGCGTCACCCGCACCGGGACCCCACGCGTACCCGTACGACGCGATCCCCAGGTCGATCCGGTCCGCACGGAGCCCCTGCGCCTCGGCAGCGTGCACCACCCGGGTCGCCCAGGGCAGCGCCCCCACGGACCCGGGTCCGCTCCACGGACCGTGCTGGTCGTAGGTCATCAGCACGAACCGGTCGACGTGCTCCGCGAGCCCGCGGAGGTCGTACCCGGTCGCGCGGAACCCGGCGGCCGACGTCGACGCCATCACCGCCATCGAGACCAGGCCGCTGTCGCCGAGCCGATCGTGCACGGCGTCCCGGACCGCGGCGGCGAACGCGACGAGCCCCGCTCGGTCCCGGGCCCGCAGCGACTCGAGGTCGATCTGCACGCCCCGCATCCCGGCGTCGTCGGCGGCGCGGGCGACCTGGCGTGCGACACGATCCCGGTTCTCCGCGGAGGCCAACAGCGCCGTCCCGGCCTCGGGTGAGAAGTCACCGATCGTCGACGAGTAGTTGCTCACGAGGAGCTCGGCCGAACCACCCGCAGCCGACGCGAGTCCGGCCAGCCCTCCGGGAGCCTCGTTCAGACGGGAACCGTCATCCGCCACGGTGACGCCGTCGATCCCGATCGTCGTCGCGAGTGGCACGGCGGCGGTGACACTGTCCACCGCGGTCCCGCCGGGTTCGACGTACGCCTCGACCTCCAGCCCCGAACCGGACGCGCAGCCGGTGAGCACCAGCCCCGACACGAGGACGGCCACCACGACACCCACACGACGAACCACCCGGTCACGGTAGCGGGTCAGACACGCTCGTACTCCAGGCGCTCGACGGAGGTCGCGAGCTCGTCGAGTTCCGGCACGTCGTGCGCCTCGGCCAACGCCGCTTCGAGCGCGGCGGCGTGGATCGGTGCCGCACGATCGAAGAGCGCGGAGCCGGCGTGTGTCAGCTCGGTGTAGAGCCCCCGACGGTCGTCCGCACAGAGCACCCGGGTCAGGAGCGCACGTTCCTCGAGCCGGTTCACCAGCCGCGTCGTCGCACTCGGACTGAGCGCCGCGGCACGCGCGAGCTGCTGCATCCGCATGTGGAAACCGTCCTGGCGCCGGAGTGCATCGAGCACCGTGAACTCCACGACGGACAGGTCGACCTCGCGCAGTGCCTGCTCGAGGTGCGACTCGATGAGGCTGTGCAGCGCGCCGAGGGTGCGCCAGCCGTGCGCGCGGACCGCGATCGCCGTGTCGTCGATGCTCATGTGGACCTCCCGAAGTAGTTGCACGCGCAGGTAGTTGCTTGCGCACACACCTAGCGTGTGCAACTATTTACCCCGCGCTTGCAACTACCAGCGTACGCGGCATGCCCGCGGTGGACAACAGGAGAGGACCACGCATGCCTGCGGGACTCATCGCACTCGCCCTCGGCGGTTTCGGCATCGGACTGACCGAGTTCGTCATCACCGGACTGCTGCCGGAGGTCGCGGCGGACTTCGGCGTCACCGAGACGACGGCAGGCTGGCTCGTCACGGGCTACGCGCTCGCCGTCATCGTCGGCGCGCTCGGTCTGACCGCGGCCACCACCAGACTCCCGCGGAAGCCGGTGCTCATCGGACTCCTCGTGCTGTTCGTCATCGGCAACACCCTGTCGGCGCTCGCACCGACCTACGGCGTGATGATGACCGGCCGCGTCGTCGCCGCGCTCTGCCACGGCGCGTTCTTCGGCATCGGCTCCGTCGTCGCGTCGAACATGGTCGCCCGAGAGAAGCGGGCCTCCGCCGTCGCGCTCATGTTCACCGGGCTCACCGCGTCGAACGTGCTCGGCGTCCCGTTCGGCACGTTCCTCGGCCAGGCGATGGGCTGGCGCGCCACGTTCTGGGCGATCGCCGCGATCGGCGTCGTCGCCCTCGTCGGAGTCGCCCTGCTCGTCCCCGTGACGAAGCAGGACGCGGCGCCGTCGCTCGTCCGGGAGCTCGGCGCGTTCCGCTCCGGCCAGGTGTGGTTGTCGCTCGGCATCACCGTGCTCGGGTACGGCGGCATGTTCGGTGCCTTCACCTACATCGCGTACACGCTCACCGCCGTGTCCGGCTTCGCGTCGGCCGCGGTCCCGTGGCTGCTCGTCGTCTTCGGGATCGGCCTGTTCGTCGGCAACTGGGCCGGCGGCCGCCTCGCCGCGAAGTCGATCGACCGGACACTCCTCGTCGTGCTCGCGAGCCTGACGGTCGTCCTCGGCCTCTTCGCCGTCGTCGCCACGAACCCCGTGCTCACCGTCGTGGCCCTCGTGCTCATGGGGGCGTTCGGCTTCGCCACCGTACCCGCACTGCAGACCCGCGTGATGCACTACGCGGACCACGCTCCGACCCTGGCGAGCGGCGCGAACATCGCCGCCTTCAACCTCGGCAACGCGTTCGGCGCCTGGATCGGGGGACTGACGATCGCCGCCGGCCTGGGCTACACCTCGCCGATCTGGGCCGGCGCCGCCATCACCCTGGCCGGACTCGCGCTCGTGGCCGTCGCCGCCGGCGCAGCGCGCCGCGGCCGCGCCGCACGCCCCGTGCGGACCGGGAGCATCCGCACCGCCGCCTGAACCGCGACCAGGTGACGGACTGGAGGCTCGGTGCACGCCCGCACCGAGCCTCCAGTCCGTCCGCCGGTCACCGGACGAGCGCCCAGCCGACGCGACTACCGTCACCGGCAGGTGACCCAGGTCCTCGGCCGCCGGATCGATCCACGCCGACCGGAAGCATCATGCAGCCACCGCCCATCAGAACCGCGTTCCTCGACAGCTCGTCCACGCCGACGCGCGGGGACGGGCCGAGTCGATGAGCGCGCGAGAAGGCATCCTCTGGACGGAGACGGAAGCGGGCCACTGGGAGGGATGCTCCGGGCCGACGCTCATGGGTGTCGTCTCCTGGCACGACGGGTACGCGGTCCGGTCCTCCGGCGGCGAGGTCCGCGGGCAGCACAGCACGCTCGACAGCGCGAAGGCACAGCTCGAGGGCTGGATGCGCTGGCTCGACTCGACCGACGCGGCCTGAACGCACCCGGACAACGAAGAAGCCCCGCCGATCGGCGGGGCTTCTGTCCGTGTGGGATAGTTGATGACTCCGCGGAAATCCCTGTTCAGAGTGACTCATCGGCATCATGAAGAGGAGCTGTTGGCACAGCGCATGGGCGCACTTTGGCACAGTTCTCAGGGCGTGCCCGCCGAGAGCGGAGTGATCGCAGCGCCGCCAGCGCCACGTTGATGTGCCCACTCGCGCGAGCTTGATACCGGGGGTGAGGCGACACGCCGGCGCGTCGATCGATCTCGGGGAAGGGCCATTCGACGATGAGAGTGCCTGCAAGGGACAGCAGCGAGGAGGGGCCGTAGTCCATCGTCTTGCTGCGGAGCTTTTGTGGTCAGCGCGAGCGCGTGAATGTGTGAGTTAGATCGGAGCTTGAGTCAGATCTACAGCCAGGACCGCGCACTCAACCGTCGCGCTGCCCCCCCCCCCCCGCCCCGGTACGCCTCGTCCTGAGCACGGCACATCCGTTATCGAAGCCGTCTCAGCAGCCGATGACTCATCGGACGCGAGCCCGCAGCGGACAGACGCTTCAGCCATTGCTCCGCGCGAATAGCGTGAAGCGCTTCGAGGTTGGATCTTGGGGAGGGGGTGCCAGTCCTGAGTGATGACCAAGCCGCACTACTCATGGCAGTCGGCGGAAGGCAATCGCGTCGACCATGCCATCCCGCAGATGAAGGCCGATGGAATGCGGCCAATCGGAACCGCGACAGCAGCTGACTACGTCTTGGCCTGGAACCTCGACGCGAGCGACCGCTGGCTGACGCGGGAACTCAGGGTCCAGGTCGAGTCCTTCGACTGGTCACGGTCGCTCACTCTGCAACGGCACGCCAGCGGTGCCTGGTCGTCCGCTGTCTCCGCCACCGGCTCGCCGGACCTTCCGGCGGCGGGTGTACTCGAGGACGTTCCGCGACCAGCCGTGCCCGGCCGTTTGGCCGGCGTACCAGTCGCGGAGGTCGTGGTAATCAAGCCGGTCTAAGAGGACGGTGATGTGACCCCACGGCAGTTGTCCAACAGCCTGTTGGACGATCGCGTCCGCCGAGACACGTCGAGCTTCGACCGCCGCAAGCTGCGGCACAGGGATCTTCTCAGTGTCATATGCCGGATGACAGCGGTCGACGTGGTGGCTTCTCTCGACATCGATGACACTGGCGCGCTCCTCGAGCTTTCAAGGTCAGAGATCGTGGCCCTTCTCGAGTTCGGCCGCCTGTGGGGCTATGACGCTGGGGCTGGCAATCGCATCCCCACGTGGCAACTCGTTCGGGACTCATCCTCCGAGCCGGTTCGACTGCTGGGCAGCTCGCTAAGTGCTGTCGTCGCCGCCATCCCGCCGAGCGCAAGCCCGGGCCTCGTGAGACGTCTGATGACCACCGAGGATCCGTCGCTAGCGTCCCGGGCCGAAGCCGCGTTGACGCCAGCGGAGTGGGTCGCGCGGGGACACTCCCACTGGCCGGTGATGGCCATCCTCCCGCGGTATCTCACGGGGTCCAGTGACTTCGCGAATCCGCGCCTCTGGGACAGCGACCTGATCCGCTAACCACAGGCGGCTGTCCAGTCGGACGCAACCGCCCGCGTACGCGAGTGGGGGCCAGACTTGGCCGTAGGCTAACCTCCGGTAAATATTGAGGGGGCCGCATGTTTGTGGAGTCGATCGAGTTGCGCAACTTCCGGAGCTTTGGCCCGGTGGCGGAGACAATTCGTCTAGAGCCATCGCTCACCGCCTTCATCGGGGCGAACGGATCGGGCAAGACCGCTGTCTGCGAAGCGTTCCGAAGGCTCTTCGGGGTATCGAACGATGAACGCACGATCCGCGCCGAGGACTTCCACGTCGCTCCTGACGACGACCCGGATCCTTCGACTCGGAGCTTGTCCATCGAGGCTGTTGTCGCTATGCCGGAACTCAACGACGGGCCGGACGCGTCAGCGTCAGTCCCTGATTTCTACGCTCATCTCGCCGCGAGGGAAGACGGCGAGCTTCGGCTGCGGGTACGTCTGCAGGCCACCTGGGCAGCAGACGGCACCATCGATGGCTCGGTCGAGACCACCGTCAGCGCGATCACCACGATGGCTCAGGACCCCGAACCTGACCAAATCAAGCCGTTCCCTGCGGCCGAGCGTGCGCGCATCCAGTTTGTCTATGTGCCAGCCTCCCGCGACGGCGCCCGGCACGTCACCGCCTTCTTGCGAGGGCGTCTATGGCGCGCTGCTCGCTGGTCAGAGAAACTCGGCACGCTCGTAGAGGAAAACGCCGAACAGATCGGGGATCTGTTCCACAAGGAACGTGCCACACAAGTCGTCGAGGGAGCGTTCAAGGAACGGTGGCAGGAGTTGCACGGGTCCGGGATGCATGCCATCCCTCGCTTCCAGCCGCTGTCACCCGAGGTCGCCGAACTGCTGCGCGAGGCAGAGCTGACGTTAGAACCAGATCACACGAAGCAGTCGCAGGCCGCCAGCGCGCTCAGCGATGGACAGCGTTCCCTTCTCCACCTCGCGCTGACGACCGCGTCGCTCGACATTGAGCAGCAAATCATTGACGAAGGCGACGCCTCCGGTTTCGATCCGGAAGCTGCGCTCCTACCTGCGTTGACGTTGCTCGCTGTGGAGGAACCGGAGAACAACCTGTCTCCGTTCTATCTTTCACGAATAATCAAGCAAATCATTGAACTTGGCGGCACCAACAGGGTACAAGCCTTACTTTCGAGTCACTCCGCAAGCGCGATGCAACGAGTCGAACCGTCCTTCGTCCGCCACTTCCGCATGAGCCCGGTCAGCCAAGCGACAACGGTTCGCCCACTCACCCTGCCTGCCGATGGCACGGCGACTGCCACCTACGTCCGCGAAGCGGTGCGAGCGCACCCCGAGCTGTACTTTGCCCGCTTCGTGATCCTTGGGGAGGGAGACTCAGAGGAGGTCGTACTTCCCCGCGTCGCCGCTTCCCAAGGCGTCGATCTTGATCCCTCGTTTGTAGCGATGGTCCCCCTAGGAGGTCGACACACTCACCACTTCTGGCGGCTTCTCACGGACCTTGGGATTCCTTTCGCGACACTGCTCGACCTCGACTGGGGGCGCAGCGGGGGTGGGGGTGGTCGAATCCGGACCGCGGTTAGCAATCTTGAGGCAGTCGGCGTCCCCGCACTCGCTGCAGTGCCCAACGCCACGACCTTAGACTCCATCAGCAACGACATGAGTTTGGAAGACCTTGGCGTCGCGATGGGTGCACTAGAGCAGTACGGTGTGTTCTTCTCGACACCTCTGGACCTGGATATGGCGATGATGCTGGCGTTCAGACAGCAGTACGAGCAGGGAGCTGGCAGCCGAGGACCCGACCCCAGAGACGCATATGCGGCCGTGCTGCACAGCGGCGGCCATCCACAGGCCGTCGAGTTCTGGAAGCCCGCTTCGGAACCCGCCAAGACCAGCAAGGCGAATGACCTCCGCTGGTACCGACACTTATTCGGAACCCGCTCGAAGCCCGCGACGCACTTGAGCGCGATGAATCTTCTCGACGACGACGCTCTCAAAGCAGCGCCGCGAGAAATTCTAGCCCTCATCGACTTCGTGCAGGCAAGGCTCGGCGCCTCGTGAACGATCGGCCTCCCTCGTCCGCTGGTCGCTTTATAGCGCCGGAAGCCTGGCAACCACTCGGCGTCGAGTCGCTCGAACCGGCCGCTCGCGATGCTTTGAGACACGAAGGCAACTCGGCGGTCGTCGCCGGGCCAGGCGCCGGGAAAACAGAATTCCTGGCGCAACGTGCCGCGTTTCTGTTCCAGACAGGTCTTTGTCGAGCACCACAGCGCGTTCTCGCAATTTCATACAAGCGGGACTCCGCCACGAACCTCGCGCGGAGAGTGTCGTCGCGATTACCTGAGTACTCCAATAGGTTCGTGTCGCTAACTTTCGACGCGTTCGCTAAAGGACTAGTCGACCGTTTCGGAGCCGCGTTGCCCAAGCCGTGGCGCATTGGGCAAAAAGGCTACGAGATCTCCCTGTGGACCGCGAGCGAGGTCGGGGACTGGGCCGCAGACGCCTTTTCGAACGAAACGGCTTCTCTCCAGTATCAAATGCGATCCATCGTCGACCGAAGGCGATTCCTGCACGACATCGTGGGCACCTACCAGTTGCCCAACGATCCAACCGGGACGCTCACCGATCTGCGGCTCTACGCGGACATGCGCTGGTGGCACGACCAGTATTTGACCGGCTCGACCAAGCGGGTCGATTTCGTGATGCTGAATCGCCTTGCCGAGTTGCTTGTTCGAAGCAATCCTCAGGTCCGTAATGCGATCCGTGCCACCTACCCCTTCGTGTTTGTCGACGAGTTCCAAGACACGACCGCCGCTCAGATCACCTTCTTGGACACCCTTTTCGGAGGACCCGGCGTGACCACGACAGCGGTGGGCGACGGCAAGCAGCGCATCATGCAGTTCGCCGGCGCAATCAAGGACGCCCTCGCGAAATACGAATCGGACTTCGAAGCGCGGCGTTTCGACCTCTCTTGGAATTTCCGATCGTCCGAACCCCTCGTTGCGGCGCAGCACGTCGTCGGCACTGTCATCGACGCCCAGCTCGAGCGCGCAGAATCGAAGATTTTGACCAGTTCGGAAGTCGAGCCGTTGTCAATATGGACGTACCCATCGGCAAGCGTCGAAGCCGCACACCTGGCGCACGCGGTCGCCAAAGACATACGCGAGAACGGTCGTCGACCTTCCGATACTGTGCTGCTTGTCCGACAGAAGGCCGCTGCGTTCGAGCCCGCTCTAGCTGCGGCCTTCTCCGCGGAAGGACTCCGGATCCGCAACGACGACACTATCTACGGGAAGATGCGCCTTCAGGACTTGCTGAAGCACGATCTGAATCGCCTCCTGATTAGCGTGCTCAGCCTCGCGTGCACGCCACCCCCGCTTCCCGATGAGTGGCTCACCGCCTATGAACTCGTAGGCCGCGTTGCTGGAGCCGACCGCGGACGCACTGCAGACCGACGCACCGCCGACGAGTTGGGACGCTTCGTGCGGTGGCTGCACGCATGGCTCGAATCTAACGGCATAGCAACGACGTCAGCGGATGCCGTGGTTCGGGCCGCTCGAAACGTAGTGGACGACGATCGAGCCGCTGCGTTCGTCTTCGGACAGAACGCCGGAGACGAGGTCGAGGTCATCCTGGAGGCGCTGACCGCCCGTGTCCAGGCGATTCGGTCGGGCTGTGAATCTTGGTCAGAGCTAGTTGCTCGAATCGCCGACGAGGACGCCGTACCCCTGATGACCATTCACCGCAGTAAGGGGCTTGAGTTCCACACTGTCGTGCTGCTTGGTCTAGACGATGACCAGTGGTGGGCGTATGCAAAGGATCCCGGCGAGGCCACGTCGACGTTCTTCGTGGCGCTCTCTCGGGCAGCTGGCCGAGTCATCTTCACCAGGACCGATGAGCACCCTGCGACCAGGAAGATACGAGGGCTCTACGAGTTGCTCAACACTGCTGGCGCGACCTACCGACGCTTCGACTCGATCGATGATGAGGCTTGATCAGGGGCGCGCTCTGCCATAACGCGCAACGGACGAGAAGGGCGAACCGAGGCGGGGCTACGGGCGGTCCCGTGGCCTCCGAGTCTGGACTCGCAGACTTGGCCGTCAGAGGGCGACGCCGGGCTGGCTCGGCGGCAGTTTTGGCCCGACCGTACTGCGTCGATAGTCTGCGAGGCGACGTCCCGAATTATAGAAATTATAGATGGTTTCGTCGCGAGGCCGACCCGTCGATTGCGATCGAACTCACCGTCCACTACGACGCGCAGGGGAACTCGTTCTTCGTTCACGGTCACGAAGCCCGCCGCGTACCGGCCTTGAGCAGCCCTGGATGCCACCTTCACCATCTGCGAGGGTCCTCGAGATCTTCATCCTGCTGTCGGTCCTGCTCTGCGTTACGTTCGCTCGCGGCCGCGATGCGTAGGTAAAACTGACGAGATGGCGATCCGTCTGCAAATGAGGTAGCCAGTTCTTGAGCTCGAGAGGCACGACCGAGGTCAACGCCGAAGTCGCCAATACTGCGGGAACGCATGCCGAACATGGTGGCAGCGTAAAGGGCGCCGGCGATCCTCCCCTCGGCGTCCCGACTCACCGCTCGCGCTGCGTCAAGAAGCTCAGCCACGAACGCAGGCTGTTGCATCCCATATTCCTGTGGCGCTTCGTCCAGCGCTGCTGCTGCAGCTCGGATTGCTGCATCCGTTCCGTCGCGGACAAGCGAGAGCACAAGCTGCTGAATCTCATCGTCGTAAGGACCCGCAACGAGCGCGAACAGCTTCGGTGCCCACCATGAACTGATCCCGCGCGGCACCTTGCTCATCCAGGTCGCAAGGTCCCGAACGAGCACCGGGTAGTTCGGAGCCGCGCGGAAGTTAGGACCTTCGTCCCAGTGGTACGGGAGGGCCTGGTACCCCTTCTCGCGGTCGATAGCTTTCTCGACACGGCTGCGCAGCATGCGGAGAACTTCCTCCTCGCGTCCGGTGACTGCGAGCGTAAGGAGCTTTTGCACCGAGTAGTCGCTGATGTCCGGGGTAGCGCCAAGCTTATTGATTAGCATGGCCTGGGTTGGCGCGGGTAGCCGGTCCCAATGTATGTTTTCCGCGCCGTACGCAAGCAGCTGAGCAACGACGTGAGCAACCGATTTGAAAACGTCAATTTTTGCATTAGCGACGATCTCGAACGCAAGTGTCTCTGAATCCGAGCCGTACCAACGAATGCCTGAGACGAGAGCAAGCTCAGTGTCTTCATCCGACAACGCGAGGAGCCGGTGGACGAGATCGAGTTCCAGTTCAGACGCTTGTCCGCCATGATCACCACAGACCGAGCCCGCCACGATGGAACTCCACCGGACGTCCTTTGCGAGGAGGGCGTCCGCCGCAGCAAGCCCCCGGTCAGGCTGAGACTTGAAGAGGTGGCCGAGCGCAGGGAGGACGAGTGAGCGCCACGCAAGGTCATCCGGATCGTGCTCGATGGCACCCCCGAGGATGACGCTTGCGAGAGTCCCGCGCTCGTCACAGAGCAGGGTGATGAAGTAACCGGGCAGGACAAAGTGCCCCTGCTCGGCTATCTCGGCCCGTATCGCTTCCAGGATCGCTTGGACTACTTCCTCGTCACTCCCCTGCTTCGCTAGCAGTGCATGCGCTGTCGCCGCGATCTTCTTCTCGCTTGCGGCGATGGTGTAGCGACCCTCTTCTTCATCGTCCTCATCGACCGCCCAGCCCGATCGGAGAAGACGGATTACTTGAATGTCGAGGTCAACCTTAAAGGTTGAGCGGAGGTCTCTGGCACGGGAGCGGGTTGCGCCCTCCCCATAGGTCGCGTGCCAAGACAAGGCCCGGAAGGCCGCGAGTCGTGTCCCTGCGCTTACCGCAGAATCATTCATCGTCCTCGCAAGAACATGTGAAACCAGCGCGAATTCGTCATCAATCTCTGCCCCAGCACCCTGCAAAGCATGCTCGAGCACCTTGATAGCCGCCGCCGCGACAGCCGGATGCTCACGCAGTTGACCCCTCACGATGCTGATGACAGCGGAACGGATCGAGAGGACGTCTTCAATGGGGACGCGGAAGCGTGTGAAGGTCATCGTCAGGGACCCCTCAAATCCCTCTGACATTCCCTCGCGGTCCAATGCCGGCATCAGCAGCCCGATCAACGTCGCGCGCTCGGCTGGACTGGTGCCTTCTTCATCCAGCCAGCTTGCGATAGTTTTCACATACAGTTCAGTGAGGGCGTAGCGCTTTTCGAGGTCGAAGGCGCCAAGCTCACGCAGCAGCCGAAGCCCGTGCTCAGGATTCTGATTCTCGGGACGGCCATCCTGTTTGCCGATTTGCCACAGCAAGCGCATCGCACGAGGAAGACGCTCGAAGTCAGCAGAGTTCCTAATCAAGCGAGTGAGGGCCCGCTCCACCTGTGCCGGCCCAGTCGACGTATCGTGGTCGAAGAAGTCGGCATAGGGCGACTGCTCGACGGGCGCAGGATTAGCGAGGATCTGCTCGGCAAGTTCGAGTGCCAGTGCAGGCCGGGTCCCCGCAACGTACTCCAGGTCGTGGGCCAACGCGATGCGTTCATTGCTACTCGCCGCAAGAGCGACACTTGTAATCGCCGTCCAGAGGTCTTCGGCTAGGTCTAGATCGGCTCTGTCCTGACGAGCTACCCACTCGGCGATCGCAACGTTGCGCAGGGCATTGCGTAGTGGAGCATTGGTCGCCGCAGCGGCTAGCGATTTCGAGTAGCCGGTGGAGCGACCAGAAGCGGTGACAAGGCTCTGTTCGAGGAGGGCGTCACCCAGCATGTCTGGGACGACCCGGACCGACTCACCCCGACGAAGAAGTAGTCCGGCGAACTCGAGCCCGTCGATGGCGCGCGCGATTTCATGTTGTGGCGAGTTGAGCAGGCTCGCTAATGTCTCAATGAAATGCGAATCGTCGGTTCGAATAGGCTGGATGGCCGCGATGGCTTCGAGAAGGGGCTGCGAAGCTATGGAACCGCCATCTCCGATCAAGGAAGTTGCGTAGAGGTCGAGGACCTGGACTCGGAGTTCCTGGCTCGTTCCCATGCTCTCGGGGTTCAACCGCCCTTCTCGGATGAGATGCGAGCCGATGACGATCAAGAGGGGGCAGTCGCGACCGTTCAGGGCAAGAGCGCGCACGGTTCGAGAACTGCTTTCGGGTCCGAGCGCCGCCGTCGCGAGTGCACGAGCAGCGTCGATCGACAGAGGTGGCAGATCAATTCGTGGCAGATCTCGCCAGAGGAAACCCCTGCCGACAGCTCCGCGCACGCGCTCCTCGTGGTGCGGGCGGAAACCCAGAATGATCTGGGCGTCAGGGCGTGCGCGGACGATTCCGTCGAGGAGCGCCCGGAGGTCGCTGTCTCGGTCACCTGCGTCGTCCACGATCACGGTCGGTGAACTGGGTAGTGCTTCCATGTCCTGAGACGAGATGGGCCCCCGTGCGGCAAAAACCACGTTGCGAGAGGCCGAGCGTCGCGCCAGCTCAGTGAGGAGGCGGGTCTTGCCGCTGCCCGGTCCGCCCGTGAGGACAATGATCTGCCGTCCCTCGTCGGCAAAGGTCGTGAGCGCTTGCAGCTCGTCATCTCGACCGACCAGGTCAAAGTCGCGTTCATACCCTGCTCGACCCGCGAGGAAGGGCTCGTTGGCAGATTCGGACAACCACGGTGACGGCGCTTGGATTCCGAGAAAAGGGGCCCGGTAGCCCGGGAAATAGCTGTCCACGAGTTGCAATTTTTGATCGTCGCGGAGACCCCTGACGGCCTTGGAAAGGTCTTCGCCATCCTCCAGAACCCACTCGCTGTAGGCGGCTGCCCTTGCTCGCGCTGCCGGCGTGGCTAGGGGACGGCTCAGTGCGATGACACCCCGATCGATCTGCTCGTTCGATGCAGCGTCCTCAATGGCGGCCTGAACGGCGGCGGCTCCGAAGTCTCGGTGCCGCTTGCACTGGACTCCTATGGTGAGTTCGGGCAAACGTACAATCACGTCGACCCCACCCTGGGCGTAGCCTGAGTCCCCGTTCCGCGACACGCTGGCCTGAGGGTAGCGATACGTCCACAGGTCCCGGCAGAACCTCTCGAAGGTTGCGTCAGACAGCTGGTCGAATGGAAGCACGGGCAAGAGCGGCGTCACCGGCGGACCAGATGGCTGCTCGTAACCTCCGGCCACGAGCAGATCTTCGGCTGCGAGACCGAGGACATCTGCGAGCCGTTCGATCTTGGACCTGCGGGGCCGGCCAGCATCTCGCTCCCAAGTGCTTACCGCTTGTTGACCCACCTCAACCCTTTGCGCCAGGTCCGTTTGCTCTAGTCCCAGTCGCTCGCGGGTTTCGCGGATCAACTCACCGAGGGTGGCCATGTCCCGAAGGTACACACGCGGTGACGCGTGCGACACTCTGACGCACGCGGTTCGACGGTCTCCTTCAAAACCGAAAGTGCAAGCGGAACACAGCCGCAGGCCCTGATCGACACGCTCCGCACCAGCGTCGCGCCCTCACTGGTAGAGCTGCAGGGTCTCGTCCGCGCACTTGTCCCACGCGCCGCCGGCATCCTGGCGCACTTTGAACGGCTCGGCACTCTGGCGGCCGTCGGAGTTTGCCAGCGAGGGCCGGGTTATCCTCTTGATCATTCACTAACCTCTAGAGCGGCGCGATCTATATTCTCTATAACCCGGCCTGGGGTGTGAGCGCGGGCCGCGTACCTAGAAGTGGCGCACCTCTCAATCTGGGTGTGCCGTTTCGGTGTGAACGAGCAGGCGTTTCGGTTCGCTTGTGCGTCTGCGCAAGCAGGGCAGCATCGATCGTGGTCGACACTGGTTGGGAGGCGTGGCGTCGGTCGCTCCGAGTCCGCCGTCGACTTGTGCCGGCCATCGGAGTGGGCTGGCGGCCCGCGCTGCGCCTGCCTTTAGAGCCCAGGCGTGATGCTCATCGGCTCTGTTGTCGCCTCAGGGTCATTTCTTACCAGTGGAGTTCTCTTAGAAGGCGGCAGACAGGTGCATGCCCTCTTCAGGCACGGATATTGCCTTCGTCATGCGTGCATCGAACATTGCGGACGACGTACGCCCACTTGAGCCGCGGGTGGTGAATTGGACCGTTTTGTGCTATGAACCATCGAGCGCGAGGCATGAGGGACTGTTGGCGGGCAGTGGGCGCAATAGTTCCGTGATGCGGAGCGAGGATCGTCATGTACCGCGCCCGCAGTTTCGGGTGCTGAAGCGTTCGTCGAAGACCAAACCCCTTCACATCCCCCATTGCAAGAAGCCGTCCACTCGCGCTGGAAAGTACGAGACTCAGCTCGTTGTTCAAACCTTGAAGGCGGCCAAACAGCTCTCGTATCGGTTGAGACTCAGAGACGCCTCTTGTCGTACCGACGCTTGCACTGGTGGCAAGGCCGTCCCCTAGCTCGCGAGTGCCACCGAGGTCGCCCCTGTCGCCATGGTCGCTATCGTTATATAGCGCATCTTCCGACTCATCGAACGGGCCGGCAAGATCGTTCTGAGCTTGCTCCCACGGGTCGAAGGTTTCACGTTCGCTGACGTCAACCTCGATATCGGCTCCCCAGGACCTCCCGTAGGCTTTCCTGAAGGCCTCGTCGAGCCATTCGTTCTCCGGATGGTTCGCTAGTTCGCGGGCACGTCGGATGAGGGTTGTTGCCCGTTTCCCCCAGCCGACGGGCAATACGGCGGGCGGCCATAGCACATCCCAGTCTTCTCCTGCCATGTGGAAGGACTGGCCGGCTTGCTTAGGGTGCGGGTGTAACTTGACCCCTCGTGCCGCCCAAGCGTCAACCACCTCCGCCATGCTGCCCGCCGGGTACGCAGGCATATGAGTCGCTAGAGCATGAAGCAGCGCGGGAACCCAGCGGGCCGTCGCGGGCAGTTGCGGGTAAACGAATTCGAGAGACCCGCGCATGGCCGCCGATTGTGGCAGCAGCGCCGGCAGCGCCGCGAGTCCTTTCCAGTGGTCGGCGTCGAAGTGCGACACCGCAAGGCAGCGGAGTCGCGAGATACGCGGGAGGATCAGCGTCGCGAGCTGGTGAGCTGACGGAGCGCCGGAGACGTCATGAAGGCTCCCGCAGTCGATGACCATCATCGAAGAAGTGCGAACACTATCGATCACGCTACAGGCGCCGTCGCCGACGTGGACAACCTCGACACTAGTCACGAGTTGTTCCAATTCCTCTCGTATGGGCACTTTTAGCGGCAGTTGCCGCCGAGATCAGCTGCGCCTGCCCGCCGCAGGCACGATGACTGAAGACGACCTCTACCAAACACACATGTGTTGCCGACGGCATGCGCTAGACGTCCAAATCGGCCGTCACGAACGAGTGTTCCAGGCCAGCGTGCTGCATATCCGCGGCGTCGCTAACTGTTCCAGCTGTAGCCGGGAAGGTTCATGCTGGCGAGCACACGCTGGCGTTTCCAGCAGCCGGGGCAAGCACCGCAGGGAAAGTTTGACCGGTGGCACGATGCTGTCTCGGCGATGATGTTTGCGCCGAGGCCTGCGGCGACTAGCAGTTCTTCGGTGGTGTAATTGATGGCTGGGGCTGAAATACGGATGCCGCCTTCCTGGTAAGCAACCAGTGCATCCAGCAGCCGGTAGAACTCTTCGGTACCGTCGAGGTGCCGATCCCCGTCGCCGCGGACAGTCCCGAGCGCGATGCCCTCCGACCCAATTTTCAAAGCCAGCGCCGAAGCGGCTGTTGCGAGGAACTGGTTGCGATACGGCCACCATTCGGGACTCGGAGCATCCTTCACTGCGTCTGCGTCGTCGTGCAGGATTCCCGATCCGAAGTCACGGATGCCGAGCGTGGCGACGTGCAGCCTAATGCCGTATTCCGTGGCGATTCGCTCGGCGGCACGTTGCTCCGTATCCGCTGGGCGTTGTCCATAGTCGAGATACAGCGCGTGCTGCGGACGGAGAAGCGCAGCGAGGGCGGAGCTGTCAAGGCCACCCGAGAGAAGCAGAAGCGTGTTGGGTTGCGAGTCAATCGACACGGGCACGTCTCCGACGCGGCGTGCCGAGGCCGATCCAAATGGCTCGGTAGAGCGCCGTCGTGACGTCCGGGTGCAGTTCGGCGTTCGTACCTGCGAGCATCGTTGTCTGGATGCCCCCCAGATCCGCGGCGACCCCGACGATTGGGATGTTGCGGGCTGTTGCCCATCCAGTTTCGAACAGGGTCCCCGCGTCCCATCCGTCGAGTAGCGCCAGAACTACATCGCTGTCAGCGAGCCCGTCGAGGTCGGCTTGTGCCACTTCCTCAGCGCCAGGCCCGACGTCGTGGATGGGGCTGAAGACGTTCGCGCCGGCTTCGAGAAGGAACACACGGCATGTGTCGACCAGCCATCGCTCGGCGACGGTGAAGAACGGGCCGGCCAGGTAGACCGTCGGCTGTCGGCCGTCGTTGTCGAGGTGCGTTCCCGTAAGCCCGTCAACGTCAAGTCCGGTCAGTAGTTGAGGTGGCAGCGCCATAGTGCGCGTCGAACAACACCATGCGGCTGCCCGGCTCGCAACGCGCGTTGCGTCCGTAGGGAACGCTCCGTTTCCCCACGCGTAAGCGAAGCCCGCTGAGAAGGCGTCCCCGCTTCCGATCTTCCAGACCTCGTCGGTAGGGATCGCACCGACCCACTGAGCGTCTTCGGCAGTTGCATCGACGACGAGGGCGCCTCGTGCGCCCGCCTTGACGACGACCACGTCGAGGTTCAGGTCGGCGATAGCTGCTCGCGCAGCGGCTTCGACGTCTTCGCGGCGACCGATCGATCGAACTTCGCGCGCATTTGCGATGAGGGCGGTAGGACCGGCGGTGGAGCGCAACAGCTGATCGGTTCGTGCGTCGGTGACGCTTTGCGGGTCATAAATCAGGCGTTCCGAAGTGACCGAGATATCGCCGTCCTCGATCATGCCAAACGCCAGCACGGTGTCGTCCGCGACGTGACATGGCTGCTCAAGTCGCGCAGGGCGGCCGCTGATGGATGGCTCAGCGAATGGCGCGAGGTAGTTGAACGAGATCGCGTGGTCGCGCGGCACGGACTCCCCCGCGATGCCAAGCGCCGAGAGTCCCGAGCGGAAGAGTGCATCCCCGGCGGCTTCCATGCTGCTCGTGAACGACACGTCGGGCATTCTGCTGAGCGCCGCCGCGGCGCGGAATCCGCTGCCACCGAGGTCCTCATGATGCTCCGGAGCCGTGACGCGCTCCTGGTAGGTGCCCCCTAGAATCTTCACGCAGCGCTCACTCGAAGCGTGATCGCGCCGGAAGTACGACTGACCTCCGCGAAGTATCGGAACCCAGCGCGGAGGCAATTGATGAGGCGTTGGTCCGGCATGACGGCGCCGGTAACTTGGCCATCAGCAAGCACCGCCACGATCGTAGGGAAATCCCCTTCGACGAGTTGCAGGGTCAGAATGGTGCCATTACGTAGCTGATCGTCGAGGTGCGGGTCGGGCTGCTCGAGCGCCTTAAGAGTCGACACGCTGCCGCAGTCGTCTTCACGTCCACCGCCACCGAAATCAAGGTCCGGCCCCTCGCTACCACTCATGACGTCCCCTCGTTTCTGAGTACTGTAGCGGGTTTCGGGTCCAGCAGTTGGGATCGGTTCGGAGCGGGTCTGCGACGTGCCGCAGCTGCCTGGTCCATCCACACGACGGCGTCGAGATCTTGCGCGGGCACGCCGCCCACATCTGCCCACGAAATGAACGCTGACTCCATGAGCCGGTAGTCCTTTGCCGGCGTCCACCTGCCGTCGAACACGCCGGCCCGGACGCCAGCACGCATGAGGTGGATATCGATGATCGCTACGTCGGCAGATCCGAAGTGATTCCGGACGACCCAGCTCGCAGTCTTGAGTCCGACGCCCGGGAACGTCAGGAGCCATTCCCTTGCAGCGAGTGGCTCCGGCGGAGCTTGTTCGAACCGAAGTCGGTCGAGCGCGGCGGCGATACGAGCAGCCTTCTGGCGAGGAAATCGGTAGCGGAAGCTGCGCCCCGCATAGACGATTGGCTCGACCAGTCTTGAGTACAGCACTTCGGCGGACGCGGAGGAGCCTTCCGCGAGCAGACCGTCCGCACGAAGCGCGCGGAACGCTGCGACGTTCGCCTCGTACGTGATCCCATGGCCTCCGAGTAAACAGGCGATCACCTCTTCGGCGAAGGTCACGCCCAGGCGGTGCGGGGTGCGCGCAGTGGAAGCGCGGAGGAGCCACTCCTCGGTACGTGCGATCCAGTAGGCGGGCGACTGGAAGTGCCACGGTAATCCCCACCGGACTGGTCGCACGGAACCGTCGATGAGCCGGAGTTGACGAACGTCTTCGGTCGGGCTGCCGCCGCCGCTCGCATACGATCCAGTACAACGTGACACGACTCGACGGTAGCTCACAACAAAGCAACTGCGCGCGCCCCGTGCCGCGACACGATCCACCGCCGACGTTCGCAATCGCTCGAACGCATCAAAATCTGAGCCAAGAGGGGGACCATGAAACATAGCCTGACCCGCAGTTTCCGATTCGAGGCTGCACACGTGTTGCCGTGGCACCGGGGCAAGTGCTCGAGACTTCACGGGCACAGCTACCGCCTGGAAGTCACCATCACAGGTCCACTGGATGTGAACGGCATTGTTACGGACTTCGGTGATATCCGGCAGATCGTGGATGCACACGTCGTACAGGTTCTCGACCACACTTACTTGAACGACCGCTTCGATAATCCGACCGTAGAGCTTGTCGCAAGCTGGGTTTTCGAGACGCTCGAGCCTCATTTGCACGGGATCACCTCGGTCCGGATGTGGGAGACCGCCGACTCGAGTGTGGCCGTGCACCGATGAGAGACCGGTTACACATTTCGGAAATTTTCACCTCCCTGCAGGGCGAGGGGCCGAGCCTGGGCGAGTACGCCGTATTTCTTCGACTCGGGCGATGCAACCTCAGCTGCAGCTGGTGTGACACCGCCTACTCGTGGGACTGGACACGGTTCAACGAAGCGGAGGAGATCACCTTGATGCCGATCAGCGACGTAGTCGCGCACGTGCTGGCCATCAACCCGCGACCGTCTCTTCTCGTTGTCTCGGGTGGAGAGCCGCTTCTGCAGCAACCCGCGCTAACGCGACTTCTCGTGACGCTGAACGAGGCAGCGCCCGATTTGCGGGTGGAATTTGAGACTAATGGCACCATTCGCCCATCCCCCATGCTCGCTGCGCAAGCAAACCGATTCGTCGTGTCACCAAAATTGAGTAACAGCAACGTGCCTCTCGAGCGCCGGATACGGCCGGAGACCCTTCGGACGTTCGCCACGGCCGACGCAAACGCTTTCAAGTTCGTGGTGTCGAATGTCGAGGATGTCTCTGAGGTCGTGGCTCTCAGCCGAGAGGTCGGTTTCTCGCGAAATCGAGTGTGGTTGATGCCAGAAGGAGCGACTGAACGTCAGCAGCAGCGATCGATGCGCCTCCTCGCCGACGCGGCAATCAAGGAGGGCTTCAACTTCACGCCGCGCCTGCAGGTCATCCTTTGGGGTGACGAGCGCGGTACCTGACCCAGAACCGGCCACATACGGGGCGCGGTGCAGTCGTCAATTCGTCGATTCGTCGGACCGCAGTCGACGATCGCAGTCTGCTGGACGCCGACCGCAGTGAGTGCGGCCTCAGCGTAGTTCGACGGGTCGCTCTTGACAGAGACTTTGGGCCGAACATCCTGCAGTTGCTTTCGGCGAGCTAGCGCTCGCGGTGTGAGCGTTGCGCGGTCTCTAGACGCGACGCGCACGCGGTGCCATAGAAGACCAACGCCACCTACCAGGCTGCGAACTCTGAAAAGACCGTGACCCCGTACTCGATGGCGCAATCTCAGGGCAAATTTCTTCGCGACTCCCAGAATGTAACGCGGCCTGCTGGCCGCGCTCGTCTAAGACCGGCCATGACCACCCGACCTGACGTCTGCTGCCACCCGGTCGCCCTCGCTGGCGACCGGGTGTCGCTCGACCCGCTGCGTCCCCGACGTTCCCTGGCGGGCGCCCGGACGCCGTGCGGCGAGACGGGAGCGCGCCGAGCGATTGCCACCGCAGCCCCCGCACCCAAGGATGACAGCAGCGGATGCGCCTTGTTCGCCCCTTCCAATCGCAACCCGAATCGACTGGACCGCGCATGAGAGAAGCAGAGTTCCCGGGCACGGCGTGGGCTGACGTCGTGTTCACCGGCGCCGGAGTCTCCATGGGACCGCCGACCGCATTGCCGTCCGGAGCGGATCTGACGGCTGTGGCCTGGCAAGCGGTCCGCGAATCGCTACCTGATTACCAGGCCGTGCTCAGCGATGCGGCGGAGGTGATTTCGACCCCGACCGCGTCCGATGATGGCAGCCTGCGCCTCGAACACCTCATGAATCTCATTGATCGGGTGCGCGCAGATCGTCCGCTGGTCGAAATCTACGACCTCGTGAAGGGTGGGCAGCCCAACGGACTGCACGCGCTGATCGCTGAGCTTCCTGCCCAGGTAGCGACGGTCAACATGGACCTTCTGCACGAGGCAGCAAGCCCTGGCGGCGTGAACGTGATGCATCTCCACGGTGACGTCGACCACGAGGACCAGATCTCGACCACGATCGAGCAGTACCTCATCGGGGTTCCGGACGCACTTGCGGAGCCCTTTGTTGACGCCATCGCGGGTCGTCGCGTCCTTGTCGTCGGCTGGGGCGCCCGCGATCTCGACATCGTCGAACTGTTCCTCCGCCACCCTCCCGCAGCGGTACATCTGATCCAGCACGGAAGTGCCGAGACGCAAGATCCACAGTTGAGTGACCCTGCGCGGATCTTCCTGCAACGCGTTGCAGCTCAGACCCGGCATGGGGCAGCGCCCGAGGTGACGTGGCAGCAGGCGGACGCCACGGAACTGCTTCGCACCGCAATGGGCCGCGAGCAGGAACGGCTGCACCCGGCCGATGCTCCACGCCGCCGCGACTGGCCCGTGCCCGAACGGGCCGCGCAGGCGCTCGGCACCCTCTCCGAATCAGCGCGAGTAGCTGCCGCCATCCGTGTGCTCTTCGCATCCGGTGAGCACGGTGCGGTGATCCGGATGGCCACCCTGGCTCGACAGCGCGGTGCAAGCAACGACGAGATCGAGACGAACCGCGGCCGATCCCTACGGAAACTTAGCCAGCACCGGGCTGCACTGATGGCTTTCCTCTCCCCTCGCGGACGGGAAAGCGGACCTCGGCCACGACTGCACCCGAACGAGATATCGGCTCTACTACCAGCGTTTGGGCTGCAGCGCGTCAGCACCCTCTTCGACACGGCGCTCGTGGCGCGCGCCGTACGTCGCGGCCAACGAGCGGAGCAGGTGTTGCCGCTGGCACGGCGAGTACAGCTGCTGAACGTGCGCGGGCGAATTCGCGACACGGCGTTCGACGCGGAACGAGTCTGGCAGCTGAGTAACGCGCTCGGGCCCCTGGGGCTCGGCAACCAGATCGACGCAATCACATGGTCCGCAGACGCGCTGAAGCTGCAGGGCCGCTTCGAGGAAGCGATCAGGCGCATCAGCGAAGCATCCGACCGGATCCCGTACAGCAACCCATCGCAGTCGGCATGGGCGATGTGGAAACTCGCGGAACTGCAGCTCCTCGCCGGCCGGCCCGCGGAGGCGCTACAGACGCTCGACAGAGCGCTGCCAGATGTCCGGCGGGCGGCGGAGGCTTCCATCCGTTTCTGGATGCTCAGCACCCGTACGGACGCCGAGCGAACCGTCGACCGTACCGCCGCGCGCGGACATCTCGCGGAGGCGGCGCGGATCAATCCCCGCGATCCAGAGTCCCACGCCTACTTCCGGCTGATCGCGGGCTCCTTAGACGCGGCCGAAGGGCGACACAGCTCCGCAACTCAGCACCTCCTCGCCGTTACCCGGATGGCTCGTTCCCCGTTGCGGCCTATCGCGACCGCGCTGGTGGCCGCGCAGCTCATCCGGATCGCGTTCGCATCAAGCCCGAGCGCCCATGAGTTGCGTCGCATCGCGCGTCGCTCGTACCGCATCGGTTTAGATGGGGGCGGTCAGCGGGCCGCTTCGATGCTTCTGGCGTTTGAGGATGGGGAGGACCTCACGCAGTTCCTGGCGCTTCCCATCCTCATGTGACCGAGCCGCCGCTCGCCTATCTTGAACAAGCACCGTGAAGACAGCGCACCCAGCCCATCCCGCCAACCACGGCACTGGCACATTGCGGCGCGCAATATCTGGTCAGGGTGCTAGCCCAAGATGCGGCAGAGGGCACGAATAAAGAGGGCCGGAGCCTGCGGCCGGCCTAACGGCGCGCTGCCTCGTCCGGTGCGCTCACAAGAGCGCAGATGCTAAGTCACGCGACAGTGAGGAGGAGAACGCAGACGGAGAGGAGGAAAAGGCAGACGGCGAGCAGGGCGGGGACGTGGTTAGTGTGCGCGGGAAGCCAATCGAGTCGGTGACAGCTGGCCTGTCGGTCCGCACGTCGATGCCGGACTGAAGCCAGCGGCACCGCGCTGAGAGCCAACAGCCGGCGCTGCGGCTCGCTCAGGGGTCTGCGCCGCAGTAGCGGCCGCTTCCGAACCGGTGCGATCGGACGCAATCTGATTGATTACCGACGAACGAGCACCTCAGCACGTCACGCGCTCAGCCGCCGAGCCGCGAGCGCCTCGACGCCGAAGTGCCGGCCTTCATGTCGGCGGGGAAGACGACGACGAGGTCAGTCAGGTGCCGCCACGACGACCGGTCAACCACCGTCGAGAGACGCTCAAAGGACCGGACTGGCCGGGGCGCGGCACTTGGCCACGGTCGGTACCTTCTAGGCCGCTCCGCTCTGCCCGGCTCAAGGCGGATGCCAGCATCGACAGTGCTGTCCACCGGGATGAGGGGGGCGTACGCTCCGTGCTCCGTGCTCGTGCGCCGCGTGGGTCGCGGCCTCAGCCGACCCACACTCCGCTAGCGCCATCCCGGACACCTCGCGAACGTAAGTCTCGAGATGCGTGTGCCTTGACAGACTCGCCCGCGAGGAGTTGTATCAAGGAAGCCAAAAGTCTTCGCACTTCGCCCCGAGGTTCCACTCCCGGGATGATAGGGCGATATCCATCAGGCGGGGGATCTCAAAGATGAGAATTGAAAGTTCGACGTCCGGTATTGTAAGAATTCCAGGGCAAGTTCGCATGACCGAGCTTGTTGGGACCGATGGGCGTCGGTCAGAATGAAACCGATGTTGCGTTGCGATCTGGGGCGCGCGAGGGCCTTACTTTTCGATCTCGACGGGACAATCGTCGACACGGAAACCGCCTTTCGTGATTCCTGGTTACAAGCGGGATATGAATACGGGCTGCAAGCAAGCGCCCTTGACGTCGACAAGGTGGCGGCGAAACAGCTCGACGGCTTATCGACGGCCGAAGCTTTGTTTGGAATCCACGAGGAAAGTCTTCTTGTCGCGATCGCGGGGTTCGCGCACGACTATCGCCAGAAGGCGAGGACGACGCTCGAGCTTTTGCCAGGCGTGGAGGACTTCGTACTTCGCGCTCGCCGTAGCTCGGTTCGAACTGCACTCGTCACAAACGCCCCAGCCTGGCGCGTCCAAGAAGTTTTCGCAGGAGTGAAATTGACGACTGGACTGGACCTAGCCACCCTCTTCGACGTTGTCGTTCACTCCCATCACCGAGCACGTCCCAAGCCGGCTCCTGATCTCTACGAGGAGGCGGTGCGACTTCTCGATGTGCCGCCCGCCGTCGCTTTGGCTTTTGAAGACTCCGTTACTGGCCTCGCCGCCGCGACCTCAGCGGGGGTGCGCTGCGTGCATATCCTGCAGGGTTGCGGCCGAAGTCGCTGCATCAGGTACGCGACTGCGTGCTTCCCTAATTTCATGACGGCAGCAGCGCACACCGAAGAGGGGTCGATGTGAGCGGTAAGAGCCAGCCTATCCATTTCCTCACTTCTGACGGCACCACCGAGCGACGAACTCGCGCAGCGCTAAGCCCTGCACCAGAACTCACGGAAGACCTAAACGCTCGGTTGCAGCGGATCGCCATCGTCATACCCGTCCTGAACGACCGACGGGTACATCAATGCCTCGATTCCATTCGAAGCGATCTTGTTTCGGTGGTGATCGTGTCCAATGGGAGTACCAACGAGTTCAACGAAGAGCTACGGCAGATTGAACGGCCAAATGTTACGATTATAACTTCACGCACGGCCGGAATTGGGCCTGCCTATAATCTCGGGATAGCACGGACGGACAAACCCTGGATTCTCCTGATGGACGCGGATTGCACGTTTGAGCCAGGCGCGGTGGAAGCGCTGGCGGCAGGCATGGATCTCGCGGACTTCGTGCGTGGGCGAGTTGTGTTCGATGAGAAATCTATTGAGACGTCTATCCCTGCCAGGGCCCGCAGGTTCACGGAGGACGCACTGCATTCGCGCCGGATAACGGCGTATAGCCCACCTCTGCTATACCGCAAAGACGTCGTTGCGCTAATGGGTGGGTACCATTTTGATGATCGGCTAGCATGGAGAGAAGACCGGGAGTTCGAGCTCCGGCGGCGCTCAGCGGGAATCGCCATCGCGTTCGCCATGGCGGGCGTGATACACCACGCACCCTTGAGGATCACAGCGGATCTTCGGAGTCTTCGGTCATATGGACGAAGTGAAGCTGTGGGCCGAGCACTCGGACTCTTTCCAGCTGAACCCGCCCGATCGCGTGCTGCTAAGACTCTCCGCACCGCTTGGCGAGTGCTCTACAGAGATCACGCACCGGACGCAGCGGCGTACATCTTCGTTCGAAGGCTGGCGTTCAGCATCGGTCGGCTGGAGCAGATGTGGACGATTCGCACGCAGAAGGCTCAAGAGGGCAGCATCGTATCGAATGCTTCGTACCCTCGGAGAGATAGACGTGGGTGAGATGGACAAGAATTTCGACCAGGATCTCTTCAAACCTGTTCATTGGCCGTGGGCCCAAGTTCGTGTCCGCTTTTGGAAGACGATGCCGGACCCGGAGTATGTTCAAAGCGTCCATCTCGTCTGCATTGTAGACGATGCTGCAGAATCAATCGTGATCGTGCGCGAAGCCGCAGGTCCGTTCACCCTGCCAGGTGGCACACGAGAACCGGCCGAGTCACTCGAAGACTGCGCACGGCGCGAACTCGTGGAGGAAGCAGGCGTGACAGCCGTCGGCCAGTTTCATTGGGTGGGGGCGCACGTCGGCATCGGGTATAAAGACCGGCCGTACAGGGACCATCTCCCGCACCCATTGAAGGCTTGGGCTTGGGGTGTTGTGAGAGTAACGCATACGGGAAACCCTTCCAATCCGCCCGGTGCAGAGCAGATCGTGGAGGTCCGCAACGAGCCGATCGAGAATGCGAAAAAGCTTCTAGCCGAGCGCGACTATTGGTATCCAGCCCTCGTTGATGAGGCTGTAGCGCATTTGCGACAACAATGATAGGGGACCTGCCATGGCAGTGCTTTCGCATGAAGATGACCCTTGGGCGGGGAGACGGTCCGTCCGCGGCTACGCCCTCGACGAATTGATCTCAGCCCTTCAGAAGCTCATCAGACGTTGCGAGATGGAGGAAGCAATCTTGGTCGCCCGCGAACTATGGGAAACGGGCGAGGATGTTGAAGACAAGCTTTGGGAGCGGCTTCGCGTTATTTCGGTGGAAGACCTTGGAGGGTCTGAGCCACTGGTGATGCTGGAGGTGCAGACGCTAAATTACTTGCGAACTAGCCTCCCTCCCCGTTCACGTGACCGTTGGCTGATGGCTGTGCAGGCGGTGCGTCGACTGGCTGAGCTGCCGAAAGACCGGTCCACAGACGACATTGCGGCTTGGGCGATTCTGATGCTCACAACTGGCCGACGGAAGCCCACCATTCCGGACTACGCGCTTGATGTTCATACCAGGCGGGGTCAGCTGGCAGGCAAGGACTCACTCGATTTCCTCCGATCGAGTGCGAAAGTCGGCCTGCAAAGTTCGAGTTACGACGAGCGTTACTGGCGGATTCTTGTGGAGGCGGCGGAAGAGGGGGTCTGGAATGACTAGTTCACAACACCGCCGATCGGTGATCATAGACTGCGATGCCGGCGTAGACGACGGCTTGGCTCTCGCATACTGCGCATCCGTGGCGCCCGCACGCATCGCTGCGGTCACGACCGTCGCAGGAAACAATCGAGCTGCTGTAAGCGCCCGGAACGTACGTCTCCTCCTGCGGCTGCTGGGGCTACCGGAAACGATTCAAGTCGTTGCGGGAGCGGAGCGAATGCTTCACGGGCGCAGGCCGGACACGGCTGAACTCGTTCACGGCGATGATGGCTTGGGAGGGCAGGCGGAAGCTTTGGGCTTGCCTGACCAGGCGGAAGCCGCGCAGTCAGCCGCAGCTGAGTTCCTCGTCACCTATGCGCGGTCCCACGGTCCTGTGACGATCGTCGCTCTCGGTCCACTCACGAACCTCGCTCTCGCCCTGCAGCGAGACCGTCAGCTGCCCGACTTCATCGATCAAGTCGTGGTGATGGGGGGCGCCGTCGAGCATCCCGGGAATGGAAGCCCCACTGCGGAGGCCAACATTCGCAACGACCCGCAGGCAGCCAATGTCGTTTTGAACGCTGGTTGGAACATCACGATGGTTCCTCTTGACGTCACCATGCAACACCGATTCACCACATGGGATGCCGCGCGTCTCGCGAGTTCTAGAAACGAAGCAGTACGCCTTCTCGCCAGGGCTTCCCAGACGTACTTGACTTTCCACGAGGGGCGTCACTTCGCTGAGCGCGAGGGGGCGCTCCACGACCCGGTGGCAATGGCAGTCGCGCTCCGTCAGGTCGAGCTATCCCTCGCGCCGCACATGCACGTCGTCGTTGACGAACGCGAAGGTTTGACGTACGGCATGACGATAGCTGACGGGAGACGCAAATATCTCGGCTACCCCCTGAATGGTGATGAGAATTGCCAAGTCGTGCTGCAGCTGAAGGATGACTTCCGACCAGACTTTGTTGATGCTTTGATGCACCTCGAGCCGGTTGCACGATGAACGCTGGATACGGATCAGTCCTGAGGGATACCGGAGCGTTGTCGTTCTTCGTCTCGGCCGGGCTGGGCCGGCTTGGGATCGCGATGACCAGCTTGTCACTCGTGTGGCTGGTGCACGAAGCAACCGGTTCTTTCCTTCAGGCGGGGATCGTGACAGGCGCGTTCGCTCTGTGTGAGGCGATCGTCGGCCCTCTACTTGCTCGACTTGTCGACCGGTACGGACAATCAAAGGTCCTTCCTGCTCAGGTGACCGTGCACCTTTGCCTCGTAGTGACGCTAGTGCTCGCTGCGCGTTGGGCCGCGGACGTTCCGGTTCTCGTGATTCTCGCCGGCGGCGTTGGTGCCACGATCCCGCAATTTGGCGCACTGTCAGCAGCGAGGTGGTCCTTCCTGCTACGCGACACCCCATCGACGCTACAGCGCGCGTTCTCTCTCGAGTCGATTGCGAACGGGACCGTCTTCCTTATCGGACCAGTAGTGGTCAGTATCTTGGGCGCTTCCGGGCTGGCCGTAGTATCGCAGTTGGCTGCGGGAGGTTTGATCTTTGTTGGCGGCGTGAGCTTAGCGCTGCTTGTAGGCACGGCTCCTCCGACGGCGGCAGGCCGACACACCAGGGCTAGACGGGCACGCGCCTTTGGACAGGCTGTTGTGGCACTAATCTTGATGAATCTCGCAATTGGTGCTTACTTCGGCTCGATCCAGGTCTCCGTGACGGGATTTGCTGTCACGGCTGGACAAGAGGGCCTCGCAGCGGTGGTGTTTCTCGTAGGGAGCTGCGCCGGGCTGTTTGGCGCCTTCGTGTACGGCAGGATTACGTTCAAAGGCGGGCCTGCGAATCGAACAGTCGTTCTCGCTTCGATATTTGCGGCACTCACTGCTCTACTGCTCCTGGCGACCAATATCCCCACACTCCTCCCGATTGTACTGGTCACCGAGTTGCTGGTGCCACCGTTGCTGGTGAACCTTAGTGTGTTGATGGAGAGGGTGGCCGACCCGAATGCTCTAACACAAGCGTTTACTTGGGCGAATTCGGCCAGCGCGGCTGGTGCCGCGGTAGCCGCATCGATCGCTGGGGCGTTGCTGGACGCGCACGGCCGGTCGGGCGGCTTTTACGTGGTCATCGCTGGAGCTCTGCTTCTCGCGATTCTGGCGATCGTGAGCAGACCTGCCGCTATGCGTGCCCTGCGGGAAAGAACGGGAGTCGAATAGTGAAGTTGCTAATCGGTGGTGACGAGTTCGGATGGGGAAGTGTTGGGATACTGGCGGCCATCCTGAGCGAGCTCCGCGTTCTCGACCCCCGTCTTGATCTCGTCGGAATTGACACAAACTCTGGACGCTCTGTTCTCGAGAAGGAGGGCGTCCATACCTGGATCAGCTCTGAGTCCGACGAGGCGGACTTCGACGTCGCCTTGGATTCGCTGCAACCTCACACAGCCTTGATTGCCTTGAACGCACGGCTGGCGAGTCGGCTTGTGGACAGGGGTATCCGCGTCGTTTACGTCGACACCATGCCCTTCATCTGGGGCGCTAATGACTTCTTACCAGTTGACGTAGCCATATACTGCGCTCAACGGTTCGGGTCGGCATCGCTCCGCCATGCATCCCCACTTGAGTCTGCTCATAATTTGCAGTGGGTTGGTGGAATTGTGGGGCGGCTCCCGACACCTCTAGCGGACGTCCCATCCGAATCCCCGGTTGTCGCGCTGGGCGGTCTGCAATCCCCAGCAAGCACAGACTCGAGTGTGCGAGCGTATCTCTCAACAGCAGTTGTTCCTGCTCTTACTTCTATACTCGCAAACGGTACTGACGAGGTGGAGGTGGTGGGCAATGTGAGGAAGGACACGCTGCTGGAGGAACTCCCGTCCGCGCTTCGGCCTCGTGTCAGCGTGAGTCGGTACGGTCACGATGACTTTTTAAGGCGCGTTGCTCGATCTCCTTTCGTCGCCACCTCGCCAGGCTTGACAACCATATTGGAACTAGGACGGCTGGGCGTTCCGGCATTCGTTTTGCCTGCTCAGAATTACACCCAGCTACGCTTCGCCATGGAACTCGATCGCGTATGCGTCGAGCCGTCTGTCGTAGGCTGGCCCGCGGATGTTGCACACCCGCCGGCCCTCGATTACTTACTAGATACGCAAGGCGAAGACGCCGCGGTACGGCACTTATATCACTCCATCGCGCAGGCGGCGGCGGCTGCTGACCTCCCGAAGTTCCAACGAGAGATGGCAAGATCGGTCGAAGTTGTTTTGACGAACGTGCTTCAGACTCGGTCGACTCTCTCGCCTATGAACAGCTTGCTAGGCGACCGGGGAGCGCACGACGTTGCCGCTCAAGTACTCGATCTGAGTCAGTCCGCTCCGAAGTGAGACTCGACGTCATGCAAAGCTGCTGCGATTGCCATATGCATGTCTAGGTATTTATACGACCCAAGTCTCCCACCGAACACGACGCCGCGTTCCTTAGATGCCAGGGTCCGGTAAATTCCAAGTCGTTCGCGGTCTAGTATCGAATTCACTGGGTAGTACGGCTCATCGTCTGACGATGCAAAGCGCGACAACTCGTGCGCCACGACGGTCTGCTCAACTTGGTCATGCCGTTCTGGCGAGTAGTGTTTGAACTCGTGTGAGCGAGTGAACGGCACATGAAGGTCGGCATAGTTCATCACTGCCGTGCCTTGATAATCAGAAACATCGAATCGGTGCCACTCGAAATCCAAAGTCCGCCAGGACAACGAGCCTGCCGAGTAGTCAAAGTATCGATCGAGGGCGCCAGTGTAGATGACGGGAATCCGGCCAACGGTCTTTCCCTTACTGAAGCTCGACCTCACATCAAAAAAATCTTCTGAAAGGTGAACCTCGACACCTTCCTCGCTCGCCATTCGTTCCGCCATCGCCCCGTAACCATCTCTCGGCAGCCCCTGGTATTTGTCGCTGAAGTAGCGCGTGTCGTAGTTATACCTAACAGGCAGCCGGGTGATTACGTCTGCTGGAAGTTCGGAGGGTTTCGTTTGCCATTGCTTCTGTGTGTACGGCTTGATGAGCGCATCATATAATCTTGGACCGATGGCCGCGAGTGCCTTGGCCTCAAGCGAATCGGCAAGAGCCAATTGGTACGGTTCGGTATCCTTCTTGATCTGCACCCTCGCCTCGTGGGGTGAAAAGCTGGCTTCGTAGAGTTGATTGATCGTAGCCAACGAGATCGGCATCGGATACACCCTTCCTGCGTGCCTCGTGAAGACTCGGTGCTCGTAACGGTCCATCCGCGCGTATCGGGAGACGAACTCCCATACGCGTTCGTTAGACGTGTGGAAGATGTGCGATCCATACTTGTGAATCTCGATCCCGCTTTCATCATCGCGGTAACTGTACGCGTTACCGCCAACATGGTCGCGCTTGTCGATAACCGCGACGTTGCGCCCCGTTCGCGCCAGCGCTACGGCGGCGGTTAAACCGTAGAGACCAGCTCCAACCACCAAGACATCACATGACAGCATCGTCACCCCTCATAGTCGATTTGTGACGCTCACCGCTGGTGACGTCCGAACGAGTCCCGCTCTCTCGTCGATGGTACGCATGCTAGGCGCGGAACGGTATAGACACGGTCATTTGAGAGGCGTAGTCTCAGCATGAATTGATCGAGGGGGATCTATGACTGTGCTGATCATCGGTGGGGGCGGCTACATCGGCTCGCACATCGCAAGCGAACTTCGTCGATGCGGCCAAGATACATTGGTCGCGGACAATTGGGCGTCCGGCGTCAGACGCCTGGGCAATACGGTGCGAGCAGCGACGGTCGATATAACAGCTCCAGGAGCGAGCCATCAACTCGCGGCACTTATGCGCACTGAGCGCGTTCGGGTCGTCTTCCACCTGGCAGCTCTGAAGAGTGTTGAGGAATCGGTGCGTGACCCGAGGCGCTACATCGAAGTGAACGTCGCGGGCACAGCGGCGGTTCTGAATGCGATGTCGAACGCCGCAGTCCGCAAGTTAGTATTTGCCTCCTCTGCGGCTGTTTATGCGCCGATAGCGACGGGGCGAGTGACAATAGCCTCACCTATCGGTCCAGTCAATCCCTACGGGGTGAGCAAGCTTGAGGCTGAAGGGTTGATCAGCACTTATACCGGGCGAGGAATAGTAGACGCAGTTGTCCTGCGCTTTTTCAATGTCGCCGGGTGTGAGTCACCCTCTCTGGCCGACCTTGAGGGAGTGAGTGTTATGTCGCAGTTTTGCCGCGCTGCCGCCAACGAAGGCCCGCTAGTGGTTCGTGGAACGGACTACGGGACGGCAGACGGCTCGGCAGTGCGCGACTACATCGACGTTCGTGATATCGCTGACCTTCACCGGCGTTTGGCTGAGGACCGGGCTTGGCCGCCCGGTATTCGCTACAGTAATGTCGGCCGTGGCTTGAGCGTGTCTGTTCTCGAACTCGCTCAACGAGTACAAGCACTGGCACCTTCTAAGCCACCAATTATCTCTAGTGCAAATCGCGCGGGTGACATCGAGCAGATGGTCTCGAGCAGGGAAGAGACTCAACTATGCGAAGGGTGGCAACCGCGCTATGGACTCGACGACATGATCCGCGCAACGTTGGAGGCCCAGCTGGTCTACGCGTCGGACGGCGCGACGCCAGTGCCTGCGCGGACACCTGAGCAGTAAGTCAAGCTCGTGGCTCTCTCCTCGACGTGGTGATCCTTTCACCGGCGGTCGTTAGGCATGCTCCAGTGGCTAGGTCAAACCTCCAGCCGTGAACCTGGCAAACTAGCTGTTCACCCTCAATGATTCCGGAGGTTGAGAAGTCGGCTCCGAGGTGAGGGCAGTTACGCTGCACCGTCCAGTCGCCGATATCGATCATCTCTCGAGCGCTAGCTTTCTCTGCATACCATCGCTCTATGTAGTCCATACGCTCCTGCGATAGGGACGTGAAAAAGGCGTAAAGCTGTTGGTTGAACTTTCCGACACGGCCGGTCTTGAACCGGAAAGACAGGAAAATCGTGTTGCACCAGTCTGGTTCTGCTGCTTGTATATTGGAGTAGACGAGCGCTGGCTCGATCTGGAACCAATACCGGGGTTTGTCCGCAGGTTCCCGATGGCGCACTTCCGATCGGCGAAAATCAAGCATCACATCGACGATCCCGAGGTCCAATGCGACGCCCCCAGCCAAAGCCGAGGATATGATAGGGGCGGATGCCATAAGAGGCTCGAACCAATTCTTCAAAGTCTGGAGGTAAAATTCTCCATCAACGTCTCCTGGAGGCGGTACGCGTGCTTCCTCAATTTCCTCCCGTCGATCCGTTGCCTGAACTTCGATATACTCTTGTGGATTGCGATAGATCCAATCGATCTGCTCTTCATCGAAGAGCGTCTGTCGCACCGCTGCGACGGAATTGTTTTCGAGTGTGATTTCAGTTCCGGCAACAAATCGTATCCCTTGCTGATCGACGCCTGATTCGCTAAGTTGCTCCAGAAATACCTCCTGCGACTCGAAGATCGACTCACCGTCAGGTCCTGTGCCATTCAACCGCTGCAACGGCTCATCGAGGAAAGCGGGGGGCCCAGCAAACGGCACCACTGAAGTCGCGTCGATGGCTTTTGCATAGAAAATAGCGCGCTTTCGCTGCGACTGTCGTTTCAGGGCAGCAAACGAACGCATCGCCCTCGGGGACATGTCGTAACACATCGGCCACCAGATCGCTCCCGAATGCTGCATGAAGTGGATTCCGTACGGTCCGAATTCGCGAATCACATCAAGATTCAGCAGGTGGGCGTCATTTTGGTTCAAGATCGTATTGCGACCGTCGCTCAGGCTCAGCGATGAATCGCCAATCGGCCCATCGCTCGGAGATCGCATCGGACTGATCATTGCCGATAGTCCGTCGAGCTGTACCGTGGTATTCGCTGGCATGCGGCGCAGGTTTGTGAAACCTATGTCGGTCAGGGAGCGTTCCAAGTCGGCAGTGGGATAGTCGGGCACGAGGATCGTCGTTCGCTTGTCGACCAGGTCGCGAAGTAAGCGTGCGTCCAAATGGTCCGCATGCCGGTGTGATATGTACATGTAGTCAGGTCGCGAGAAGCGTGACCAGTCAAGGCCTCGGTTGTCCGGATGGGGAAACCAGCTCCCGAAGAACGCAGGATTAAGCCACGGATCGCACAGTACGGTCGCGTTATCGGTCTCGATCCACAGTCCAGCGTGCCCCAGCCCCGTGATGCGCATGACATACCCCCGTTGTGTCGTCATCGACTACACGGGACAGTCTGCTCGGCATCGACGCGCTTTGCAACGGCTCTGCACCGATTTCTACCAGGGTCGTGTGGTCGAAGATCTCGCCGTGTCCGTATCGCTGGGCGTCCCGCCTACTGGTGGCGAGAGTTTCGGTCCTCGGGCTCGGTCGCGGGGCCTGCTCTCAGCCCGCTCCACGTTCTCTTGGCGTTCCTCGTCCGTTTGGGCGGCTCAAAGGCGGACACCGTCGATTCGCCGCCGAACCCGAATGGAATTGGCCGGCTCGCCCGCGTCCCGTTCCAGCTCCCGCACCAGCGGGCAACCGCTTGTCGCCGTCCTGATGAAGATACCCGCGGCGCGCGTCGCGTCTTGGCCGCGGTTCGCCGTTTGTGGCTACCATCGGCTCCGCGAGGCGCGACCCGAACAAGTGCTGCTCTTGCGGCGTGCAGGTCGCCCGCGCAGTGGCGGCGATCATGCTCGCTGCGGGCGAAGCTCATCGCGCTTGCCGGTAGTTAGCCGAAAAATGGCAGGAGGGCGGGGTGATGCTCCCGTTTTAAAGGCGTGAGACGCCCGCACCGCGCGTCGACGGTGACGTCGGCCCAGATGAGGGTCGATCGAAACCTAGCGACGTGTTTCGCCAGCCTGATACCCCCCCCCCCCCGAAAAAAGGAACGGGGTGCTCTTGCCTGCGCTTCGGTCCGCGACAGCACAGCGGACTCGCGGCGCATCGGCGCATCGGCGCATCGGCGCATCGGCGCATCGGCGCATCGGCGCATCGGCGAGGATCCTGTTACCGCCGGATCTATAATTCCTATAATCCGACGCGCAGGCACACCCTGAGTCACGGGTTGCAGTTAGCAACATTCCGAGCGCGACGGCGGCTGCGCTATCAGGAGCAGCCGAACTGCGGTGCGAAAGACAGCGGTCAGGAGAACCAGTCGCGCCGCTCTAGAGGTTTGTAACGACCGGGTTGCACTCCGGTACGAGCTGCACGGCTTTGGCCGGCATGGCGCCGCTGTGTTTCCGCGCTGCGAGGCGACGAACGGCGATCGTTCTCGACTCGATGTACGAGACAGGTCGCACATTCCGCTTCAATGGACGGCGATCTCTTGTGCTTCCCACCAGGACCGCGGAAGTCTGCAACAATGGGAGCAGCGAATCCTGACTGATAGGAGCATCCTGTGGCACAGAGAGTCACCACGCATCTCGTTGACGACCTCACTGGCGACACCATCGAAGACGGAGAGGGCAGCACTGTTGCCTTCGGCTTCGACGGAAGCAACTACGAGATCGACCTCACCGATGATCATGCGGAGCAGCTTCGTGAGGCGTTCGCTGACTACGTTGCGGCTGCTCGGAAGGTGGGGGGTCGATCTGGTCGCAGCACCTCGGGAAGTGCTCCGAGGCGGGGCAATTCGGTAGAGCTTGCGAAGATCCGTGAGTGGGCGAATGCAAACGGCCACGACGTCTCGTCCCGCGGCCGCATCAGCCAGGTCGTTCGGGACGCGTACGACGCCGCGCACTGACAGTCGCGATCGCAACGCGGTTGGTGTCCGACATGACGCCCGGCCGCGTTGTCATTGGTAGCAACCATGCTGCCTTTTTCGCATCGGGCACCACGACCTCGAGGGCGAGCAACACCCGCATCGAGCGCCGATCATCCCTCGTCGCAGGTCCGGACGAGGCCGCATCGCGAACAACCTCCCCTCCGAGAAGCACGCTCCCACGATCCGTGGACATGTTTCGCACGACGAGATGCCCTTCTGCGCTGTTTTCGCGTTCAGCGGTGTGCTCGGGAAGTAGACGCCGGGTTTCGCGCAATCGTCTGGTGGAGTTCAGCTTGTGGGCGAAGGACCGAGCCATGAGGTGACCCAAAGGTCCACCGTGAGAGCGGCCGGAGTGGCCCAGTAATGTGCGGACAGCGGTGCTTGAATCCGAACTTCTTCCGGGCGCGCCGCCCAAGAAGCAGGACCAGTTTCGTCGTAGACGCGCGGCTCCAGCTCAATCTGAGTCGGCGGATCCCTTATGGTCGCGCTGACGAGCACGAGCAAGGAGATGAACGCCGGAGGATCATCTTTTCCGAGGTTGTATCGGAGGTGCACGACAACGTCCGTGGCCGACCCTCGTTTGCCACGTTCAAGGACCAGACGTTCGACCTTGACGAGCGGATCGTTCGTCGCAGCCGCAACGGGGAACGTCGATAGCGTGTCGCTGTTGATGCCGACGAGAGTCATCGCTCCTGCTTCCTTTTCTTCGAGCCTGAACTCATTGCCTGACTGAGGACCGGCCGTAGAGCGGTCGGATCGCAGATGGGCCGGGTCAGCCGCGCACAATGTGGACCCGACGGTTGCGTGTATCGAGGAGGGCGATGCTGCCAGCAAGGGGCGCACGAGCGAGAGCGTGAACATCGCCATCCGCTGCGGAGGTGTGGCTACCTGCGACGTGCATGTGTCCGTGGAAAGTGAGGTCGGGCCGGAGTCGTGCGCGAAGCGCAGTGACGAGTTCTCGAGACTCCTCGCTGGCGCGGAGGCGTTCGGAAGGCCACCGCGTTCCCCCGTTGATGATGGCGTCGATCTGTGCGATGCCCGCGTTGACCGCCTCATGGAGCAGAAGCACGTTGATGTGCTGGATCGGCCGGACTGCGGCCGCTTCTTCTGCCGATGCGACCTCATGGGCGCTCCAACGCGACGAACCTGGTCCCTGGTCCAGGGAAGCAGCGCCGCCGAACGACAAGAAGGTGGTGTCTGCGATCGTGAATTCGAAACCTCTGGGGAGGATCCAGATCTTCCGGCACACCCGATAGGGCCGGTTGGGATGTCTGCTGAACTCCTGGTGGAGCTGCTCCCACCACTCATGGTTGCCGGGTGTGAGGAGCAGGCGCTCGATGCTGCGCTCGTGAAGTTGTTTGTCGAGCCACGGGAGGAAGCGCGAACCGAACTTCAGTTGTGCGCTGCTCCCGGCCAGCGGTTCGGTGAAGCGGAGGTCTCCGAGGTGCAGGATCGTGCGCGTGTCTGGGGCTGTCTGCTGGATGACGTCAAGGGACGTCTCGATGTGATCGCGGTGCGATTCCCAGTCGCCAGCGATGGCGATTGTGTGCTCTCCAGGAAGCGTGAAGTTGTGGGTCGGTGCGCCGGTCTCAGTGGGCCATACCCGCCGTGCACTCGCGGAGAGTTTGGCGCGTGTGGGTGTGCGGCGTTGGTCGGACATGGGGCTCCTTCAAAGGATGTTCGGCTCAGGCTGCGACTGAGCCGCTGGCGGCGAGTGGACAAGGGGGAGACTCCGCGATGTGGCGGAGGTGCGTTGCGGGGTCGTTGTCGACCAGGGAAGGGGTAAGTGCCGCGAAATCCAACGCGTTCAACCCAGCCGCCGTGAGAACGGCTTTGAGAGGCACTGGGGTGTTGAGGGCGTTGCTGAGCCATGTGAGGCGCAGCCGTCGGGCAGTCATGGGAGGGAGCTGCTCGGAGTACTCGAGGGAGTATTGGAGTCCGTGGAGCACGGGAATCGTCGGTGTGCCCGAGTGGACGGCGAGGTGCCCACTGGGAGCTTCGGCGAGCAGGGCTCGCACGGTTTCGGTGTAGCTGTTGTGGACGACGGTGACGCGCTCTGGTGCGCGGCTTTCTGATGTGTGGCGGTCGGTGAGGTGAACCAGGTAATACCCGTCTGCGGCTTCGACGTCAGTGCCTCGCAGATGCCGCAGCTCGCTCGGGTGCAAGCCCGCTCCGTGGTGGAATGCGAGCGCCGCGCGCATGTAGTGCCGCCGCCGATGGGTGCTCTGTTTCTCGGCGGCGTCACGGTATCTGTTGATCTGCGCGCCGGTGTACGGGATGGTGAGGGTCTTGTTCCGTGGTTTCGGCGATGCGGGCTGCCACGGTGCTCTCCGTGTCGCTGCGCTGCCGACGCGGCGGATTGCCCATCGGGCACCGACTACGGTGCTGTAGGCCCAGTTCTGCGGAGGTCCGGTCGCGAGGTACTCCTCCATGTTGCCTGGGGTGAGGAGCGTCTCTGCTTGCAACGCGATGTCCTGACGTGTGGCCCATAGGACGAATGCGGCGAGAGCGGCCATCAGTTTGTAGGCGTCCGCGGCGCTCACGGGCTTGGTCTTGCGAACCACTTCTCGGACGAAGGGTCCCTCTGCGCGATCCCAGGTATCGGCGGCTTCGGGCGGTCGGTACTGCTCGATCCAGTCGGAAGCCGTCCGCGTCATCATGTTCATGCGTCTCCGTCTATTGGGGCTTTTGCCGGCGTTGCTCGTGTGTCACCGCTCCGCTGAGCGTGGCTGCACGTTCGGGGTGCGAAGAATCTTTGGGGGACGGTGGAGCTGCCGAGCACGGGATGTCCGAGGCTGAGTGTTCCGGCCGCAATGGTCGAATCTTTTTCGGCGAGGAGGGCCGACGGCAGGGGCGGGGCGGATTGGCCCTGCCCCTGCCGCTGCTTCAGGTGGGCTGTCCCGCTCGGTGGCGAGCGGCTCCTGTACCTCGGAGGTGCCGTGGCGTCGTCTTCGGTGCACGTCGGCGCCGAGGCACGAGGTCCGTGGTGTAGTCGAGCGCGGTCGGGTCGGTCTCTCCGTACGCGTCGCGGAGCATGCTGAGGTTCACAGCGATGCAGTTGAAGGCGAGGACGAGCGTGTTCGCGGTTGTTCCGAAGAGCATGGTGCTGTGGCGTCGCATGCTGCCGCGCCAGTACTTCAGCTGCGCGTTCTGACTCTCGACGAGGTTGCGGAGCCCGTAGTACGTCGCCCATTTGGTGCTGCCGTACGGGTATCGCTGCCGTTCCCAGGCGGATTCTGTGCTGGGGATGACCTTCGTCGCAGCGCAGGCGCACGCCGTTCCTGGCGTGCACCGGGAGCGTGGAACGTGTGCGGCGAGGCGTTGGGACGGGCCGTAGTTCGCGCAGCGGATGTGGCCGGCGCGTGCGGGGCCCTTGTACTGGACGTCCCCGTTGTCGTAGCGGCGGTTGGCGACGAACGCCCACTGCGCCCGCTCGTCGTAGAGGGCGTGCAGCTTGTCCTGTTCATCGATGGACATGCGCGCTTTGAAGCTGGGCAGCTTCCGGAGGCGGTTGGGGAGGGCGTCGGGGAACAGTGACCCGTCGAGCCAGAAGACGCCCGCCATGGACATGGAGGGGTGTGGTCGGCGTTGTGCGGTGTGCAGGTCGTGCACGTAGATCAGCCCGCGTGCCGCGAGCGGGTTTGCCCAAGCGTCGGGCTTGGCGTAGCTGTAGCCGCGGTCGGCGGTGAGGTGTGTGAACCGGATTCCTCCGTGGAGTGAGTCGAGGAGGTCCAGTCCGGCGGCAGCCTTGTAGCTGCCCGCTGGGCGGACGAGCATTCCGCGGATGAGTGGTACCCAAAAGCGGAGCCCGGGGTTTCCTGCGTCGACGATGAGGTGTGCGTCGTACCCGTTGAACGCGTTGACGTCGCGGGTTTGTGTTCGTGTGCGCCAGCCGGTGCGCGCCTGCGAGTCAGCGCTGACGATGAGGCGGCCGTCCATGCCGGTCTTTGGCCAGTGCTTGGCGTCGTCGGACCACTCCTCGCCGGCTTTCGCGTCGTCGGGGCGGTACTCGTCGAGGCTGTCGGGTGTTTTGCGCCACGCATGAACACGGGCGTGGCTTTCGATGTCGGTGGAGTCGATGGCTTGGACGGCAGTAGGGGGGAGGGCTCCGCGCCAGCCGGGGAGCCGCGCTGCTGCGCCTACGAGGGCGTTGGCGAAGTGGTCAAGTCCGATCAGGTCGGGGCGGCGAGGGTTGAACACGACACCATCGGGGCCGACGCGGCGGTCACTGTTCTCCGGTTCGAGGAGCGCGCATAGCGCCTTGAAGGCTGTCTGGAGCTGGTGGTACTTCCACGTGGGCGGTAGGCCGACGCGGTCTCGCTGAGCGGCGTTGAGGGTGTTCGCCCATCGGGCGAGGTCCATCAGGAGGTAGTCGCGCTTGGGGACCTGGGACTTGTACGCGATCGACAGCAGGATCAGCGTTCGGAAGCTGAGCTTGCGCCGCGGTCCAGGCGTCATGGCCTGCATCTTGTGGACGATCGGTGCGAGCCCGGACGCGGCGTACACGTCAGCGGCTTCTCGCAGAGCTTCGGCAGTGGAAATGATGAGACCCTCCGGGACGTGGCCGGGGATCGGTGAGGTGCGGGGGTGCGTGTTGGTCATGAGCTGTACCCGGCGAGCGTCGCGGCGACGACCTCGGGGTCCTTTCGAGTCTTGAGGTGTGGGAGAAGGCCGGCGAAACGCAGGTCGGTGATTCCTGCGGCGGCGGCGAAGGTGGACAGTTGGATGTCCTCGTTCAGGACGTCCACCATCCATGTGGCACGGAGTCGACGAGTTTCGAGCGGGGGTGCCCAGGGAGGGAGATCGAGGCGCCGCTTTGCACGAGAGACCGGGTCCCGCTGGTGCGGTTTGAAGGGTCCGAGGAGCGGCTCGTCGGGGTGGTCGAAAGCGAGCCGGAGGATCGTCTCAGCGTCCTGCCGACGCACCGGGACCGTTCGTGCGCGTGGTCCCATGATGTGGAGAGCCACGAGGGGGCCACGCCGTTCAACGTCGGCGGCGGTGACGCGTTCCATCTCTGGCCCGCGCAGGCCCGCGCCAAATCCGCACGCGAGCATGCCGCTCATGAGCCTGGTCAGCCCCGGGGACGGTTGTAGATCCACCAGGCCCATCAGATCGGCTCGTTGAGCTGACGAGTACGGTTCCGCTGTCGCCGGCTTCTGGAACTGCGGCTCAGGTGACTTCCACCCCGCCCGACGCGTGATCGCTCTCCCCACTTCCCGCAGCGCTGCCCGCTGCGTGGACCGCGAGTGCTCCCCGTGATCCGCGAGGGCGGTCGAGGTGTACCAGTCGACGTTCTCCGGCGTGAACAGCGTCTCAGCGTCGATTGGGAGGTCGTTGCGTGCTCCGAATCGTGCGAAGTAGCAGGTGCTGAGGATGTACCGGTACGCCGCCGTCGGATTCTGCGGTTGCGCCTGCCGTACCCAGGAGATCAGGGTGGGGTGCGCGTCAGTGAACCACGGTTCGGCGGCGAAGCGGGGACGGTACCGATCTATCGCCTCGTCAGCGGTGTGCACCCACACACCGCTTACAAACACGCGGCTCATCGGCGGGGCTCCGTGACTCGTCGCGGCGGACGGTCTCGTCCGAGTGATCGATGGCGACGGTGGGGACCGTGCCTCGTTGGCAGGCACGGTGTTTCGAGGCGATGCCCGGAGGGCGGGCCCTCCATCCGATCGTGAGAGGTGGGGTGGGCAGGCGAAACCGGCGCTTGCGCGGTGTGCGGAGGCGCGCTAGTCTGAGGACACTCTTTGCTAGAGGTTCCCCGAAGGCCATCGTGTTGCAGCACGGTGGCCTTCTTGGTTTCGCCGCTGTCGCGGCGGTCGTTCATAGTTCCTCGTTGCTTCCCTTCGTTTCGAGCCGGCGAGTCCGGTTCGGTGACCCGGTTTGGGTCAGTCGGTTGGCAGCTACTTGCTGGCAGCCGAAGTTCGTGGGCGACGCCTACCGAAGTGCGCGGTTCGCGCATACGTCGCGTCGTCGACGCGGCGCAGTTCGCCGCGTTTGACCATCACTTCGAGCGTTGAGTGCAGGATGTTGGTCGAGTAGGACTCGAGGACTTCCTCGCCGACAAGACGCCGGAGTTCCTTCGTCGTCACCGGTGAGTGCGGCATCGCACGCCGCAGGTGTACTGCGAACGGCACGGTGTCATAGCGACCGCCGGCTGGCGCCGGGGTCAGCGCTATGCCGTCTCGGATCTTCTCGTTGACGTCTGACCAGTCGACTCGGCCGATCCAGCGTTCGGAGGAGTAGCAATCGTCCTGCGCTCGCTCGCGAGCAATTCCGTTCTGCATCGCTGAGGCGAGGCCGGTCAGCTGCACGATTGCGTTGCTGACCTGCTGGAGCTGGTGCTCTTGATCTTCGATGCTCATCACGGCCTCACCTTTCTGTGCGTCCATGATCTGCAGCCGCAGGCGGTTCACAGTGGAAACGAGTTCCTCACGATCCGCCGGAGCGTCGTACAGTACCTGCCGCTGCGCGAGCCTGCTTCGGATCTCTCGGCCGAGCGAGGGGTCTTCGATGAAGCGGGCCGCCTCCGCCAAATCAGGCCAACGGCGCCCCTTGACCAGCTGATCGATGCGGTATGGCGTTGAGCCGAAGCGCTCCGCCATTTCCTCAATGATGTGAGAGTTTGCGGGCCAGTTGCCCGTCCGCCGCTGTATCCGTCGGGAGCGCGATTGCAGCTCGTCGTTGAGGTGGCTGGCGATGACGACGGTCAAGACGAAGTCTAGTTCACCCGCCAGGATTGCAGGTTTTCTGCCGATGTTGACCGGCCAGCCGCTGTCGTAACGACGACGTGCGTGGACGGCCGGCGTTGATGGCGGAAGGGACACAAGACGATCCTGCCGTACCCCTCACATCATCACAAACGTGAGGTAGCCTGTCGAAACAACGACTGTCACATCGGTGGGCTCCGAGACCGCATTCCGAGCGAGGCCACAGGTAGGCCATCGAGCCAAGGGCTCCTGCGTTCGAGGTGTTGCACCTTCCGAGAGCTTCGGCTCTTCCGCCCTGCCGGCCTCCAGAAGGCCAGCCGTCGACCGCCACCTGGCCCATCCTCCCCCGGACGGGGTTGTCGCCAGTGGCGCGATCCCACTCTCGGGCGTAACGTTCCCAAGGGACCTCGTCGGGAGGACCGCAGCAGATGGGACCCTGTCGGAGGGACTGTTCATGACGCTCAGCCGAATCGCCGCCGAGTTCGCCGCGGAGATACGCAACCACGACTGGTCTGACGCCCCATATCGTCTCGATCGCGCTGGCCACGACCGATCCAACGACTCTCGTCGCGCCGCCGACGTGGAGCAGCTCGACGCCGCTGAAGCTGCGGCGGTCCGCATCAACGTGGTTTGGGTCACGGCACAGGTTCTCCTGCATGCCGACCCCAACCTCAGCCTTCTCGAGTTCTCCGAGGCGTGCGGTGTCGAGCGAAGCTTTCTCTACCGCAAAGACGGCAAGCCCAATGGTGGACTGATGGCGGGTATTCGACAAGTAGACGGACAGATTGCACGGCCGGGATCTTGGGACGTTGACTGATGCCCCTCGCAGACTCCGCGTCCACCGTCGCGGAACTCCAGTTCGGGCCCAACCTCTGGTGGCAGGCACCACTACTGCTCATCATCGTCCTCATCGGTTCGAGCGCTGGCAGCGTCCTGGCCGAACGTTTCCTGCCCTCGCGGTCCGAACGCGTCAAGGCCCTCCGAGAGGGAGGGAACGAGACGCTTGACGCGCTCCAGGTGTTCCACGAAGCGATCTACCGCCAGAACGCAAAGACCACGGCGACCGACGAGGAATCCATCAACCTTGTGAAACTCGGCTCAGCAGTCCTTATCGGCGCAGCAAAGACTGGCGATTCCGGGATTCGGAAGGCTGTCGGGGACTACACCTTCAAGGGTCGCAACTGGGCTGTTCACCGGCCAGGGCCGGCCTTCGCTGCGTTCGCGGTTGAGAAGTCGTACGAAGACGCTCTAACGGTGATCGCTGACTTCATGCGGAAGAACCGCTAGTCAGACTGAATACTCTTCGTCCTCGGTCGCACGGCGCAGCTGACGGAACTTTGAAGCCTCTGCCGATGCCTCCAGCTGCCCAACGAAGTCATCCGGGGACGAGAACACGACAATTGACTGCGCTCCAGCAGAGATCAGACGCTGAAGCAGTTGATCCGAAAACGATGGTGACGCATCGATCAGATTCTGACCAAACACGCGCACCACTGCATCTTGCAACTCGGATGCGATCGGGTCTACGAGGAGATCAGCAGCAGCGCGCGTTCCCGCTAGACGTGGAACTTGAACCGGAACCACGTGCTCAACGACGGATCCATTCATGCTCAGTTCACCTCGCTCGTTACAGTACTAATAGTACTCATTCTGTCACTTGGGGCCTGTACCCAGCGGCAGGGTGCCCTCGAAAACTGAGCCAAGGAACGGCTCAACGAAGTCTCGGACAGCTGTCGACGACGCGTCCTGGGACACCTTAGACGCACCCGACGACACCACGATGGTACCGCCGAGGCCAACGAGATGGCTAGACAGCAGCTTCAAACCACCGCGTCGTCCACGCCCTGGGGCGCTACTTGTACCGCCCAGTGCCATAGTCAACGCGTGAGCGTCAGTTGTCGCACCGAACGCGGCCAAGTTCCCCAAGAAGCCACGCCCTGCATCCGCAACAGCGAACCGCAACGTCGGCGTGGTTCCCCAGTCCTTCGTCCACTGCGCGGCAAGGAAGCCGTTCGACAAACCCGAGTGCTCCTCCACGTTCTCACCCGCTTCGCTCAGGGAGCGATGCAGGGCGCCAGCGGCGACGGCATCCAAGGGCGCGACCGCATCATGGATGTGCTCCGCAAGCCCCGACATGCTCGACACGGAGTCGAATGAGTGAAGCTCTACCAGCCCAGAGTTCCGTCGCGCGGGCACGAATGGCAGTCGGTGCACCACGCCCAACTCGTCAAGCCGGTCGCCCATACCCATCCGATACAGGTAGGACCCGCGGTCACGATTGACCGGCGCAACGAACTCCACCTCATTGCCCTCACGGCGCTGTCGATCGATGAACGCGAGAACACTCACGAGCCCAAACGGCGTGAACCAGTTGGTGCGTCCCAGATCGACTCGAGACAACCCCGCAACGCCGGACCGAGCAATCGACCCTTGGACGTCCCCGGAAGTGCATCGAGCGCCAACGACGAGATCAGCCATCAGACGACCGCTTCGCTGGCACAGCCACGTGGGCCGTCATTCGGCCGGATCTCCCTACAGATGGAGAAGCAGCGGAGACAAGATCGCCGACGCGCCCCCGCAAATCTCGCCCCTGTCATCCGCATGATTCAGGGAGTGAACGAGTGCGACTCGATAACTAGATCGAGCCGCACTCGTTAACACTCCCGTGTGCGGAGACGGAGGGATTTGAACCCTCGGTCCCCTCAAAGGGGACTCCACCTTAGCAGGGTGGTGCACTCGGCCGGACTATGCGACGTCTCCATGCGCCCTTGCGGACGCACGCACCACCATACAGGAGGACGAGGACGGTCTCGACCCGGTCTTCCCCGGCGGGCGCGTCGGGGTGTCCACCCATGGTCCCCCGAAGTGGGGACGCCCGGGGGTTGTCTCCGTGTACCCCGGTCACTAGTCTCATCGGGACGCGGCGATCACGTTCCGGGGCTCGTCCCCGTTGTCGCGACACAGCACCCAGCGTCGCTCCCTGGCCTGGGCCCGGCTCGCCCGATGATCGGCGTCCGCCGAGGAGCGACTCCGCGGGGGCGTGACCACGGTCACGTCCCCGCTTTTTCGTGCGGGGGCGCTGCGCGCATGGACTTTCGCGCTAGGCGACATTTCTCGGGCTCTGCGGCGCGAGAACTGTCGCCTAGCGCGAAAACTCGCAGGCGAGGCCGCGAGGCTGACCCGCCGACTACGAGCCGAAGGCCTTCGAGCAGGTCTGCTGGTCGGCGGACTGGCCCTGCAACCCGTCGATCGTTTCGGACGTCGCGGGGGCGGACGGGGTCGAGGGCGAAGCGGAGTCCGAACCAGGGTCGGTCGCGGGCGTCGTGGGATCGGCAGCGGGAGCCGACGGGTCCGCGGCGGGAGTCGAGGGAGTCGCGGAGGCACTCGGGTCCGCCTCGGAGCCGATGCCCGTGCTGCCGGCTCCGAGCGAGAACGACTGGTCGGCCTTGATCTTATCGAACAGCTGGTCGGCGAGGTACTTCGTCGGCTGCACCTTCCCCGCGTAGACGCCCGTGCCGCCGGTCGTCCCCGGGTACTGCACGAAGTTCACCTGGTCGAGGGGCAGGTCCTGCAGCGCCCGACCCATCTGCACCATCGTCCCGGCATCGTTGAGGCTCTGCGAGAGCTGCATGTTGGACGCCGCCGCCCGCGCCAGCTTGTACAGCGTCGCCGGCGAGGTCAGGGTCTGGTTCGACTTCACCGTGCGCAGCAGCGACGACAGGAAGACCTGCTGCGAGCTGATGCGACCGAGGTCCGAGCCGTCGCCGACACCGTGCCGCGTGCGGAGGAACTCGAGCGCCTGGGAGCCCTGCAGGGTGGTGGTCCCGGCCGGCAGGTCGAGCCCGGTGTAGCGGTCGTGGATCGGCGACGCCACACACACCGGCACACCGCCGATGGCGTTCGACATCTCGATGACGCCGTTGAACGACACCGCCGCGGAGTACTGCACGTCGAGCCCGGTCAGGCCCTGCACCGTCTGCACGACACAGTTCAGGCCGCCCGCACCCCACGCGCTGTTGATCGGCTGCGCGGACATCGCCGACGTCGAACCGGACCCGTCGGGCTTCTGGCACGCCGGGATCGGCGTGATGAGGTCGCGCGGGATGCTCACCGCCGTGGCGTTCGTGTGGTCAGCCGAGACGTGCAGCAAGATGTTGACGTCATTGAGGGTCGCGTCCCGCTCGCCGTACTGGGTGCCCTGCGCCGGGTCGTTGTCGGTGCCGACCACCAGCATGTTGAAGCCGCCCTTGTAGGCGCTCAGCGCGTCGCCGCCGCTGTTCGCCTCGGCAACGGGCTGCCCCTGGATCTGCACGCCCTCGCCGAAGTCGTCGGTGACCTGCTTCGCCGCGATCGCCGCGACCGACACCGAACTCACGAGGGCGACCGCGACGACTCCGGAGAGGACCTTGGCGACGGTGCCGAACGGGGAACGGCGACGCAGACGTCCGTGACGGGCGATCCCGCTGGCTCGGTTGAGTCGGTGGGATCGATCACGAACGTCGTTCACGGGCACTCCTGTCGTCGGCGGACACGATGGCGGCGCCGTCCTGATCGACGCCGCGGTGGCCCCGCGCAGCGCCAGACCGCGTGCGGTCGGGGCCGCGGGGACGGCAACCGGTCAAGGCTGCCACAGGGCCACCTGACGTTTCAGTGTGCAACCAGGGCGAATCCGCGGTGAAGCCCGTCTTCGTGGGTCAGCCGCCGGCCGCGACCGCGCAGGTCTTCTGCTCGGCCGTCTGCCCGGTGACTCCCGGCATGTCCTGCGGCGCCGACGATCGCCCCGCAGACGACTCCTTCGCCGACGACGCCTTCGTTGGCTCGGCGGCGGAAGCAGCGGGGGCAGCGGGGGCGGCTGCCGCGGCTGCTGCATCGCGGTCTGTCGCACCGCGCCCCGTGGACCCGGCGTCCAGCCTGAACGGACGGTCAGCGCGGACGGCTCGCATCAGTCGGTCGGCCGTGGCCTGCTCTGGCACGACCTTGCCGGGGAACGACGGATCGTCGACGCTGCCGGGGTACTGCACGAACGTGATCCGGTCGAGGCCGATGCCCTCGAACGCCCCGGCCATGTCGACCATCGTCGAGGGCTTCGCGAGCGAGGTGGAGAGGGTGATGTTCTTGGACGCGGTCTTCGCGAGGCCGTAGAGCTTCGACGGGTCCCCGAGCGTGCCCTCGCTCTTCACCTTGCGCATCAAGGACGACAGGAACTGCTGCAGGCTCGAGATCCGCGAGAGGTCGCTGCCGTCACCGACCCCGTGCCGGTCGCGCAGGAATGCGAGTGCCGTCGTGCCCGACACCGTGTGCTCCCCCGCCGAGAGCCGCAGCCCGGTGTAGGGATCGTCGACCGCGTCCGTCACGCACACCGGCACCCCGCCGACGGCGTCGGACATCCGGATCACGCCGGCGAAGCTCACCTGGGCCGCGTACGGGATCTCCATGCCGGTGATGTGCTCGACCGTCTGCACGACACACTGCATCCCGCCTCGCCCGTACGCCTGGTTGATCGGGGTGTCCGTGACCGCCGGAGACCCACCGCACGCGGGCTGGTCGACGACGAGGTCACGGGGGAAGCTCACGGCGACCGCCTGGGTGTGGTCGGCCGAGACGTGGAGCAGGACGTTCGAGTCGTTGAGCGTCGCACCCCGCTCGCCGTACGCCGTCCCCTGCGCCGGGTCGTTGTCGGCGCCGATGGCCAGCACGTTGAACGCACCGTCGGTCGACCCGCCACCACTGCCGACGTCGACCGCGCGCTGCAGGAACCCGTGGCCGACGTCGTACGCGGCGTACGCCGAGAGCGAGGTCGCGCTCACCAGGGCGACGGCCACCGCGATGCCGACACCGGAGAGGAGCCGTGCGACGCCGAGGTCACGTGGACGGCGGCCGTGTCGGGCACCACTCACGCGGTACCCGGGGCCGGACAGGACCTTGGGGCGCCGGCGCGCGTCGAGCACGTCGTCGAACCGCGCCCGACCAGCGTCGGGCTGCGTGCGGCCAGCGTCGAACCGCGTGCGGGCGGCGTCGGGCTGCGTTCGAGCGGCGTCGGGACCATCGGGATCGGTCACGGGCGGACTCCCTCCGAGCAGCCTCGGGTCCAGGCCGCTCGCCGGGGGACGATACCCGAGCCGGACCCAGCCACCGGGGAGGCGGATCGGCTCGGCGTGCCTCGTTCGGGGGCCACGGAGCGCCGGACCCCCGCAGCGCGACCACACCGAGCCCGATCACGCGGGAACCGCTGCGCGGAACCGGTCCGGCAGCGTGATGAGACACCCCCCGAGCTCGCAGACGAGCCGGGTGCACTCGTCGAGGTCCTCCCGCCCCGCGGCTGCCCGAGCGGCATCGACGAGCCCCTGCCGATGGCGTCGGTCAACCACGGCGTCGATGCCGTTCGCCAAGGCGACGTCGTCCGTGTAGAACATGTCGAGCACCGGGCGTTGCGCCGCCACCCAGTCCGCACTCACCGACGACCCGGCACGGCGGAGCAACCACGCGGCGAGCTCGACGAACGACCCTGCCTCGGTCATGCAGTCGCGGATCCAGAAGGGGTCGAACCGCTCGGTGGTGGCATCGGCCCCCGACGGTGGCTCGGCCAGCATCGTGCACGTGACGCGGATGCGTTCCTTCATCTGGTCGAGCGACCACTGCGCGATGACGACACCCACGTACCGCTGGACGGACACGAGCCGCAGCGCTTCGAGCGGGACCAGTGCTTCGCGCACCGGCGTCCGGGAGACGTGCATGTCGTCGGCCAGGTTGTCGAGCCGCAGGCGCTGCCCACGCCGGTACTCACCACGCAGGATCCGGTCCATCAGCCGCAGGAACACGGCGTCGCGGAGCAGGCTGCGCGGGACGCCGAGCGGGTCGAGCTGACCGCTCTGCACTCGCGCCACCGGATGTTCGTCGTAGCCCATGCGACGACCTTCACGCACGGACGACACCACCAGCGATCAGCCGGCCCGATCGGTGGAGCGACCCACCGGCCACCGGGCTGTGGAGGGCACGGCGCCCGGTCACCTCGTCTTGCATCACAGCACTCCCATGTCTCCGAGACCCCCGGCGGGGGTCGGTGGGATGACGATGGCAGGGCCGCGGGTCAGGCGCTAAACATTCCGGATTCCGTGTATCACTTCCGGGACTGCTCCTCCTCCGCAGCGATCACCGACAGCGGCTGCGTCACGTCCTCGAGGCCCTTCCGCGCGGCGTCCACGCCGAAGATCAGCGCGACCACCCCACCGGCGATCATCACTCCAGCGCCGAGCAGGTACCCCCAGAACAGCGGCTCACGCGACGAGCCGTCCCCGATGAAGGCGCCGTAGATCGCCGGCGCGATGGCACCGAAGATCTGCGCGAGCGCGAAGAAGTACGAGATCGCCTGCGACCGCAGCTCGAGCGGGAAGATCTCGCTCACGGTGAGGTATGCACTCGACGCCCCGGCCGAGGCGAAGAAGAACGAGATGCACCAGAAGATCACCTGCACGGTCGCCGAGATCGCGTCGGCCCGGAAGAGGAACGCCGACACCGCGAGCACGAGTCCGGAGACCAGATAGGTGCTGAAGATCATCTGCCGACGACCCCACGTGTCGAACAACCGCCCGAGGATCAGCGGTCCGAGCAGGTTGCCGATCGCGAAGGGGAAGAAGTAGACCGCCGTCTGCGAGGTCTTCAGGCCGAAGAAGTTCGTGAGCACCAGCGCGTAGGTGAAGAAGATCGCGTTGTAGAGGAACGCCTGCGTGATCATCATCGTCGCACCGACGAGCGTGCGCGTCGGGTACTGCCAGAAGAGCACCTTCACGATCGTCGTGAACCGGACGCGGTCCATCGGCGTGACCGACATGGCCTTGGACCGGTCGACCTCCGGGAGCTTCTGCCCCGTGCTGCGCTCGACCGACTCCTCGATCCGGGTCAGCGTGGCGTCCGCTTCCTCTTCTCGCCCGTGGGTCATCAACCACCGCGGACTCTCCGGGATGTGCCGTCGCAGGAAGATGATCGCGATACCGAGCACCGGGCCGAGGAAGAACCCGATGCGCCAGCCGATGTTCTCGGCGAAGAGCGACGGGTCGAGCAGGTAGATGTTCGCGAAGGCGCCGAGGGCCGCGCCGCCCCAGTAGGTGCCGTTGATGGCGATGTCGACGTGGCCGCGGTACTTCGACGGGATGAGCTCGTCGATCGCCGAGTTGATCGCGGCGTACTCGCCGCCGATCCCGAGTCCCGCCACGAACCGGAACGCCGCGAGGAACCAGAAGTCCTGCGCGAAGCCGGCGATGCCGGAGCCGATGAGGTAGATCGCGAGCGTCAGGATGAAGAGCTTCCGCCGCCCGAGCCGGTCGGACATCCGCCCGAACACCAGTGCGCCGACCACCTGGCCGACCAGGTAGATCGTGCCGAGTGAGGTCACCTGCTGCGTGGAGAGGTTCAGGTCAGCCTGGAACCCGGCGTTCGAGACGATCTGGATCTCGAGGCCGTCGAGGACCCAGGAGACGCCCAGGCCCACCACGACGCTCCAGTGGAACCGGGTCCACGGGAGCCTGTCCATCCTGGCCGGTACCAGGCTCGTGATCGTTCCGGAGGGGTTCGCGCTGCTCACGAAGGGGAACCGTACGCCGAGAACGCGCCGGTTGTTCGGACCCGGAACGAACGGCGATCTCGGCGCGGAGCCGGATCCCCCTATCCGAATCCGGCTCCGACGCCGAAAGGACAATCATTGCAATCGCTATGAATACTCACAAGCGGACCGCCGGACGGGAGGCTCGTGGCGGGCTGGCACCGAGCCTCCAGTCCGGTGCGCCAGCAGCAGGCGTACCCTCGACGAGGTGACCCGACCCGACATCCGAACGGTCGGCGAGCTCCGCACCTCTGGTCACGTCCAGAAGACGGTCCGCGCCGAGATCCGCGACAACCTGCTCAGTGCCCTCCGCGAGGGCCGCGACCCGTGGCCCGGCCTGCACGGCTTCGAGACCACCGTCATCCCCCAGCTCGAACGAGCGCTCATCGCCGGCCACGACGTGGTCCTGCTCGGTGAGCGCGGCCAGGGCAAGACCCGGCTCCTCCGCACCATGCAGGGCCTGCTCGACGAGTGGACCCCGGTGATCGCCGGGTCCGAACTCGGCGAGCACCCCTTCGAACCGATCACGGCCGCCAGCAAGCGGCGCGCCGACGACCTCGGTGACGCGATGCCCATCGACTGGTGGCACCGCGACGGCCGCTACGTCGAGAAGCTCGCGACGCCGGACACCTCCGTCGCGGACCTCATCGGCGACGTCGACCCGATGAAGGTCGCCGAGGGACGCAGCCTCGGGGATCCCGAGACGATCCACTTCGGCCTCATCCCCCGCGCGCACCGCGGCATCGTCGCGATCAACGAGCTCCCCGACCTCGCCGAACGCATCCAGGTCGCGATGCTCAACGTGATGGAGGAACGCGACGTGCAGATCCGCGGCTACGTGCTGCGGCTGCCGCTCGACGTCCTCGTGATGGCGAGCGCGAACCCGGAGGACTACACGAACCGCGGCCGGATCATCACCCCGCTGAAGGACCGATTCGGCGCGGAGATCCGCACGCACTACCCGATCGAGCTCGAGGACGAGATCGCCGTCATCCGGCAGGAGGCCGAGCTCACGGCCGACGTCCCCGACGCCCTGATCGAGATCCTCGCCCGGTTCACCCGTGCCCTCCGCGAGTCGAGCGCCGTCGACCAGCGGAGCGGTGTCAGCGCCCGGTTCTCCATCGCCGGTGCCGAGACCGTCTCCGCTGCCGCCGTGCACCGCGCCGCGCGCCAGGGCGAGACCGAGCCCGTCGCCCGTCCGATCGACCTCGAGACCGCCGTGGACGTCCTCGGCGGCAAGATCGAGTTCGAGTCGGGGGAAGAGGACCGTGCGGACGAGGTCCTCGAGCACCTGCTCCGGACCGCCACCGCCGAAACCGTGCGCTCCCGGCTCCGTGGGCTCGACCTCGGGCAGCTCGTCGAGGCGCTCGACGGCGGCACGATGGTGACCACCGGCGAGCAGGTCTCTGCGCGGACCTTCCTCGAGGGACTGCCGTCCCTCGGCGAATCGGACCTGTACGACCAGATCTGCGAACGACTCGGCGCGACGAACGACGGTGAACGTGCCGGCGCGATCGAGCTCGCGCTGGAGGGCCTGTTCCTCGCACGGAAGATCAGCAAGGAGTCGGGCGGGGGCGAGGCCGTCTATGGCTAGTCGGCAGAACCGCCGGCTGACCCGCGACGCCCGCTACGGCCGGTACGAGGGCGGCCCCGATCCGCTCGCGCCGCCGGCGGACCTGTCCGAGGCACTCGACGCCATCGGCCAGGACGTGATGGCGGGGTACTCCCCCGAGCGGGCGATGCGGGAGTTCCTGCGCCGTGGCGGGCGGGACCAGCGGGGGCTCGACGACCTGGCGCGCCGCGTGGCCGAGAAGCGCCGTGAACTCACGGCGAAGAATAACCTCGACGGCACGCTGCAGCAGATAAAGCAGCTGCTCGACGAGGCCGTCCTCGCCGAACGCGGCCAGCTCGCGCGGGACACCGACATGGACGACGGCGACCGGGCCCTCGCCGAGATGCAGCTCGACAGCCTGCCCCCGTCGCCCGCTGCCGCCGTCAGCGAGCTCGGCAGTTACGACTGGAAGAGCCCGACCGCCCGGCAGAAGTACGAGGAGATCAAGGACCTCCTCGGGCGCGAGATGCTCGACCAGCGCTTCGCGGGGATGAAGCAGGCGCTCGAGAACGCCAGCGACGAGGACCGCGCCGACGTCCAGGCGATGATGCAGGACCTCAACCAGCTGCTCGCGGACCACCGCGCGGGCACGGACACGCAGGAGCAGTTCGACGCGTTCATGGCGGAACACGGGGAGTACTTCCCGTCGAACCCGCAGAACGTCGACGAACTGCTCGACGACCTCGCCGCCCGCTCCGCCGCGGCCCAGCGGATGCGGAACTCGATGACGCAGGAGCAGCGGGACGAACTCGATGCCCTGGCGCAGCAGGCGTTCGGCTCCCCCGACCTGATGGGTGCGTTGTCCCAACTCGACGGGAACCTCCGCGCGCTCCGCCCCGGCGAGGACTGGGGCGGCTCCGAGCGGATGGAGGGCGAGCAGGGTCTCGGGCTCGGCGACGGCACCGGCGTGTTCCAGGACATCGCCGACCTCGACGCCCTCGCCGAGCAACTCGCACAGTCGAGCCCCGGGTCCGACCTCGACGACCTCGACCTCGACGCGCTCGCGAAGCAACTCGGTGCCGATGCCGCCGTCGACGCCCGGACACTGCAGCGGCTCGAGAAGGCGCTCCGGAACTCCGGGTCGATGCGCCGCGGGGCCGACGGGCAGCTGAAGCTCACCCCGAAGGCCATGCGGCAGCTCGGCAAGAGCCTGCTGAAGGACGTCGCACAGAGGATGTCCGGCCGGCAGGGCGCACGGGACCTGCGGCGATCGGGTGCATCGGGCGAACCGTCCGGCGCGAGCCGTCAGTGGGCCTTCGGCGACACCGAACCGTGGGACATCCCCCGCACCATCACGAACGCCGTCACCCGGACGGCAGCCACCGGTCGGACCGGCGCCGGCGTCCGCCTGACCATCGACGACGTGGAGGTGCAGGAGACCGAGGCCAGGACGCAGGCCTGCGTCGCGCTCCTCGTCGACACCTCGTTCTCGATGGCGATGGAGGACCGCTGGGTCCCGATGAAACGCACCGCCCTGGCGCTGCACACGCTCATCTCGACCCGCTTCCGCGGGGACGACCTGCAGCTCATCGCGTTCGGTCGCGAGGCCGAGGTGATGGACGTCGAGCAGCTCGTCGGCCTCGACGCGATGTGGGACAAGGGCACGAACCTGCACCACGCCCTGCTGCTCGCGAACCGGCACTTCCGGAAGCACCCGACCGCTCAGCCGGTGCTCCTCATCGTCACCGACGGCGAGCCGACGTCGCACCTGGAACCGAACGGGCAGGTGTACTTCAGCTACCCGCCGGACCCGATGACGATCGCGCTGAGCGTCCGCGAGCTCGAGAACGCACACCGGCTCGGTGCGCAGACGACGTTCTTCCGACTCGGCGACGACCCGGGGCTCGCCCGCTTCATCGACGGCATGGCACGGCGCGTGGACGGCACCGTCACCGCGCCGGAGAACGAGGACCTCGGGGTCGCCGTGGTCGGCTCGTACCTCGGTTCGCGGCGCGGGGGCGCGCTCTTCCGTGACGACGACTGGGGTGGGTTCGGCCGGTTCGGCTGACCGGACCACAGCACGGACGGGAGGCTCGGTGCCAGCTGGCACCGAGCCTCCCGTCCGTCTCGTGGTGCGTCTAGAACAACGGCCAGGGAACCGCCGGACCGTACCCGGCCGGTGGCGGGAAGCGGCCGACGGCCGCCAGGGCGGCGCACCGCGCCTCGAGGTTGTCGATCTCGTCGACCGCCAGGTGTTCCTCGAGCTGCGCGCCCAGGTCGCCGTGCAGCGCCGTGACCACGCGGTCGATCCCCGTGAGCTCGTCGTCGGTGAGCGGCTCGTCGATCCAGCCCCACAGCACCGTCCGGAGCTTGTGCTCGACGTGGAAGGTCAGGCCGTGGTCGACGCCGTGCCGGTGCCCGTCCGGCATCGCGAGCACGTGACCGCCCTTGCGGTCCGCGTTGTTCACCACGACGTCGAAGACGGCCATCCGGCGGAGCGCCGCAGAGTCCTCGTGCACGAGCGTCACCGGGGCGTCGTGCTCGTCGATCGCCTCGAGCACGGTCAGCATCGGCTGGTCGGGCTGCGCGGCCTCGTCCGCGGGGATGACGTCCACCGCGTCCTGCTCCGGGTCGATCTCCTGCCAGCGCTGGATCATGCCACGGCCGAGCGGGCCCTCGCCGAGCCAGGTCGGCGGGACGACGCGCCACCCGAACGCCTCGGACACCAGGAACGCCGAGTACTCGCGGCCGGCGAGGGTGCCGTCGGGGAAGTCCCACAGCGGCTTCTCGCCCGCGATGGGCTTGTACACGACCTGCTCGCCGTCGAGGTCCGCCAGGAAGGTCGCGTTCGACGCCTCGCGGATGCGTGCGGTGAGCTGCAACCCGCTCGCTTCGGCTTCGCTCATGCGGCGCCGGGCGGCCGTCCGGCGGCCACGACCTCCCGCGTACGCTCCACGAACGCGCGCGCGGTGCCGACGGGGATCTTCACCTGGAGCAGCTCGGTCGGCTCGGGCATCTCCACGACGGCCTCGATCTCACCGTCCTCGTCGGACTCCTCGGACAGGATCTCCAGCTCGTCCTCGATCGGGTACGCCTCGATGACCACCTGGGCCGTCGCCGGGTCGAAGCCCAGGCTCAGGGCACCCGCACGGAACTCGGGCTCCACCGGCTGGTCGAGCGGGTCGACGTCGTACAGCTCACGAGGGACCGTGGGCGGGACGCTGAAGCGGTTCTCCTCCACCGTGGCGACCTCGTCGAGGAGTTCGTCGAGCTTCTCCGCGAGGACCGCGGACTGCTCCTTCTCGAGCGCGACGCTCACCACCCGGCGGCCGTCGCGGGCCTGCAGGTAGAAGGTCCGTTCACCGGGGCGCCCGATGGTGCCGACGACGAGACGGTCCGGCCAGTCGAATCCGTGGACGATGGGGGGCATACCCGCATTGTAGGAGTGACCGGCTGCGTCCGTTCAGGGTCTGTCAGTACTCGTCTCGTTGCCGGCTCCTCCACCCACGGGGGCGTCGCCCGTCGGCGCCTGCGCCTTCGCGAGCCAGGACAAGTCGCCCGACTCGGTGTTCGTCGCCGCGACCTCCGGCCGGTGCTCGCCGTACCGCACCACCGACACCGACGCCGGGCCGACCGTGATCCGCTGGAAGAGGTCGAGGTGCATGCCCAGCGCATCGGCCAGGATCGACTTGATGATGTCGCCGTGGCTCACCGCGACCCAGACCGCGTTCGGGCCGTGCGCCGCCTCGATCTCGGCGTCGAGGCGGCGGATCGCGGACACCGCCCGGGACTGCATGGTCTGCATCGACTCCCCGCCGGGGAACACCACGGCGCTCGGGTTCGCCTGCACCGTGCGCCAGAGCGGCTCCTTCGCGAGGTCGGCGAGCTTCCGGTTCTGCCACTCGCCGTAGTCGCACTCCGTGATGCCGCGTTCGATGCGCTGCTCGGGGTCGCCGTCCTGGAACGCCGTGATCGCCCGCGCCGTCTGTCGGCACCGCTCCAGCGGGCTGGACACCACCGCCGCGAGCGGGACGGCGGCGATGCGTTCGGCGGTCGTCGCTGCCTGGCGCTTGCCGACGCTGTCGAGTGCGATGCCGGCGGTGCGGCCGGCGAGGAGGCCCGTCGCGTTCGCGGTGGTGCGTCCGTGCCGGACGAGGAGGACGGTCGCCATGGGGTCGATCCTAGGCTGGGCCCGTGTCCGTTCCCGACCTCGCGCCCGCACTGGTTCCCGAACTGCTCGTCTCCGACCTCGACGCGAGCCTGGCGTTCTGGGCCGACCGCTGCGGCTTCACCGTGTCGTACGAACGACCGGAGGAGCGGTTCGCGTACATCGTCCTCGGTTCTGCGCACCTGATGCTCGAGCAGGCCGGCGTCGGACGGAACTGGGTGACCGGGCCGCTCGAGCCGCCGTTCGGTCGCGGGATCAACTTCCAGATCGGCGTCCCCGACAGCGACGCGATCGTGTCGGCGTTGCGGGCGGCCGGCGTCGCCCTCTTCATGGAGCCGGAGACCAAGTGGTACCGGGTCGACGGGGCCGAGGAGGCCGGCGTCCGGCAGTTCCTGGTCACCGATCCGGACGGCTACCTCATCCGGTTTCAGTCGTCCGTCGGACGACGCCCCACCTGACCCAGGATGATGGTCGGGTGCTCGTCTCGATCGTCTACATGAGTCGCGCCGTCGAGGAGTTCGACGACGCGGCGATGACCGCGCTGCTCCGCGAGGCTCGGCTCCACAACGAGGCCCTGGGCGTCTCCGGGCTGCTCGTGGCGAAGGGTGGTCGCTTCATGCAGCTGCTCGAGGGGCCGGCCTGGAGCGTCGACGACCGGTTCTCGGTCATCTCGAAGGACCCGCGGCACCACGAGGTGACATCGCTGATCCGCGAGGACATCGAGAGTCGTCGGTTCGACGGGTGGTCGATGGCCTACCGCGGGCTCGATGACGACGACCTGGCTGCCGAAACGGGGTTCAGCCCCTTCCTCAACGGGACGACGGACTTCCCGCGGTCGTTCGACCGGACGAGTGCGGCGTGGCTCCTGAAGTGGTTCCGGGATCGCGAGCTCCACGACGTCTGAGCGGTCGGACGGTGTGGTCCGTCGGCCGGTGTTGTCCGTCAGGCGAACGACTCGTCGACGAGGGCCAGCAGCCGCCCCCGGTGCGCCCGCTCCACTGATGCGAGCACCAGGACCCGCCACATCGTCGCCACCGCGGGCAGCAGGTCCCGCCGACCGGAGCGGACGTTCGCGAAGAGCTGCACGCCGGTGAAGTACGGCACCACGGTCGCGCCGAGCTGTTCCGGCGAGAGCTCCTGCCCGATCTCACCTGCCGCGACCCCGAGGCGGAAGACGTCGACGACGCCCGCGATCCACTGCTCGTAGAAGCTCGAGGTCGCACCGGCCAGCACGCCGTGCTCCAGCGACAGCCGGATCCCCGCGCGGACGACCGGGTCGTGCATGAGCAGGTCCGCGATGGCTCGGGAGGCCCGGACGAGCGATCCGACCGGCGACGCGTCGGTGAAGTCCATCGCCGCGAAGGTCCGGGCGTTCTGCTCGTCGATGACCGCGTGCGCGATCGACAGCTTCGTCGGGAAGTGGTGGTGGAGGGCGCCCTGGCCGATGCCTGCCGCGCGGGCGATCCCGGCGATGCTCGCCGTGGCGTACCCGTCGCGGTCGAACTCCCGCGCGGCGGCCTCGACGATCAGCGCACGTCGCCCCTGCCCCACCGCGTCTCCCACCGGTCCACCGTACCGACCGGCGGGAGCGCTCCCGTCGGTCAGGCCTGGTCGGCGTGCAGGAACTCGGTGATGGCGGTCGCGCCGCTGTTGAAGCGGTAGGTGCTGCCGGCCGTGCCGCCGTTTTCGAGGACGTCCGCGACCACCTGGGCGACGTCCGCACGCGCGACGCTCGACGACTCGCCATCCCAGTCGACACGACCGGTCGGCTCGTCGTCCGTGAGGGTGCTCGGCGCGACGATCGTCCACTCGAGCCCGGAGTCGCGGACCACGGCGTCGGCGATCATCTTCGACTGCGCGTACGCGAAGAAGTCGTTGTCCTGCGGGACCCCGTGGTCGAGGACCGAGCCGGACCACGAGACCATCACGTACCGCTCGACGCCGGCGCGCTTCGCTGCCTGGACGGTGAGCACGGCAGCGTCCCGGTCGATCGCCCAGGTCCGGTCCACCGAACCCCCGCCGGCGCCGGCGGACCACACGATCGCGTCCTGCCCGCGGACGAGTTCCTCGAGGTCGGCGAGCGTCTGCGTCTGGATGTCGGCCACCTTCGGGTCGCCGCCGTGGGCACGGATCTCGTCGGCCTGGTCGGGGTTCCGGATGACGGACGTGACGTGGTGGCCGCGGTCGCTGAGGATGCGCGTCGCGAGGAGGGCGACCTTGCCGTGGCCGCCGAAGATGATGATGTCGCTCATACCGTCGACGGTACGCGTCGCGCCTCGGCACATGCTTCCGATCGTGACTACGGTGGCGAGCGCGCACATGCTCGCAATCGCCCTCCGGATCCCTGCAGTGGTCTTCGCCGGACTCGCGGTCTGGTCCATCTCGACCGCGGACGGGGACTCCGGGTGGATCGCGCTCGGAGTGGTCTCCGCCGTGCTAGCGCTTTCCCCCGTCGTCGGTGGGCTCATGGCGACCGAGGCCGCTCGCCGGCGCAGCCTCGACGTGGCAGTAGCGCGGAAGGATGCCTGGGAACGCGAGCACTCGGACCAAAAGGACTGAGCGCCGCGATGCGCTAGTGGATGGGGGAGGGTGTGGGATTCGAATCCGCCCCACCGCCCGGCGGTTGTGCGGCGTAGCTCTCAGATCGCTGGAAAAACGGCAACGTAGGACACTCCTCGATCACGACGGTGCGCGTGAATCACGTAGTGGTGTGGGCAAAATGTGGGCAGGGACACTTTCTCCCCCTGGGAGTCCTCCCGACAGTCCGAACCATACGGACAACAGCCCTGGTTCAGGCTGCACCGCATGGACGTAGACGACACCACGCGACTGATCGCCAAGCGGCTCCGTGCCGCGCTGCACGACGCCAGCTTGTCGGTCGAGGAGGTCGCACCACGCGCGGGGATGGGGAAGTCGAGCCTGTACCGCAAGCTGCGCGGTGAGCGGCACATCACGTTCACCGAGCTCTGCATGCTCTCGGCGGTGCTCGGCCGGCACCCGAGCTCGTTTGTCAGGAACCTCGATGAGCGCCCCTGACGGCATCGAGCGCAGCATCTGGCGGATCGTGCGCGAAGAGATCGATCGTGCAGCCGCAGAGTCGCCGTCCGGCCCGCGGGTCGACGATCGAAGGCTGCTGTACAGCGTCGCCGACGTCGCGGCCGTGACGGGCATGTCCACCCAGTACGTTCGCAACGACATCCGGAGCGGAGAGTTGGCGGCGTCGCAGCCGAGCGGAACCAAGTACCTCGTCGGCCGGGAGATCGCGGTCAGGTATGCCGCGTGGCTTCGGGCAGGACGGCCGTGAGTTGTCGGAGGTCTCCCTCTACCGTCACCGGGTGGCCAGGCGACGTCGTGACAGGTGGACACTCGGCCCGGCGCTGAGTCTGCCCGAGGCGGCCTACGGTTGCCCCGTCTACGACCTCGCAGAGCCGGACCCAGCGCTGGCCTGGGTGGCGTTCCCCGATCGCTCTCTCGAGGTAGAGGCGCGCGTCATCGCGTACACGCAGCGGGCCGTGCTCGTCGAGTGGGGGTCTCGCAGGCCGCTGAGTGCGCATGCGTGTGGCGCGATGCTGTGAGACCCCCGACTGGGGGCCATCTTGGCCTAGAGGAGAGGCCGACTCCGTAGTAACGTTCTTCTTGCAGGAAGGAAACTTCCCGCCTTGCCGGACCCCCGCCTTGGAGTAGAGAGCGGGGGTTTCGTGCGTCACGGCCAGATTCTGGTGCGGCCGTTCGGGTAGCTGCTTCCGCTCTGAACGATCTGCCACATACGGTGCTTCTGCTGGTGTGCGCGGGCGTCGCGTTCTGGGACCGTCATCAGGCGGTTATAGAGGTAGGTGATGATGTCTGCAGCTTGCAGAACTCGACTTGTGTCGGACGGGATGAAGTCGATCTGCGGGTCAATGTGTGGCAGGTTGCTTGAGCGGTACCCGTAGGTTCCGATCGACCGGTAAGTGTTGAAGTTGCTTCGGCTGATGTCGGACGTGTGGTGCTCATCGGCGATCACGCGGATCTTGGGTTCGTGGACGGTGCAGCACTCGTTGATCCGCTCGAACAGATGACTGAAAGCAAGTTCTCGCGCCGCGGTGGGATGCGTGTAGCGAGCGTGCTGTCGTCGAATGTTGATGCCCTCAATGTAGATGCGGGCACCGCAGACGTCGACGTGCTCGAGAACCTCTTCGAGGATGCGGAACCGGAGTCGCAGCGGAATCCCTCGCCACGGCTTCTCCTTAGCCCGCATCATGGTGCTGCCGTGAAGTTCGACGCCGGCGAGAGCGGGGAATGTCTCGGCGTGCTTGCTCACGAGGGAGTCAAGCTCCCGGGTGAGGTAGTCGGCCTGAGACTCGTTGACGATGAGAGCGCCGAGGAAGTAGTAGGTGTCATCTCGTTCGGACTCATCGACGTAGGCGTGAAGCACAAGAACCATCTTGGCGCAGATCTGAGGCTAACTCGCTGCACGCGGGTGTCCCCCTCATAGGCTGACCGCATGACGGATCAGGCGCTAGACAAGATCGGAACGCTCGTGCGGAGCCTCGAGCTCACAGAGGATCACCTGCGAGGCTCGGACGAGATTGTCGACCGATTGCGAGCGATCAAGGTCACGCTCGGCGAGCTCCCGAAATCGGAGCCGTGGCTGCGGGCATGGCTGGATCGTGAGCACGTGAAGGCCGCGATGCTTGCTGCGGCTGCGAAGACGAACTATCGGAAGTGGTTCGGCACCGACAACCCCGCTGCGCAGGCGGCTAGGGACTCGGCGATCCACCGGTTCAACGAGTGGCGTGACGAGCTGCTCGAGCACATCAGCACGTACCGCACGTCGGAGCAGACGGAGGCTGTTGTGCGGCCTTGGCAGCAGCGCGCTCAGGCGTTCTTCGACGACCCGACCTCTCCCGGCACCTGACGGCACAACGCGGGACTCCCGCCGCCATCCACGGGCTTGCTAGTTGTCGCCCGGCACCTGCACCATGCGTGAGCGTCGGAGATCGTCAGCTTTGCGGTAAAGACGGAAAGCAAGCGGCATGATGACGGACAGCTGCCCGATGTTCGCCTCCATGCGCGCGCTTCGAATGTTGCCCCGAGGCGGGGCGACTTCGATCAAAGTTGCGGCACTGATTGCTCTCGCGGTAGACGGGTGAGTCAGGCCGCTCACGAACTGCCATGCGGATCGGAGGATGCTCCCGTCAAGGTCGGCAATCGCCCCGGCATTCTCTACGAGGGGCCCGTAGCCAGGCATAGTTTTGTCGCACTCTTGGCGGTCCAGCCCGTTGCGTTCGATCACGCCGTTGATGTATCCCCGGCTTCGGCGTCGGTTCGCCTTTGTCTGCTTCTCCATGGCCTGGCGCTCGGGGCCGGCGGCCAGCGACTTAGCGATCTCACGCGCCAGATCCTGCTCGTAGGCGAGCTCGGTCGAACGCGCTCGTACCAAGCGCGTCAGGCGCTCCTTCCTGTCCGAGGCTTCGAGCAGCCAGACTGCTTGTGCGGACGCTTCGATGATGCCTCGAAGGAGCGGATACATTGCGAAGATCGGCACCGTGATCACGTCAGCGCCATCCGGGAACATGAGTTGTCGGATCGCCTGCAGATCGTCGGTCGCCAGGAGCAAACAGAAGTCAACCATGTGGCTCAGCTGAATCGGATTCGAACAGTCGTCGTCAACCGACATGACACTTCGCCGCGTGGATCGGACTTGCGCAAGCTTCTCAGCACGCTCGACGAGGACAGGGATCTCGTCGAGCCAACGCTTGAGCGCGATTGTCGAACGCTCCTCCTCTTGGCGAGTCTGCCCTCGAAGCAGCTTGCCTAGCGCTTCGGACTCCGACCCAAGGCCATCGTCTACGGCACCCGACTCAAACACGTCTCCCCCTACCAATTGTGCCGTCACCTTACTGCGTCCCCAACACCGCGCTAGTGGCGCGTTCTGTTGTGGCCCGGTAGGTGGATTCGAACTCCGGCTCGCAGGGTAGAAGACCTGCAGCTCTGTCCGCTGAGCTACACCGGGAGAGTGGACCCGGGCTTCCTGTGCCCGGGTCCAGAGGAATCACCCGTCGCGGAGTAACGCCCTGGTCCGGGACGACGCGGACGTCCATGCCCGTCCCGTTGAACAGCTCGGCGACGTGCGCATCGTTCTCGCCCATCAGCAGGGTGTCGTCGAGCGCGAGCCACTGCGTGCGGAGTCCCATCGGGGTCGAGGGACTCACCGTTGCACGTGAGCCCGCTCCCGACGACCGATGAGATGCAGAGAGCCACCTATACGCCTTCTTCGGGCGTCGACCACTCGGACAGGAACTGTTCGCCGCGCCGCCCAACGAGCTCAGAGACCTGACCGACACGTTCCATCAGTCGCAGCCCGCAGGAGCAGTACGGATGCGGCGTCCCGTGCGGTGACCTCAGATATCGGACCGCCCGGGCCTCACCGGGTGAACCGACGTCGCACTGAGCCTCAGGAGCGCACGTCTGCCAGCCCTTCGGGAACGGGGATCCGAGGATGAAGTCCGGCCGGTAGTTCCCAGCCGCTCGAATGCCACTGTCGTCGTAGTACACGACGTCCATGCGCCAACCAACGGTGAACCGCTCGACGCGCCGAAGCTCACCCTCCGGCATCGCCCAGACGTCGGGATTGACCTCGCGGCCGTTCGGACGGTCGATCGTGTCGATTCGCCGGTGTTCGTAGTGATGATCATGTATTGCTTCTCAGCGCGTCGGCGCGGTGGCCGGTTGGTCGATGTAGTGGTCTTCGGTGAGAGTGCCGTCGAGGTGCAGCAGGTAGCGCCGGCCCTTCACGGCGACTGCGCCGGTGCCGACGAGATCGACGTAGGTGGCGAGGACGGTGCCGCCGACGTCGAGGTTGCCGAGCAGCCGCGGGTACGGCGACCCAGGGACGTGCACCCAGCGGTCGGCGCGTACCTGCCACTTCGCCCGGAGCGCCGCCCTGACGCCGAGCCGCGACTGATCGGTAATGGTCTTCTTCCTTGGCATCAGTTGCCCTCTCTCCGCGCTTGCACGCGGTTCCAGCGCGTCGAGACGCACGCTGCTTGACGGGGTTCTTCTTGGGCTGCCCGAACTCGTCGGGAAGCGGAATGAGCGCGAGCATCTGAGCGAGGGACCGCCGTTGAAGCCGAAGCTCAGCAACGGCGGGGTGCAACCGGGTTTGTCCGGCGGAACCGCGGACGGTTATGCCCCATCGGCGAGTACCTGCTCAAGCGCCTGGATGTCGTTCGCTTGGCGTTGAGCGAGCTCGAGGATGACGAAATCCTTCTCGTCCCACTCGTTCTCTTCGCCGAGTGCTGCGTCGTACTGCCGGCGCAGCACCTCGCCTGCCGGCTCTTCGACTTTCTTGCGGGCCATGTGTGCCTCCTCGGCGTCCACAATTCGGATGATGTGCAATGCACAGAGCCGGAACCACAGCACCTCTACGGTGGTTCAGCACCCCGGGGGGGGGGGCGGGCGGGGTGCGTCGGAGCGATGCCAGGCGGCCGCCTCCCGCGCGATGAGAGAGACGGCCGACCGTGAGCGGTCCGGCACGGCTGGGCGGCGTCGTGGAGCGGCAGGTGCGCAGAGGTGCGCAGAGGTGCGCACCTGCCTGTTACCCGTCGACGAGAGCCTTGCGTGCTTCGTTGTCGTCGTGGATCTGCTCGCTCGAGTGCTGCCTGCTGTACGTGTCACGCGAGACCTTGTTCGAGCCGAGCTCGTCGACCTGGTCGAGCGTGAGCAGCGTCGGCTCGCAGGTCATGATCTGACGCATCGTTCGCAGCGGCTCGACGCCGTACGTGGCGATGGACTGCTCGTAGTTCTCGAAGAGGAACATCGTTGCCGTGTACTCGCTGCGCCGGGAAGAGCGACGAGGAGCTCGTGTTTGCGACGAAGAACGGCACGCAGGAGCGTCGTTGGCACAACGACCACGGATGGTTCCCGGCGGCGGTGAGGAAGGCGGGAATCCCGTCGACGACACCTCACGGTCTCCGGCACACTGCCGCGAGCCTCGCCGTCAGCGCCGGCGCGAACGTGGAGGCCGTGCAGCGAATGCTCGGCCACGCCTTCGCAGCGATGACACTCGACGTGTACGCCGACCTGTTCGAAGACGACCTGGACATCGTTGCGGGCAGCCTCGATGACGGGCTCGCGCAGACGGTTGTGGGCAAGATATGAGCAGACGCCACCCGGAACGACGACGAGGCCCATTAGATCCGCGTGCTGCTGCGGGTCAACGGACCTCGGTTGTTGCGGAGGGTGTGGGATTCGAACCCACGAGACATCTCTGCCCACCTGTTTTCAAGACAGGCTCCATCGGCCACTCGGACAACCCTCCATGACACGGCCACGTGGCGAGACGTGACCGCGTCCCGAGCAGTGTACCGGGCGGTGAGGACGCCTAGCGCGGCAGGGTGTCCAGCGCCGCGGCCAGCCCGTCGTCGGTCACGCCGCCCGTGGTCTCGCCGGCGGCATCGATGACGTCGGACGGCGCCTGTCCCATCGCGACCCCGCGCCCGGACGTGGAGGCCCACCGCAGCATGTCGATGTCGTTGCGCCCGTCCCCCGCGGCGAACACGCGGGAGCGCGGGATGTCGAACCACTCCCGCACGCGCTCCATCGCCGTCGCCTTCGTCACACCCTCTGGTGCGATGTCGAGCCAGGCGGTCCACCCGACGTTGTACGAGACCTTGTGCAGCCCCATCCGGTCGACGATCGCCAGGAACTCCTCGAGCCCGTGCTCCGGGGAGATCACCACGACACGCGTGGCGGGGACGCCCAACAGCGACTCGAACGCCACGTGGTCGCCCGACGCGGTCATCGCGTCGTCGGGGAACTCCCCCGAGAGCAGGAAGTGCCCGTCGGGCGACTCCACCCCGTACGCCGCGTTCGACAGCGCCCCGCGGATCGTCTGCAGCACGTCGGTCGGGTCGAAGGTCTCGACGTGGACCCGCACGTAGCCGTTGTTCGCCTGCGGGGACGTCGAGCGCCGCAGGGTCACGGCGCCGTTGGCGCACACGAGGTACTCGGGCTCGATGCCGAGCTTTTGCAGCACCGGCACCGTCATGTTCTCGCTGCGTCCGGTGGAGAGCATGACCTCGTGCCCGGCAGCAGCGGCGGCCTTGATCGCCTCGACGGTGGTCTCCGTGACGACACCGTCCTCGCGCATCACGGTGCCGTCGATGTCGAGGGCGACGAGCCAGCGCTTCACGCGGGTGGACGCGGCGGAACCGTGCGTCGGCGCACCCTCGGAACGACCGCTCATCGGGGTTCGATCACCTCGACACCACCGAGGTACGGGCGGAGCACCTCCGGGACGACGACCGATCCGTCGGGCTGCTGGTGCGTCTCGAGGATCGCGACGAGCCAGCGGGTGGTCGCGAGCGTGCCGTTGAGCGTGGCGACCGGCGCGGTCTTGCCGCTCTCCGTGCGGTACCGGATGTCGAGGCGACGGGCCTGGAACGTCGTGCAGTTCGACGTCGAGGTGAGCTCGCGGAAGGTCCCCTGCGTCGGGACCCACGCTTCGAGGTCGTACTTCCGCGCGGCCGACGTGCCGAGGTCGCCGGCTGCGGTCTCGATGACGCGGTAGTGCAGCCCGAGGTCCTGCAGCATCGACTCCTGGTACGCCATCAGCTTCGCGTGCTCGGCGTCCGCCTGGTCCGGGTGGACGTACGAGAACATCTCGAGCTTGTTGAACTGGTGCACGCGGAGGATGCCGCGGTTGTCCTTGCCCGCCGAGCCGGCCTCGCGCCGGTAGCAGGTCGACCATCCGGCGTACCGCAGCGCGGCGTCGTCGTCGGACGGGAACGCCAGGATCTCGTCCGCGTGGTACCCGGCGAGGGCGACCTCGCTGGTGCCGGTCAGGTAGAGGTCGTCGGCCTCGAGCCGGTACACCTCTGCGGCGTGCTCGCCGAGGAAGCCGGTGCCGGCCATCGTCTCGGGGCGGACGAGCGTCGGGGTGATCAGCGGCGTGAAGCCGTGCTGGATCGCACGGTCGAGCCCGAGCGACATGAGCGCGATCTCGAGCCGGGCGCCGAGGCCCTTGAGGAAGTAGAAGCGCGAGCCGGACACCTTCACACCGCGGGGGATGTCGATGATGTCGAGGAGCTCACCGAGGTCCGCGTGGTCCTTCGGCTCGAAGTCGAACTCCGGCTTGGTGCCGACGGTCTTGATCGTGACGAAGTCGTCCTCACCACCGGCGGGCACGCCGGGCAGCACGACGTTCGGGATCGAGCGGACGACGCGGTTGAAGGTCTCCTCGGCAGCCGTGACGGCGGCCTGTGCTTCCTTCACACCGGCGGCGAGCGCCTGGGCCTGCTGCACGAGCGCGGCCTTCTCGTCCTTCGGCGCCTTCGCGACGGTCTTGCCGAAGGCGTTCTGCTCGGCACGCAGTGCCTCGAACGACGAGATCGCGCTCCGCCTGGCGGCGTCCGCGGCGACCGCCTCGTCGACGACGTCGACGGAGGCGCCGCGCGCAGCCTGTGAGGCCTTGATGACATCGGGATCGTCGCGCAGCAGCTGGGGGTCAATCACCCATGCATCCTAGCCAGACCCAGGTGACCACACGGTGGACTGGAGGCTCGTGGCGGGCCCGCCACGAGCCTCCAGACCGTCCCTTGGTCGCGACCAGAGCGCCCAGCGCGACACGCAGGCCCCGCCGGTACCGTTGAGTCATGTCATCGCCCTCGGAGACCGCGCCCGCGCAGTCGGACGCCCTCGCCACCGAGCACCGCACCGCGGCCGTGGTCTACAACCCGGTCAAGGTGCACCTCCCCACACTGAAGCGGACGGTGGCCAAGTACGAGCAGGAAGCCGGCTGGAACGCGACGCTGTGGTTCGAGACCACGGAGGAGGACCCTGGCGGCGGGATGGCCCGCGAGGCCCTCGAAGCCGGCGCCGACGTGATCGCCGCCGCCGGCGGGGACGGGACCGTTCGTGCCGTGGGCGAGGTCGTGCACGGCTCCGACGCCTCACTCGCGCTGCTGCCGAGCGGTACGGGCAACCTGCTCGCCCGCAACATGAAGCTCCCGCTCGACGACCTGGACGCCAGCACCCACGCGATCTTCCACGGGACCGACCGGCCGATCGACTTCGGGATGCTCGGACTCGAGCGCCCGGACGGCAGCCGCGAGCAGTTCGGCTTCCTGGTGATGGCGGGGCTCGGGCTCGACGCCCGGATGCTCGCGAACACCCGCCCCGGGCTCAAGAAGCGCGTCGGGTGGCTCGCCTACGTCGACTCGCTGTTCCGGTCCGTGCGCGACATCGACGGGTTCGACTTCCGGTACCGGCTCGACGAGTCCACGACGAAGTCCGTCCGCGGACACTCGGTCATCGTCGGCAACTGCGGGATGCTCCAGGCGAACGCGATGCTCTTGCCAGAGGCGGAGATCGACGACGGGGTCTTCGACATCGTGGTGATGCGTCCCCGGGGGTTCTTCGGCTGGGTGCGGATCGGCGCGCGGATCTTCTGGGAGAACGCGATCCTCCGGTGGTTCCGCCGTTCGACGCTCGGCAACACCTTCGTCGGGCGCCGGATCATCACCCGCGCCAAGCAGGAACGACCGCTGCGCTACCTGCGTGGTGAGGAGTTCGTGCTGCGGCTCGAGAAGCCGGACGAGTTCGAGATCGACGGCGACCCCGTCGGCGAGATCTCGGCGTTCCGGGCGCGGATCGACCCTGGGGCGCTGCGCGTGCGCGTGCCGGAGCCCGCGGAGACCACGGGACGGGCCGGACGCAAGCGGGGGTGACCGCCTCCGGGCGTGGTCGCCTCCGCGCTTGCGTCAGTGGGTTTCTGGTTCGCCGGAGACGATCGCTCGGAGCCAGTCCCGCGCCTCGACGAACGCCTCGTCCGAGTAGCGCAGCGGCACCTCGGACTCCAGCCGATCCGCACGCGGGTAGGACCCGAGGAACGTCACGCGCGGGCTGAACCGACGCAGGCCGAGCAGGGCGTCGGCGACCCGCTCGTCCTCGACGTGCCCGTCGAGGTCGATGACGAACCGGTAGCGGCCGAGCTCGTCCCCGATCGGCCGCGAGGACAGCAACCCCATGTTGATGCCCCTCGTGGCGAACTGCTCGAGCATGTCGACGAGCGCACCCGGGTGGTCTGCGGGCAGTTCGACGATGACGCTGGTCTTGTCCGAACCCGTGCGCTCCGGGATGCTCAGCGTCTTCGAGACGAGCACGAAGCGGGTGACGGCGCTGGCGTTGTCGCCGATCGAGCTCGCGAGCACGGCGAGGTCGTGGTGGTCGGTGATCCCCGGCGGAGCGACGGCGGCGTCGGCCGTGGGGTGCTCGTCGAGCAGGGCGACGGCGGCGGCGACGTTCGACGATGCCGGGATGTGGCCGTGCCCGGGGACGTTCGTCTCGAGCCAGCGGTGGGTCTGGGCGTAGGCGACGGGGTGCGCGTTCACGGTGCGGACGTCGGCGAGCGCGGTGCCGTGCCGGGCGACGAGCACGAAGTCGACGGGGACGAGGTACTCCCCCACGATCCGCACGCCGGGGATCCGGGCGAGGGCGTCCTGCGTGGCGCTGACCCCGCCGTCGACGCTGTTCTCGATCGCGATGACGGCACCGACGGAGCGGCCGGACATCACGTCGTCGAGTGCTTCCCCGACGTTGTTGACGCTCCGCCAGGGCTTGCCGGCAGCGGCGTCGACGAGCTTGAGGGCCGCCTCGGTGAAGGTGCCGGCGGGTCCGAGGTAGCTGTACGTGTCGGACGCTGCGTCGGGCTGGCTCATGCCGCCGAGCCTATTGCACCCGTCCGCAGCGCCACGGCCCCGTGACGCGGCGTCCCGCCACCACTGCCGCGCACTCGCCGCCGGGCACACGCGCCCCGCCCAGCCGCGTCAGTCGGCCGCGGTACCGGTCAGGCGCGCCTCGCAGATCGCCGTGTCGTCGTCGTCCCGGGGGTAGGTCAGCGCCGCGAAGCGCCCGTCGGGGTCGAGCGTGGTGAGCAGCGACTTCGCGATGCCGTCGAGCTGGGCGACCTGCTCGTCGGTCAGCGCGTCGATCACGAAGCGACGGGCGGTGCGGACGTGGTCGGGCGCTGCCTCGACGATCGTGGCGTACCCGGCGTCCGTCAGCCGCACGTCGGTCGCGCGGCGGTCGTCGGTGGACGGGCAGCGCGCCACGAGCCCGCGCTTCTCGAGCCGGGACACCACGTGCGACAGCCGCGGCAGGGACGCGTTCGTCGCCGATGCCAGCGCCGACATCCGCAAGGTGCGCCCCTCGGTCTCGGACAGCATCGCGATGACCATGTAGTCGAAGTGGGTCAGGTCGGCATCCCGCTGGAGCTGCTGGTCGAGCGCCGCAGGCAGGAGTTCCATCACGGCGACGAGCTTCATCCAGGCACGCAGTTGCTCGCGCGTCAGCCAGGGTGTCTCGTCGGTCATGCTCCCATCCTACGAAATGGTTGTCGTTTCAACCACCCTGGAGTTCCGCCGAGCCGTCAGCCACCCCACGACGAGGACCACGACGACCACGAGCAGCAGCGCCCCCTCGACGACGAGCAACCGCGTGGTGTAGTCGAACGGCACCACCGTGGGGTTCTTCGCACCGTGGTGCTTCGCGGCGATCTCCGGCAGGACGACGAGCGCCAGCACGCTCCCGAGCACGACGGCCGCCTGCACCACGACGAGCACCCAGAGGCGGAGCGCACGACCGGCCCGGCGGAGTCCGAGGCCGACGAGGACCACGAACGGCGACAGGATCGCGTCGTGCAGGATCACCGCGCCGAGGAGCCAGGTCGCCAGCCCTCCGATGCGGTTCGGACGGACGGTGGTCACCATGACGTACGCGCCGAACGCGATCACGAGGACCCCGACGACGACGAGCACGATCCGCGCGGCCCTCACGAGAGCACCTCGATCTTCGCGATCCACTTCGTCTGGAGCACCCCTGGCCGCCCGGGCGCGATGATCCGCGCGGGGAAGCCGTGGTCCAGGTCGAGCGTCGCGCCGTTCAGCTCGAGCGCCACGAGGGTCGTCGGGTCGGACGCGTACTCCGGTCCCATGTCCATGATCCGGTAGCCGCCGTGGCGCTCCAGGCTGGTCACCCGCACGTGTGAGGACGGATCGGCCTGCACCGCTCGGAGCAGGTCGCGCATCCGGACCCCCTTCCAGGTCGCCATCTGACTCCATCCCTCGACGCACGAGATCGGCAGCGCCGCCTCGGTGGTCCCCAGCGCGACGAGCTCGGCGCGGGAGAACGTCCTCGTCACCGCGCGACCGGCCACCGTGAGCGTCCAGTCCGCTGCCGTCGCGGTCGCCAGGACCCCGGCTGCCCGCGCGGTCCGGTTCACCGGGAGACCGTTCGGACCGATGTGGCGCTTGCGGGGCGCGAAGACGTTGAACGGTTCGGCGAGCTTCGAGGACTGGCCGGCGGTGAGCACCACGACGCCGGCGGTCGCGGCGGCGATGCCCGTGAAGAAGCCACGACGGGCGATCCGCTCGCGTCGACCGGCGGTCCGTTCCGGCTGTTCCGTCCGTTCCGACGGTTCCGGCTGCTCCGGACGGGAGGCTCGGCTCGATCCCGCCCCGTCGGCCCACCGCATCACGCGGCCGGTGATCCCCCGCGGGTACGCCGCGGTTGCGTCGTACGCCGGCAGTTCGCTGCCGACGGTGTCGTCGTGGACGAAGCGGCCGTCCGCGTCGTAGGAGTCCCGCTTCCGCCAGTAGCGGCTGATCACCCGGAGCTTCGCGCCGATGTGGATCGCGAGCGAGCCGATGATGACGTACGCCAGCGCGTAGTGCACCTGCCGGAACGGGAACGGCCACGGGTACCACTGGAACGTGTTCACGAGCCCGGTCGCGACCTGCACGATCGACGCCGAGACGAACACCGCGATCGACGCCCGCTCGAGGAAGTGCAGGACGTTCCGCACCGGCGGGTCCTGGGCCAACGCGGGCATCACGGTGTTGAGCTTCGCGAGGAGCAGCGGGATGATCGCGATCCCCGCCGTGATGTGGAGCCCCTGCGTGAACTGGTAGAGCTGCACGGGCCGGGTCGGGAAGCGCATACCGGGCAGCGGGTCCTGCAGCAGGTGGCTGTAGACGCCGGTCCCGAAGCAGATCAGGAACGCGATGCCGAGCAACCGTCCGATGACGACCGCCGATCGCGCGTTCCGGTTCGGCGAGGCCATCGCCGACCGGGCATCGTGGAGGCCCTTCCGGACGAACGTCGGTAGCCTCGACCCACCATGCGTCTGCGTCCCGGCTCCCTGCTCCCGACCGTGCTCGCCGTCGTCGGCGTGCTGGCCCTCGCGGGCGTCATCGCCTTCGGGGTCACGCATCTTGGGTTCCTCCGGTCCGGTCATCGAACGTCATTCGTTGCGTGGACCCTGATCGCTTGGGCGGTCTTCGTCATCGCGGTCCTCGCGCTCCGATTCGTCCCGGCGCGTCTGGTGACCATCATCGTCCTCGCGGGCGCCGTCGTCGTGGGACTCGCCGCACTGGCCGGTCCGCCGAACACCAGCACCGACTCCGCGCGCTACGCCTGGGACGGCATCGTGCAGCACGCCGGCATCTCGCCGTACCTGCACACCCCGCAGTCCGAGGCGCTCGCGCACCTCCGACCCGACTGGCTGTTCCCGGACAAGGTGAACGGCACGTGCGAGAACCTGAAGCCGCGGCTGCACGGGCTCGGCGACGGGGCGAACGGCCACTGCGTCGCGATCAACCGCGTCGACGTGCCCACGATCTACCCGCCGCTCGCCGAGATGTGGTTCGCGCTCGTGCGGTCGGTCGTACCGGCGACCGCGCAGTACATGCCGTTCCAGGTCGCCGGGCTGCTCGTGTCGCTCGGGGTCACCGCGGGGCTCCTGGTGGTCCTGCGGCGCCTGGGCCGTCCGGCCTGGTGGGCGGCGCTCTGGGCGTGGTCGCCCCTGGTCGCTTCCGAGGCGGTGACGAACTCGCACGTCGACGTGCTGGGGGCGGCACTCGCCACGGCCGGCGCGGTGCTCATCGCGTTCGGCCGTCCGGTCTTCGGCGGCATCGCCCTCGGAGCCGCGACCGCAGCGAAGCTCATCCCGGCGATCGTCTACCCGCCGCTGCTCGGTCGGTGGCGGAACTGGTGGGCGATCCCGGTCGGCATCGCCGTGTTCGGGCTCCTCTACGTGCCGTACGTCATCACCACCGGCGCGAAGGTGCTCGGCTACCTACCCGGGTACCTGACCGAGGAGGGGTACGAGGACGGCTCCCGGTTCGCCCTCGTGTCGCTCGTGGTCCCGGGTGACGCAGGGACCGTGGTCGTCGGGCTGGTCGTGCTCGTCGGCGCCGTGCTCGCGTGGCGCCTGTCCGACCCCTCCCGGCCCTGGTCCGGCGAGGTGCTCATGATCGGCGTGACCTTCCTCGCGGTCACCCCGCGCTACCCCTGGTACGCGCTGCTGCTCATCCCGTTCGTGGTGTTGTCCGGCCGCTGGGAGTGGTCGGCGATCGCGCTCGCGATCGCCCTGCGTGGCGTCTGGCCGTCGGTGGACGCCTACCGCTGGTGGCTCGGCGCGGCGATCCTGATCATCGTGGTGGTGACGGTCATCCGGACGGACCGCTCGGACTGGATCCGCTGGCGCGACCGACTGCTCCCGGGGCGCGACCGGCGACTGCTCCCGGTGCGCGACCGGCGACCCGCCGTATCATCGCTGCCATGACGGCTCGCATGCTCCCGTCGACGGGATTGCTCCGTCGGGTCCGGCAGCCCTCGGCGCCACTCCCGGGCCGACCGGAGGACGACGGCCTGCTCGACCGGTTCGGCCGACGGGCGGTCGACCTGCGCGTGTCGCTCACCGAGCGGTGCAACCTCCGGTGCACGTACTGCATGCCGGAGCAGGGGCTGCCGGTCATCCCGAACGAGTCGCTGATGACCGCCGAGGAGATCGAACGGCTGGTCCGTCTGGGTGCAGCGCACCTCGGCATCCGCAAGGTCCGCTTCACGGGCGGCGAACCGCTCCTCCGCCGGGACCTCTCGGACGTCATCGCACGGACCGCCGCGCTCGGGGTGGAGGTCTCGCTGACGACGAACGCGATCGGGCTCGCCGCACGCGCCGCCGATCTGCGCGCCGCCGGCCTCGACCGGATCAACGTCTCGCTCGACACCGTCGACCCGGACGTGTTCGCCGAGGTCACCCGGCGGCCGTTCCTCGACCGTGTCCTCGACGGGATCGCCGCCGCGGACGACGCCGGACTCGGCGTGAAGATCAACGCCGTCCTGCTCCGCGGCGTGAACGACCACCTCGCACCCGACCTGCTCGCCTGGTGCCTGGAGCGCGGCCACGAGCTCCGCTTCATCGAACAGATGCCGCTCGACCCCGGACACGCCTGGGACGGCGACGACATGGTCACCGCTGCCGAGACCCGTGCGCTGCTCGGCGACCGCTTCGTGCTGACGCCGCACGACGCCCCGCGGGACGGCGCTCCCGCCGAACGCTTCCGGGTCGCCGCTCGGTCCACGGGCGACGAACTCGGCACCGTCGGCGTCATCGCGAGCGTCACCGAGTCGTTCTGCGCCGACTGCACCCGCACCCGCCTGACCGCCGAGGGCCACGTCCGCAGCTGCCTGTTCTCCGACGACGAGTCCGACCTGCTCGGCCCGATGCGGGCGGGTGCGTCCGACGCCGACGTGCTCGACCTGTGGCGGCGGGCGATGTGGGCGAAGCCGCGGGACCACGGGGACGACGCCGACGGCATGGTGCACCCGTCCCGTGGCATGAGCGCGATCGGCGGCTGAGGTGACGACGATCCGGTTCTTCGCCGCGGCACGCGCTGCCGTCGGCCTCGACGAGACGACGACGGACGCCGGCACGCTCGACGACGCCCTGCGCTCCGTGCAGTCCGACGACCCCGAGCGCTGGACGGCCCTGCAGGAGCGGTGCTCGTACCTGGTCGACGGCGTGAGCACCCGCGACCGATCGACCCCGCTCACCGGTGTCGCACTCGTCGACGTGATGCCGCCCTTCGCCGGCGGCTGACCCGCACGTTCCGACCCATCACGCCCGCAGTGGTAGGTCGAATCGCGCGTAGGAGGTCAGAAGATCGGACCGCCTACGCGCGATTCGGCTCCCTACGCGCGATTCGACCCCCTACGCGCGATTCGTTCCCCTACGCGCGATTCGACCCCCTAGGGACTGACCGACAGGACGATGAACGCGGCGAAGATCACCAGGTGGACCCCGCCCTGCAACCGCGTCGCTCGTCCGGGCAGCACCGTGAGCACCGCGGCGATGATGGTCAGCGCGAGCAGCACGATCTGCGCCGACCCGAGACCGAGCAGCAGCACCCCGTCGGTGAAGAACGAGGCGATCGCGATGGCCGGGATCGTCAGCCCGATCGACGCCATCGCCGATCCCATCGCCAGGTTCAGGCTCGTCTGGATCCGGTTGCGTGCAGCGGCCTTCGACGCCGCGATGCCCTCCGGAAGCAGGATGAGCAGCGCGATCACGACCCCGACGAACGACGGCGGGAACCCGACTGCGGCGACACCGGCCTCGATCGCGGGCGACTCCACCTTCGCCAGGCCGACCACGGTCACGAGCGCCAGGAGCAGCAGCCCGAGCGAGATCAGCGTCGCGCGTCCGGCGGGACGGTCGGCGTGGGCGTCCTCGGACTCCTCGAGCACCCCGCCGGACCGGTTCACGGGCAGGAAGAAGTCGCGGTGCGCCACGGTCTGGGTGACGACGAACAACCCGTAGAGCGCGAGGGACGCCACCGCCACGAACACCAGTTGGACCGCGGTGAACGACGAGTCGGAGGTGCCGGTGGTGAACGTCGGCAGCACCAGCGTCAGCACCGCCAGCGCTGCGACGGTCATGGTCGCGGCGGAGGCGCCCTCCTGGTTGAACCGCACGGTGTTGTGCCGCAGGGTGCCGATCAGGATCGCGAGCCCGACGAGCCCGTTCATCGTGATCATCACCGCGGAGAAGACCGTGTCCCGCGCCAGCGTCTCGGCCTTGGCACCACCGGAGCTGGAGAGCGCGATGATCAGGGCGACCTCGATGATCGTCACGGCGACGGCGAGCACGAGCGACCCGAACGGTTCGCCGACGCGGTGCGCCACGACCTCCGCGTGGTGCACGGCCGCGAGCACCGTGCCGGCGAGGACGACCGCGACGAGGACGACGACCGCCGTCCCGAGGTCGTGCCGCCCGAACGAGACCACGAGCACGATCGCGGCGATCACGGGCACTGCGATGGGCCACGCCCGGAGGATCCTCGTCACCGGGCAATCCTGTCACCGTCGCGGTTCGTACACGTCCACTTCGCCGACCGGCACCGCGATTCGCACGTCCTCACCGACCGCGAGCCCGAGCCGGCTGGCGGCCGCCACGGTCACGTCCGCGACGAGCTCCTGCGCACGGATGCGCACGAGTCCGTCCCGCGGCTCCAGCGCCGTGACGGTCCGCAGCAGCCCGGCGCCGTCCCGGCCGACGACCGCGGCCGTCGGGTGGTAGGCCGCCAGACACCGACGGCCGGGAGGCTCGACCCGCGTCCGCCCCGGCAGCTCACCGCCGCCGTCCAGCGCGATCCCACCAGCGGTGGCGGTCCCGGCGAGCAGCACCAGTCCGGAGAACGCGGCGCCGAAGTCACTCGTCGGACGCCCGAGGACATCGGCGGTCGTGCCGGACTCGACGACCCGGCCACGGTCGACGACGAGCACCCGGGTCGCGAGCGTGACGACCTCGATCGGGTCGTGCGTGACGAGCAGGCTGGGACGCCCGGCGATCGCGGTCGCCAGGGCCGCGCGCACGCTGCCCCGGGCCTCGACGTCGAGCGCGGAGGTGGGCTCGTCGAGCAGCAGCACGGCGGGATCGGCGGCGAGTGCCCGGGCGATCGCGACGCGCTGCGCCTGCCCGCCGGACAGGGTCGCGGGATCGCGGTCGGCCAACGCGACCGCGTCGACGAGTGCCAGGGCCCTGTCGGCGGCGACCCGTGCCTCCCGTCCGCGCCGACCGGTGGACCGCGGACCGTAGCCGACGTTGCCGGCCACCGACAGGTTCGGGAACAGGTCGGAGCGCTGCGCGACCAGACCGACCCGCCGTCGGTGCGGCGGCACGGGGCGACGGCCGCCGTCGACCGTGCTGCCGGCGATGTCGATCGATCCGGCGTCGAGTGCGAGCAGGCCGGCGACGGCCTCGACGATCGACGACTTGCCGGCGCCGTTCGGCCCGATGACCGCGACGCACTCCTCCGGTCCCACCTCGAGCGTGACGTCGACGTCGCGGTCCCGCAGGACCACGTGCGCGCGGAGCCCGCTCACGACCAGGCCGCCCGGGCTCCGGTGCGGATCGAGGTCAGTCCGATCACGACGACGGCGACCACGACGAGCACGAGCGCCAGCGCGACGGCCGTGTCCGGGTCGACCTCCCGCTGCAGGTAGATCTCCAGCGGCAGGGTGCGGGTGACGCCCTCCAGACTGCCGGCGAAGGTCAGCGTCGCACCGAACTCGCCGAGCGCCCTCGCGAAGCAGAGCACCAGGCCGGACGCGATGCCGGGCAGGGCGCGCGGGATCGTCACGGTGAACAGCACCCGTGTCGGCCTGGCACCGAGCGTGGACGCGATGCGCTCCAGCCGGTCGCCCCCGATCCGGAGCGAACCCTCGATCGCCGACACGAGGAACGGCATCGCGACGAACGTCTGCGCCATCACGACCGCTGCCGTGGTGAACGCGATGCGGACGCCGTGGTCGGCGAGGAAGCCCCCGACGGGCCCGATCCGGCCGAACGCCGCGAGGAGCGCGAGGCCGCCGACGACGGGTGGCAGGACGAGGGGCAGGAGCACGACGGCGCGCGCGACACCGACCCAGCGGGAGCGGACACGGGAGAAGACGACGGCGAGCGGGAGTCCGAGGACGAACGCGATGCCGGTCGCGGCCGCGGCGGTGCCGAGGCTCAACCCCAGGGCGGTGAGGGACGAGGGTGCGGTGACGAGCGCGACGAAGGACGTCCAGTCCACCCGGCCGACCATCGCGAGCACCGGGACGACGACGAACAGTCCCCCGAGCACGGCCGGGACCGGCAACCACCACGGTGCCGCCGTGCCCGACCGGCTCGTCACGGTGCGCCGAAGCCCGCCGTCGTGAGCACCTTCTCACCCTCGGCCGAGCGGACGTACGCGCTGAACGACTTCGCGAGCGCGGCGTTCGACGAGCCCCGCACGACGCCGATCGGGTACGTGTTCACCGCGCTCTTCGAGGCGTCGAAGGACACTCCGTCCACCTTGTCACCCGCGCCCTTGACGTCCGTGACGTAGACGAGCCCGGCGTCGGCCTGTCCCGACTCGACCTTGCCGAGGACGTCCGTGACGGACTGTTCCTCGCTGACCGGGTGCAGGGTGACGCCGGCCGCCTGCTCGACCTTCTCGGTCGCGGCACCGCACGGCACCGGGGCCGCGCACGTGACGACCTGCAGACCGGATGCGGTGAGGTCGTCGAGGCTCGTGATCTTCTTCGGGTTCCCCGGGGCGACGGCGATCTGCAGCACGTTGGTGGCGAACGCCGGAGTGCTGCCGCTGATCAGGTCGGCCTTGGTGAGCTTCGTCATGTTCGCCTCGTCGGCGCTCGCGAACACGTCGGCCGGCGCACCGTTCTGGATCTGCGTGACGAGGTCGCTCGAGCCGGCGAACGAGAACGTCACGGTCGTCCCGGGGTGCGCGTGCTCGTAGTCCGATCCCAGCTCGGTGAACGTCTTCTGGAGCGACGCGGCCGCGAACACCGTGATCGTCCCGGTCGGGCCCGCGCTGGCGCTCGCACTGCTGCTGTCCGTCGCGGTGCCGGTGCCGGTGCCGGCGCCACCCGTGCTGCACCCGGCCAGGACGACGGCGACGGCAGCGGCCGTGACGGCAGCGGCGATGGTCTTCGTACGCATTCGGTCTCCCACCTCATTGACCGCATCCGCGGATCGACTGAGCCAGCCTATCCGCATATGCGTTCACACAGTGGGGAGTCCCTCGCGGACCCACGCCTGCATCCCACCGTCGAGGATCGCCGTCGGACGATCGGCGGTCGCCGCCCAGGCGACGGCGCGCGGACCCCGGGCGCACACGACGACCACCGGGCTGTCGTCGTCCGGGAGTTCCTCCGGTGGGACCGCCCCGGTGATGACGCCACCGGCGCGCTCGGCCGGGGTCCGGACGTCGACGACCACCACGGGATCGGTGCCGTCCGCGATGCGTGCCGCGAGGGCCGCCGGCGAGATGCGATCCCCGGGTGCGACATCGGGAGCGTCCGGCCGTCGCGACCCCGGACCTCGTCGGAGCGGGCTCTCGGTCCACCGCCACCGACGGGCATCCACGCTGAGCACCCGACCGAGCAGCGGCTCCCCGAGTCCGGCGACGAGTGCGGTCACCTGTGCGGCCATCACCGAGCCCACCGCACCGCAGAGCGCCGGCAGGACCCCGTCGAGCGCGCACGAGCCCTCGTCCGGTCGCACCTCCGGGTGCAGGTCGTGGAAGTCCACCACGCGGTCGTCGAACACGGAGACCTGTCCGTCGTAGCCGAGCACCGTCCCCCACACGAACGGGACGCCGTGCTGTGCGCACGCGTCCGAGACCGCTCGCGTGACGACGACCGAGTCCGCGGCGTCGACCACGACGTCGTGTCCGGCGACGAGGTCCGCGTGGAAGGAGCCGACGACGGCGTCGACCCGGCACTCGGGGTCGACCGCACGGACACGAGCAGCGGCGACCTCCGCCTTCGGCACCCCGATGTCCGCGGTGCCGAAGAGCGTCTGCCGGGCGAGGTTCGACGCGTCGACGACGTCGGGATCGACGATCGTCAGCCGGGCGATGCCGCTCCCGGCCAGGTACGCCACGACCGGTGCACCGAGGCCACCGGCGCCGACGACGAGCACACGTGCGGCGGCCAGCCGTTCGAGGACGGGATCACCACCGGCGTCGAGCGCTGCGGTGCGGGACCCGAGGCGACGGCGTGCAGGGGTCAGTTCTCCGCGCCGGTCAGTCGTCGGCATCCGGCGTCTCCACGGTGACCATCGTCGCCTTCACGGATGCGACGGCGACCGACCCGACCTCGAGCCCGAGGTCGCGGACCGCCTCTGCGCTCATCAGCGAGACGACCCGGTGCGGACCGCACTGCAGTTCGACCTGGGCCATGACGGTGTCGACGACGAGGTCCGTCACGATGCCGACGAAGCGGTTGCGCGCCGAGCTCCGCACCGGTGCCGCTGGATCGGGCAGCGTCGCCCCGTGCGCCTTGGCGTGCGTGGCGAGCTCGCGCCCGTCGACCACCGCGCGACCGGCGTCGTCGACGAGTCGTGAGAAGGTCCCGTTGTCGACGAGCCGCCGGACCGTGTCATCGCTCACACCGAGGTAGCGGGCGGCGTCCTTGATGCGCAAGCGGCTCATGCCCAGACCCTAACCCGTCTCCACGACCCGTCGGTTCCTGTGAGGGCTCCGAATCCGAATGTGACATTCACAGCCAGGCACGCCGATTCCCCAGGGGGCCGCCCAGGGGCCGTCGCTACCGTCGAGCGCGTGAGTTCCCCCCGCACCGGCAGCATCCGGGTGCCCCGTCCGATCGACGCACCCGTGGTCCGTTCGCGGCTGCGCGGCGCAGCCGGGGCGCTCGGCCTGTCGGTCGTCCGGACGCCGGAGCTGTCCGTCGGTGCGATCGGAGCGCTGGTCTCGGCGGCCTTCGCCTGGGTGCCGTCCCTCTGGTACGACGAGGCCGCGACCGTCACCAGCGCGCAGCGCTCCTGGCCGCAGCTCTGGGCCGAACTGCACTCGGTGGACGCCGTGCACGGCCTCTACTACGCGCTCATGCACGTGTGGTTCTGGCTCGTCGGGTACACCCCGTTCACCCTCCGCTTCCCGAGCGCGCTCGCCATCGGCGTCGCCGCCGGACTCGTCGTCGCCCTCGGCCGACGGCTGGGCGGCAGACGACTCGGGATCGTCGCCGGTCTGGTGTTCATCGCGCTCCCCCGCGTGCAGTGGGCCGGCAGCGAGGGCCGACCGTACGCCACCGTCACGGCACTCTCGGTTTGTCTGACCCTCGTCGGGCTCACGGCGGTGCGACGGACCCGCGCGAACGGACGGCATCCCGTCCAGTGGTGGATCGCGTACGGCGCGCTCGCCGCCGTCGCCGTGACGCTCAACGTCTACCTCGCGCTGGCGGTCGTCGCACACGCGGTCGTCCTGCTCTGGACGCTCGCGGCCCGCAGGTCCGCCGTTCGTCGATCCGCGCTCTCGGAACGGGGCGGCTCGATGCCCGCACCGCTGGTCACACGGCGCGCACTCGTCCGCTGGGCGATCGCCGGGGTGGCCGCGGCCGTCGTGGTGTCGCCCTTGGTGATCGAGGTCGCGTCGCAGTCGAAGCAGGTCGCCTGGATCGCCGGCATCACCTCGCGGACCGTCGCCCAGGTCTTCGCCACTGCGTGGTTCGGTGGCGACGACGCCTACGCAGCGGTCGCATGGGCGCTGCTGGCCGTCGGCGTCGTCACCGCGCTGGTGCGGGCACATCGGGCGTCTCCGGCCGTCCGTGACCTGTTCCGCGCACAGACCGTCCGCGTCGCGCTCCCCCTGGCACTCGTCCCGACCATCGTGCTGGTCGGCGCGACCGCGCTCGGGGAGCACCTGTACTCCCCGAAGTACGCGAGCCTGAGCCTGCCGTTCGTCGCCATCCTGATCGCCCTCGCGCTGACCGCGATCCGCCCGCGGGTGTGGCTGTCCGCGTCCGTCGCAGCACTCCTCGTCCTGTCGCTCCCGTCCGCCTACGACGTCAAGACACCGACGTCCAAGCAGGACTCGACGTGGGCGAAGGCCGCGTCGATCATCGCGTCGGTTCGGGACGCCCGACCGGACGCCGACGAGGGCGTCATCTTCGGCAGCGTGTACAAGCACCCGGGGGCCACGTCGGACATCATCCGGGTGTCCTACCCGTGGGCGTTCACCGGTATGACCGACCTCGGCGTCCGGAAGAACGGCGCGGAGTCCGGCGTCCTGTGGAACCAGACCGGCGACCTCGCCACGACGGTCCCCGCTCGGCTCGACGACATCGACACCGTGTGGTTCGTCGGTGGGACCTCGCGGAACATCGAGCCGGAGGCGGCGTCCGTCCTCGCCGAGCACGGGTTCAGCGCCCGCGAGCACTGGAAGACCGGCACGGTGATCATGACCGAGTACGTCCGCGCCTCCTGACACGAGCCCTGCCGGCAGTTCGGTGTGGGATGCTGCCGGGATGCGCCACGACGTCCGACCGATCGCTCTGTCCGACGCCGACCGGCTCGCCGACCTCCTCGTCGAGAACCGCGCGTACCTCGCACCGTGGGACCCGGTGCGCCCGGACACCTTCTTCACCGCCGACGGGCAGCGCGCCGAGATCCTGGCGTGCGTCCGACGTCGCGAGCGGGGACAGATGCTGCCGCTCGTGATCACCACCGACGACGTCGTCGTGGGGCGCCTGAACATCAACTCGATCGTCCTCGGCGCGTTCATGTCGGGGACGCTCGGGTACTGGGTCGCCGAGGAGTCCGCCGGACACGGGGCCGCCACCGCCGCCGTGGGGCTCGCGGTGCGCCGTGCCTTCGACCAGCTCGGGCTGCACCGGGTCGAGGCGGGGACCCTGCCGCACAACGCACGGTCGCAGCGGGTCCTCGAGAAGAACGGCTTCGAGCGGTACGGCTACGCGCCGCGGTACCTCAGGATCGCCGGCGAGTGGCAGGACCACGTCCTGTTCCAGCGACTGTCCGACTGACGGCCCGACCGTCGATCCTGTTCCTGGGCTCAGTGCACGACGCGTGCGCCGTGCACCGGGCCGGTGGCGCGGACCGCGACCATGCCGATGGCGCTCAGCGCGACCTGGACCTCGAGCGCGGTGTCGGTGTCGGCGACGAGGAACGCCACCGTCGGTCCGCTGCCGGAGACGATCCCGGCGAGCGCTCCGGACTTCTCGCCGAGCTCCAGGGTCTTCGCGAGCGCGGGCTGCAGTCGCATCGCCGGTGCCTGCAGGTCGTTGTGCAGGCAGTCCGCGAGCAGGTCGGGGTCCCCCGCGCGCAGTGCCTGCAGCACGTTCGCCTCGACCACCGGGTTCGACGGGGCCGGGGCGATGTCGGCGCGGTAGCGTTCGCGGTGCTCGTCGAGCGCGCGGTACACGGCCGGCGTGGAGAGCCCGTCGTCGCTCAGCCCGAGGACCCAGTGGAACTCACCCTTCGCCAGCGCCGGGCTGAGCTCGTCCCCGCGGCCGGTCCCTACGGCGGTCCCGCCCACGAAGGCGAACGGCACGTCGGCCCCCAGCTCGGCGGCGAGCCGCAGGAGTTCGTCGCGCCCGAGCGCGGTGCCCCAGAGCGTGTCGACGGCGAGGAGCGTCGCGGCCGCGTCCGCTGAGCCACCGCCCATGCCGCCCGCGACCGGGACCTGCTTGTCGATCGTCAGCCGGACACCGCCCTGGTACCCCGCCGACTCAGCCACGAGCCGGGCAGCACGGAGCGCGAGGTTCGTGTCGTCCACGGGCACGGCCGACGTGTCGATCGGACCGGTGAACCGCACTGAGAAGTCATCGGCGGGTTCGGCGACGACGTCCTCGAACAGCGACACCGCCTGGTAGGCCGTGGCGACGTCGTGGTAGCCGTCCTCCTGCAGGGCGCCGACGGAGAGGAACACGTTGATCTTGCCGGGAGCGCGCGTCCGCACGCGGGTCGGTGCGGCCAGCGAGGTCATACGACCAACCTATCCCGCGCGCGCTGCGGTGAAACCCCGCTCCAGGTCGGCCAGTATGTCGTCCGCGTGCTCCAGGCCGATCGACAGCCGGATGAGCCCGTCGCCGACGCCCGCTGCAGCCCGCTGCTCGGTCGTCATCTGCACGTGGGTCGTCGACGCGGGGTGCACGACGAGCGACCGGACGTCGCCGATGTTCGACACGTGGTCGAACAGCTCGAGGGCGCCGACGAAGCGCCGACCGGCCTCGACACCCCCGGCGAGGTCGAACGCCATCACCGCGGACGGCCCTGCGGGGACGTAGCGCTGCTGCAGGTGGTGCCACGGCGAGTCGGGCAGCCCGGCGTAGTGCACGCGGTCCACCTGGTCGTGTGCGTCCAGCCACGTGGCCACCGTCGCCGCGTTCGACACGTGCCGGTCCATCCGGAGCGACAGGGTCTGGATGCCCTGCAGCACGAGGAACGCGTTGAACGGGGCGATCGCGGGACCGAGGTCGGCGGCGACCTTCGTCCTGGTGCGCATGATGAACGCACGGTTGCCGAACCGCTCGGCGAAGTTGGTCCCCGCGAAGCCGGAGTCGAGCGTGGTCAGCTGCGGGTACTTGTCGGCGTGCGCCGCCCAGTCGAACGTGCCGCCGTCGACCAGCAGCCCGGCGATCGCGCTGCCGTGTCCGGCGAGGTACTTCGTCGCCGAGTGCACGACGATGTCCGCGCCGTGCTCGAACGGACGGACCAGGTAGGGCGTCGCGATCGTGTTGTCGACGATGAGCGGGACACCGGCGTCGTGCGCGACCCCCGCCACGCCCGCGAAGTCGAGGACGTCGCCACGCGGGTTCGGGATCGACTCGCCGAAGAACGCGCGGGTCTCCGGCCGGACGGCCGCTGCCCACTCGTCGAGGTCGGTCGGGTCCTGCACGAAGGTGAACTCGATGCCGAGGTCCCGGAGCGTCGAGGCGAACAGCGTGTACGTGGCGCCGTACAACGACGCACTCGAGACCACATGCGCGCCGGCCCGGGCCACCCCGAGGATCGCCAGGGTGGTCGCCGCCTGACCCGAGGCCGTCGCCAAGGCACCGACACCGCCCTCGAGGTCCGCGATCCGTCGTTCGAGCGCTGCCGCCGACGGGTTGTTGACGCGCGAGTAGGTGTGGCCGGGGACGTCGAGCATGAAGCGCCCCGCTGCCTCCTCCGACGACGGGTACACGAACGCGGCGCTCTGCGCGATCGGCGGCACGTTCCCGCCGAACCCGGGATCGGCCTTGAAGCCGGCGCGGATCTGCCGGGTCTCGAACGCCCAGCCCTCTTCCGTGGTCCCCATCAGGCAGGAACCACCGAGGACCTGACCAGTGGGATGACCTGCTCGCCGAAGCGCTCCATCTCCTCGAGCTGCGGCGAGAACTGCAGCAGCAGCGTGTCGACGCCGGCGTTCTCGTACTCGCGGATGCGCGACGCCACCTGCGCGGGCGTCCCGACGAACTGTGGCCGCAGCCCACGGTTCGACACCGAGTAGTCCTCGAGCGACGGCACGTGCTCGAGCTGCGACTTCGAGATGAAGTCCTGGTACGACTCGTACGCCTTGCCGTGCTGCACGTCGGTGATCCGCGCGAGCTCCGCCTGCGCTTCCTCCTCGGTCTCGCGCACGATCGCGTACGCGGCCATGCCGAACGCCTCGAACGGCGGCAGGCCGGCGTCCGCACGACGACGACGCATCTCCGCGATCTTCGTCCGGAGCTCCTCGACCGTGCCGCCGTGGGTCACGTAGGCGTCCGCGTAGTGCGTGATGCTCGCCTTGCCCGCTTCGCTCTCGCCGCCGGCGTAGATGCGCGGGGTGACCCGAGGCTTCGGTTCCAGGTGGGCGTTCTCGATGTCGTAGTACTCACCGTGGAACGAGTACGGGGTCTCCCGCCACAGGCCCTTCATGATCTCGACGAACTCCGCCGTGCGCTTGTAGCGGTCGTCGTGCTCCGAGAAGATGCCGCCGTACTGGCGCGCCTCCTCGGCCCACCAGGCGCTCACCACGTTGAACGTGAAGCGACCGCCGGAGATGTCGTCGATCGTCGCCGCCTGCTTCGCGGTGACGGCCGGCAGGTGGTACCCGGGCCGCATCGCCGCCATGATCTCCAGGCGCTCGGTCGTCGCCGCGATGGCCGCGGCGAGCGCCCATGCCTCCAGGCTCGGCGCGGCCGTGCCCTTGATGTCGTTGAGGTTCAGCTCCGGCACCAGGGTCAGGTCGAAGCCGATGCGCTCGGCGCGCTGCGCCAACCGCTTCACGTAGTCGAAGGTGACCGGCATGTGCTCGTCGTCGACGTTGCGCAGCCAGCCGCCGAAGAGCGGGGTCCAGTATCCGAATCGCACGGGGTGAGTTCCTTGGGGAGGTGAGGAGGGTCGGACTGGAGGCTCGTGGCGGGCCCGCCACGAGCCTCCGGTCCGGTGGTTCTTGCGTGCTCAGGCCGTGAGCTGCGGCGCGTACTCGGCCGCCAGCAGACCGCCCAGGTAGCGGGCGATGGAGCGCGGGCCGGAGGCCGGCGCGGTCTCCTCGACGGCGGGGTTGTAGTTCGTGTTCGTGTTGATGTCGTAGACGACCGTGCGGCCGTCCGTGGTCTCCATGAACTCGACGCCCGCGATCGTGATGCGCTGGTCGGCGAGGAACGTGCGGAGCTGCTGGACGAGCGGGTGCTGCGCTGTGACCTCGGTGCGGACCGAGAACGCGGGGGGTGCTCCTGCGGCGTCCGTTCCCGGGACGTCGCAGACGGCTCCCGCGATGACTTGGGGGACCTCGCACGCGTCGGCCGGGCAGAGCTCGAAGCTGCCGGCGCTGGTGTCGACGCGGACCGCGTAGACGAACTCGCCGCCGACGAACTCGACGCGCGTGATGAACGGCTCGCGAGCTGTCAGGTACTCCTGCAGCAGGGTGATGCCGTCGACGGGCTCCTCGAACTCGGGGCTGTCGACGTAGGCGTCGAACTCTGCGAGCGAGTCGAAGCGGCGGACGCCGAGGCCCTTGCCGCCCTGGTTGTGCTTCGTGATGAAGGGGACGTCACGGCCGTCGGTGAAGGTGCGGGCCGCGTCCTTCAGCGGCGCCGTGCCGAACACCGCCGTCGTGCGGGGCACGTCGAACCCGGCCTGCTGGAGCAACCCGTGCTGGGCGACCTTCGACACCTCGAGCTCGAGGACGTGACTGCCGCCGACGACCTGCCGGCCGGCGCGCTCCAGGTGTCCGAGGAGCGCACGGGTGTACTCCTTGCTGTGCTCGTGGCCGCGGGTGTGGGAACTGGCCGACATCCGGGACCAGTACACGCCCGGTTCCGGCTCGGAGGCCAGGTCGACCTGCCCCTCGGTGAGGAGGATCTCCTGGACCGGCACGCCCTCGGCCTCGAAGGCAGCGGCGAGCGGCGGGAACCACTCGGGGTTCTCGTGGATGACGTACACGCGCGGAGTGCTCACGGACCCACCCTAGGCACGGCCTCGGAGGGGTTGCCAGGTGTGTGACGCGGTGTTGCTCGCCGCACCACTCGGTATTTCAGCGGTAACGTTCTGCCGTGCGGCTCATCTTCATCGACGAATCGGCCCGAGACGATGCCTACTACTTCTTCGGCGCGCTCATCGCAGACGCAGGCGCGGTCCGTTCGATCGAACGTGGGTTGGACGGCATCGCGGAGCTCGTCGCGAACGAAGTGGACGGCTTCGACCCCGCCACGGAGTTCCACGCGGTGGAGATGTTCCACGGCACGGGTCCCTGGCGGTCGGTACCCATCGGGTGGCGCGTGAAGGCGTGCAGACTCGTCGCCAAGGTCCTCGCGCGCTCATCGGCCGCGTTCGTCTTCCGCGGCATCGACCTCGAAGCGCACCGGGCACGGTACCGAGATCACGCGTTCCCTCCGCACGAGATCGCACTCGCGCAGCTCCTGCAGTCGGTTGACGACCGGCTCGGATGGATCGATCGGCCGGATCGCCTCGGTCTCGTGCTTGCCGACGAGCACCACGGTGCAGCGGGAGCTCGACGGAGTCTGCGGACCTTCAAGGTCGCCAAGGTCGCCGGCTACACGAGTCGGCCGCTCACGCACATCGCCGACACGATCTACTTCGGCCCGTCCCACGAGAGCCGGGTGTTGCAGGCGGCCGACGTCGCGACGTACTTCCTGAACCGATCGCACACCATCCAGGAGACCGATCCACGATCGGAGAAGGCGATGGCTGACATCGTGGGCCGGATCCGTTCCATCACGTGCAAGGAGTACATCTGGCGGCCCTGAACGACACATGCCGGCTGACGACACGATGCCCATGGACGACACAACGCCCCGCTCGTGGGCGGGGCGTTGGCTGGGTGCGGGAGGCTCGAAGCGTCCTGCATGGAACATACTAGCCGTCCTGATCGGCCACGGCTAGCGGCTGAACACCTGCTGGCCGAGCACGCCGAGGAGCTCGAGCTTCTGGGCGTCCTCGCTGCCGGCGGGTGCCGTGAAGAGCAGCAGCGCCTGGGTCTGGCTCGTGGTGTGCAGCACCTGGCAGTCGACGGTGATCCGGCCGAGCTCCGGGTGCACGAAGGTCTTGTGGTCCTCCCACCGGCTGGCGACCTCGTGCAGCGACCAGATCGCCCGGAACTCCTCACTGTTCGCCTCGAGGTCCGCGATCAGCTCGACCGCCCGCGAGTCACTCGGTCCCGCTGCGCCGACCGCCGCGCGGAGCCCCGCGACCTGTGACCGCGCCAGTCGCTCGTGCTGCTCCGGCGCGTACTTGGCGCGCTCGGACCCGGTCATGAACCAGCGCCACGGCTGGTACCGCTCGTTGCCCGAGAGTCCGAGCCCGCTCCCGAGGAGTGCGACGGCCAGCCGGTTCTCCACCAGGGTCTCGCCGAGGTCGCTCACCACGATGGCCGGGGTGTCCTCCAGCCGATCGAGCACGCGGAGGATCGCCGGGTCGACGTGGTCGGAGCGGTGCACCCGCGCCGGAGCGTTGTGCCCGGCGAGACGGAACAGGTGGTCGCGCTCGTCGAGGCTGCAGCGCAGGGCCCTCGCGATCGCCTGCACCATCTGCTCGGAGGGCTGCGGGCCGCGCTGCTGCTCGAGGCGCGTGTAGTAGTCGGCGGACATCCCGGCGAGTGCGGCGACCTCTTCGCGACGGAGCCCGGGCGTCCGGCGCCTGGCACCGGTGCCGAGGCCGACGTCCTCCGGGCGCAGGAGTTCGCGGCGACGGCGGAGGAAGTCGGCGAGCGCTGGGCGGTCCATGGCGTCCAGTCTGCTGCTGCCCGGCGGCGGTTGCCAGGGATCGGCGGTCCCCCGATGAACGGACTCTGGTCCGGTTCCGCCGGTGGCCCGATCGTTGACGGCATGGACATCACGAACGCCACCGTCTTCATCCCCGGCGCGACCTCGGGCATCGGCCTCGGTCTCGCCCTCCGTCTGCAGGAGGCCGGCAGCACCGTCGTCATCGGCGGACGTCGCCGCGCCCTCCTCGACGCGCTCGCCGCCGAGCACGGCTTCGGCACCGTCGAGCTCGACGTCACCGACCCGGAGTCGATCACCGCCGCGGCGGCCACCGTGTCCGCGTCCATCCGGAGGCGGACCTCCTGCGCGCCGAGTTCGAACGCCTTCTCGTGGAGCTCGAGCTCGAACAGGTCGTTGTAGAAGAGCGCGGTGCGCGCTCGGATGAGCCGCTCGAGGAAGGCTGCGGACGCTTGGTGATGCCGGTCGGACGACTCCAGCGCACTCACGATGAAACCCGTCTCGAGCACGACTCCGGACGGGAGGGGATCGCAGCCCTCCATCGCGTGCACACCGACTTCGAGGGGATGGCCAGCGGGATCGACGCACATCTCAGAGGTACCAGACAGGACGCCGATCGAAACGACTCGTGTGCGTGAACGTGGAGCGGCGGAGGATCTCGGCCACCTCTCGCGCACGGTCCTCCGGCGTCCCGACGGGGTGGTTGCGTCCTGCCTCGATCTCCGCAGCGGTGAGGAGACGGATCGGGACTTCGTCCGAGTGGTAGCGATGCTGATCGGGGCTGGTCATGGTCATGGGGTGCTCCTTTCGTCGGTCATCGCACGGTAGGAGCGCTTGACCGGGCACCGCAACGAATCGGTATACGACATGCAACTGGACTGCCATCCGAGCGTCCGCGAGGATGGGTGCATGGGGAACACGGGGTACACCGAGACCAGCACGACATCGACGCTCTTCCGCGTCCTCGGGATCGCGACGGCGGTCGGCAGCATCGCGATCGCCATGACGATCGCCCTCGTGCCGCCCTCCCCCGGCAAGGAGCCGTCGATGTCCGACCTCGTGATCAGCAGCGTCGCGCTCGTCGTGGTCGCAGGGCTCGGTACCGTCCTTGCCACCACGCGTCTGACGGTCGCGCTGGACGACCGACTCTCGGTCCGCCTGACACCGTTCTGGTACCGACGCACCATCGACCCGCGGACGATCACCTCGGCGTCACCGATCGCGTTGCGCGGGACGGACGTCGGCGGGTGGGGTGTCCGGTTCGGCCCGGGTCGTGGCACGGTGGTCCTGATGGACAACGGGCCGGGCGTCCGGCTGTCGATCACGGGGAAGCGCGACCTGTCCTTCCGGTGCGGCGATCCCGAACGACTCATCGCCGCACTCGCCGGGCGCGGCGCGACGATCACCAGCACCGCGACACGGACGGAGCACCGATGAACGCACGCATGCACGAGATCCAGCGGATCGTCGCCGAGGCCGGCGTGGACACGACGGCACGCGAACTCCCCAACTCCACGCACACCGCGGCGCAGGCAGCGGCGGCGCTCGGTACCGAGCCCGGTGCGATCGCCAGCAGCCTGCTGTTCCTGGCGGACGGTGAGCCGCTCCTGGTGATGACGTCAGGGCGCCACCGCGTCGACACGGGGTTGCTCGCCGGCAGCCTCGGTGTCGAGGAGCTCACGATGGCGACCGCAAAGCAGGTGCGCGAGATCACGGGCCAGCCGATCGGAGGGGTCTCCCCCGTCGGTCACCCGGCACCGATCCGGACGGTCGTCGACGTGGCGCTGGCCGACTACGACCCGGTGTGGTCGGCCGCGGGGACCGCGAACTCCGTCATGCCGTTGACGTTCGACCAGCTGGTCGCGCTGACCGGTGGCGAGACCGTGCAGGTCGCAGCGAACTAGCCAGCAGCCACGCAGCCGGAAGACACGCAGCCGGAAGCCACGCAGCCGGCAGACACTCAGCCAGCGGCGGCGAGGACCGTCCGGCCGAGGCGCACGAAGTCGTCGACGCCGAGCTCTTCACCACGGGCGGTCGGGGCGATGCCCGATGCCTCGAGCACCTCGGACGCGTGGGCGCTCCCACCGAGCACCCCGGACAGCGCCTGGCGGAGCATCTTCCGACGCTGCTGGAACGCGGCGTCGACGAGGGCGAACACGCGGGAGCGCAGGAGTTCGTCGCCCGGCGGGTCCTTCCGCACGAACCCGACGAGGACACTGTCGACGTTCGGCACCGGCCAGAACACCTGACGGCTCACCTGACCTGCGATCCGCCAGTCGCCGTACCAGGCGGCCTTGACGCTCGGCGACCCGTAGACCTTGCTGCCCGGGTCGGCGGCCAGGCGGTACCCGACCTCGGCCTGCACCATGACGAGCGACCGCTCGATCGACGGGAAGGTCGCGAGCAGGTGCAGGAGCACCGGCACGGACACGTTGTACGGCAGGTTCGCGACGAGGTGCGTCGGCGCGACCGGGAGGTCGTCCGCGGAGACCTTGAGGGCGTCCTGGTGCACCACCGTCAGCTGCGCGGACGGCTGCATCGCGGACACGGTCGCCGGGAGTTGCGCCGCCAGGCGGGCATCGATCTCGACGGCGGTGACGGGAGCGCCGGTCTCGGTCAGGCCGAGGGTCAGGGAGCCGAGGCCCGGTCCGACTTCGAGCACGCGAGAGTCCGCCGTCACGCCACCGGATGCGACGATGCGCCGGACGGTGTTGGCGTCGTGCACGAAGTTCTGCCCGAGCTTCTTCGTCGGGGTGACGTCGAGCTTCGCGGCGAGGTCTCGGATCTCGGTCGGGCCGAGCAGCGCGCTCATCCGGACACCGTCACGGGTTCGGCGTCCCACGCGCCGTAGACGAGTTCGGTGTTCGAGGCGATCTGCGCGGCGAGCATCGACGGATCGGTGCCGAGCGTCTCGGCCATCGAACGGAGCGTCAACGGGATGAGGTACGGCGCGTTCGGCCGCCCGCGGAAGGGCGTCGGCGTGAGGTACGGCGCGTCGGTCTCGACCAGCAGCAGGTGCCGCGGCGCGACCTCGAGGGCGTCACGGAGCTGCTGCGCGTTCTTGAACGTGACGGTCCCGGCGAACGACATGTACCAGCCTCGCTCGGCGCAGAGCCTGGCGAGGTCCGGTCCGCCGGAGAAGCAGTGGAACACCGTCTTCGCCGGGGCACCGACACGGTCGAGCACCTCGACGACGGCGTCGTGCGCGTCGCGGTCGTGGATCGTCAGCGCGAGGTCGTGTTCCTTGGCGATCCGGATGTGTTCCTCGAACGACCGGATCTGGGCGTCGCGGCCGTCGTCACCGGTGCGGAAGAAGTCGAGCCCGGTCTCCCCGATGGCCCGGACGCGGGGCAGCGCGGCGAGCCGCTCGATGCCGGCCAGGTGCTCGTCGAGCAGGCCCTGCTCGTGGAGCACGGGCGCTTCGTTCGGGTGCAGCGCCACGGCGGCGAGGACCCGGGGTTCACGCGCGGCGATCTCAGCGGACCACTCCGAAGTCGCGAGGTCGGTGCCGACCTGCACGACGCCCCGCACACCGACGCTCGACGCGCGGTCGAGGTGCTCCCGGTAGTCGAGCGCGCCGTCGTCTCCACCGTCGGCGATCTCCATGTGGGTGTGGTTGTCGTACACCGGCACCACGAGCGCCTCGGGCAACGGCGGGTAGGTCAGGTCACGTTTGGACCCGCCGCCGCCGTCGCCGGACCGGGAACGGAGATGGGCGTCGGTCACGCTGCGCCCTGTTCCGCCTGTTCGACGCGCGGGAACAGGCCGGACTCCAGCGACGTGATCCGGGTCGCGCCCTGCCACTCCCACGCACGATCCACGCGCTGCTCGGCGATGGAGCCGCCGGCACCGATCGAGGCCCAGAGCTTCTCGGTCGCCTTCGGCATGGCCGGTGACGCGAGCACCGCCACGGTACCGAGCCCGCGGAGCGCCGTCGTGAGCACGGTCCCGAGGCGCTCGCGCTGGGCGTCGTCCTTCGCGAGGGCCCACGGCTGCTGCTCGGTGATGTACCCGTTCAGCGCATCGACGAGCTCCCACGTGGTCGTGATGGCGTCGTGCGGCGCGAAGGCGGCGATCGCGGCGTCGGCGCGCGTCGTGACGTCGACTGCGAGATCGTCGATCGCCTGGTCGGACGCGGACAGCTCGCCACGAGACGGCACGGCACCGTCGAAGTACTTGTCGATCATCGCGAGGATCCGCGACGCCAGGTTGCCGAAGCCGTTCGCGAGCTCGGCCTGGTACCGCGCCGAGATGTCTTCCCAGCTGAAGTTCCCGTCCTGCCCGAAGGTGATCGCCCGCAGGAAGTAGTACCGGAAGGCGTCGGACCCGAACGTGTCGGTGATCTCCGACGGCGCGATGCCCGTCAGCTTCGACTTGGACATCTTCTCGCCGCCGACGAGCAGCCAGCCGTGCCCGAACACGCGCTTCGGGACCGGCAGCCCCGCGGCCATGAGCATGGCGGGCCAGATCACCGCGTGGAACCGGGCGATGTCCTTGCCGACGATGTGGACGCTCGGCCAGAGGCGCTGGAACGCTTCGTCGTCGTCGCTGCCGTAGCCGAGCGCGGTGACGTAGTTGAGGAGCGCGTCGAACCACACGTAGAGCACGTGGTCGTGGTCCCACGGGATCGTGATGCCCCAGTCGAAGCTCGACCGCGAGATCGACAGGTCGCGCAGGCCCTGCTTGACGAAGGAGACGATCTCGTTGCGGACGCTCTCCGGCTGGATGAACTCCGGGTTCGACTCGTAGAGGTCGAGCAGGCGCTGCTCGAAGTCGGACATCCGGAAGAAGTAGTTGCGCTCGGACAGGACCTCGACCGGGATCGAGTGGATCGCGCAGACCTGCTGTCCCTCGTACGCACCGGTGCCGGGGACGAGGTCGCTCGGCTGCTTGTACTCCTCGCAGCCCACGCAGTAGAACCCCTCGAACTCGCCGGCGTAGATGTAGCCGTCGTCGTAGAGCTTCTGCAGGAACGCGGTCACGCCGCGCTCGTGCCGTTCGTCGGTGGTGCGGATGAAGTCGTCGTTCCGGACGTCGACGGTGTCGAGCAGCGGCTTCCACGCGTCGGTGACGAGTCGGTCCGCCCACTCCTTCGGGGAGACGTCGTTCGCCGAGGCGGTGCGCAGGATCTTCTGGCCGTGCTCGTCCGTGCCGGTGAGCAGCCAGGTGTCGTCGCCGCGCTGACGGTGCCAGCGCGCCATGAAGTCCGCGGCGACCTCGGTGTAGGCGTGCCCGATGTGGGGCACGTCGTTCACGTAGAAGATCGGCGTGGTGATGCTGAACGAGGAGCCGTCGGACATGCGGACCATCCTACGGGCGCGCGGCGACCGCATGACGCGCCCGGCGACCGTCTGTGGAAAACCCGGACTGGAGGCTCGTGGCGGGCCCGCCCCGAGCCTCCCGTCCGGCGCTCCGCCGTGTCACCGCGCCGCCAGCGCGCCTTCGTACAGGTCCCGTTTCGACAGCCCCGTCGCGTCCGCGACGGCGGCCGACGCCTCCTTCATGCGGGTTCCGGCGGCCACCCGCTCGAGCACCAGCCGGACCCCCTCGTCGAGCGAGACCTCGTCCAGGGAGCCGGACGCTCCCGCGACGACGATGCAGATCTCGCCCTTGACCCCGTCGGCCGCCCACGCAGCGAGCTCGGCGACGGTTCCGCGGCGGACCTCTTCGTACAGCTTCGTGAGTTCTCGGCAGACCACTGCCCGGCGCCCGTCCCCGAACCCGGCAGCCATGTCGGTCAGCGTGTCCGCCAGCCGGTGCGGTGACTCGAAGAACACCATCGTCCGCTGCTCGCCGGCGAGTGCCTCGAACGTGCGTCGACGTTCCCCCGGCTTCCGCGTCGGGAACCCCTCGAACGTGAACCGGTCCGTCGGCAACCCGGACACGGCGAGCGCCATCAGCACCGCGGACGGCCCCGGGAGCGCGGTCACGGTGACCCCGGCGGCCGCTGCGGCCTCGACGAGCGGGAACCCGGGGTCGCTGATCGCGGGCATGCCGGCGTCGGTCAGGACCACGACGTCCTCGTCCCGGGCGAGCTCGACGACCTCCGCGGCCTTCGCCCGTTCGTTGTGCTCGTGCAGGGCGATGAGCCGCGGGCGGTTCTCGATCCCGAGCGCTCGCATCAGGTGAATCGCGGTGCGGGTGTCCTCCGCCGCCACGACCGTCGCGTTGGACAGGGTCTCGACGAGTCGGCGCGACGCGTCGCCGAGGTTGCCGATGGGAGTTGCTGCGAGGACGATCACACGCCCCATTGTGGACGCAGCGGATCACTGCGCCGCATCCGTAGGATGCTGCGGGTGACCACGGACCTGGCCGACGCACTCCCCTCTGCGCCCGAAGTGCCCCGTGGGTCGCGCCTCGACGACTGGTGGGTGCGCGTCATGTCGGTCGGCTGGCGGGTCGCCGCCTGGCGCTGGGCGGGGCCGATCGCGGTCACCGTGCTCGCGGCCCTGCTGCGGCTGATCGACCTCGGACGCCCGCACTCGCTCGTGTTCGACGAGACGTACTACGTCAAGGACGGGTGGTCGATCGTCCACCTCGGGTACGAGGGCACCTGGCCCGCGAACCCGACCGACGACTCGCTCCCGACGACCGACGAACGGTTCGCGGACGGGCAGACCAACCTGTTCACGAGTGCCGCCGAGTTCATCGCACACCCGCCGCTCGGCAAGTACCTCATCGGGCTCGGGATGCTGCTGTTCGGGCCGGACAACTCGTTCGGCTGGCGGTTCGCGGTCGCGGTGCTCGGCATCGCGACGGTGTTCCTCGTCGCCGTGATCGCCCGGTCCCTGTTCCGCTCGACCCTCGTCGGCACGCTCGCCGGCGGGTTCCTGGCGGTCGACGGCCAGGCGATCGTGATGTCCCGCGTCACGCTCTTGGACGGGATCGTCACGTTCTTCGTCGTGCTCGGGTTCGGCGCGCTGCTGCTCGACCGCCGCTGGACCACTCGACGACTCGACGCGTGGGTCGCCCGCCGGGTCGCTGCCGGACGGGACACCCTCTGGGGACCGTTCCTGTGGTGGCGGCCGTGGCTGCTCGCGATGGGGCTGGCCCTCGGGCTCGCGACGAGCACGAAGTGGTCCGGGATGTACTTCCTGGCGTTCTTCGCCGTCTACTCGGTGCTGACCGACATGATGCTGCGGAAGCGCGCCGGGATCGAGTTCTGGTCGTCGAGCGCGTTCCTGCAGCAGGCGCCGGTGACGTTCCTGCTCACGGTGCCGATCGCCGCCGCGACCTACCTGGCGTCATGGACCGGGTGGTTCGTGTCGAAGGACGGCTGGGACCGGAACTGGATCGCCTCGGGCGGGCAGCGCTGGGGCGGGATCCTGTCGTGGGTCCCGGACAGCGTGCAGAACTGGTGGCACTACCAGTCCGAGATCTACGGCTTCAACATCGGCCTGCACACGCCGCACTCGTACCAGGCCAACCCGCTGCTGTGGTTGTTCATGCAGCGACCCACGTCGATGTACTACGTCGGGACGAACGCCGGGCAGGACGGCTGCGAGGCCGTGCGGTGCGGTGCGGCGATCACCGGCGTCGCGAACCCGCTCATCTGGTACCCGGCGGTGGCCGCGGTGGTCGCGGTGCTCGTGCTGTTCATCACCCGGCGCCGGTGGGAGTACGGCTTCGTCGTGATGGGCGTCGCGGCGGGGTACCTGCCGTGGCTGCTGTACGTGAACCGGACGGTCTTCCAGTTCTACACGATCGCGTTCGAGCCCTTCATGGTGATGGCGTTGGCCGCGACGATCGGGCTGGTGCTGGGCTCACGCGACGATCCGCGGCGGCGTCGGACGAAGGCGATCGTGTGGGTCGGGGTGTACCTCGTCGTGGTGCTGCTCGCGAGCGCGTACTGGTACCCGATGTGGACCGCCCTGCAGGTGCCGTGGGACTTCGTCCGGTCGCACTACTGGCTGCCGAGCTGGTTGTAGCGCTGCGCGCTGCGTGCGCTGTGCGCTGCGTGCGCGTCGCGCTGCGTGCTCTGGTCGCGTTCCGGCCGGACGGGAGGCTCGGTGCGGGCCCGCCACGGGCCTCCGGTCCGGTGGGTCAGGACTGGGCGTGCAGCGCGCGCTCGATCGACTCGCGGTCGAGCGGCTCGCCGAGCATCCGGTGGTCGTCGACGTGCTGCGGCAGCACGCCCTCGATCAGGACCTCGGCGTAGCGGCGCCAGGCGTTCGGGTCGTGTGCGCGGGTTGCGTCGGCGACCGCACCCACCATGGTCGTGAGCATCGGGAGGTCGCGGTAGTCGAACCCGACCCGCACCACGCCGGCGTCGTGCGCTCGGCGGATGATCTCGGCGACCTGGGTCTCGAGGCGGTCGCGCTCCTGCACGATCGACGGGCGCCCCTTGCCTGCCCGGACGATCGCGTCGGCGAGTGCGCGGTCCCTGGCGCGGAACTCGAACACACCCATCAGGTACAGCCGGAGCGACTCGCGCGGGTCGATCTCCTCCGCAGCACGCGCGGCGGCGGCGTTCATCGCGTCGAACTTGGTCGCGAGCAGCGCTTCGATGAGCGAGTCCTTGTCGGCGAACCGGCGGTAGACCGTCCCGACGCCGACCCCGGCTTCGTGCGCGATGTCGTTGAGGGTGACCGAGAGCCCGCGTTCCGCGAAGCACTTGCGCGCGGTCTGCAGGATCAGCTCGCGGTTGCGGGCAGCGTCGGCGCGGAGGGGCCGCTCGAGCTCCGCGTGCTGGTCGATCGTGGTCACGCTCGCAAACGTAGTTGAACTTTCTGGGAATAAGCGGATGCAACGCGTCCGTTTGGGCATACACTGGTGCGAACCGGATGCCTCGCATCCGCTTTCTCCTCCCCGACCTGAAGTGCTCGACGGCGCGCGCTTCGACTCCGTTCCATCCTTCTCAAGGAGGCCTGCCGTGACGGCAGAACAGACTGCGCCCGCGCCCACCGGCTCGGCGCCCACGACCGCGGGCCCCGCGCCCCGCAAGGACCACCGCTGGATCGCCCTCGCGGTGATCGCCCTCGCGCAGCTCATGGTGGTGCTCGACGCCACCATCGTGAACATCGCGCTGCCCTCGGCGCAGCAGGACCTCGGCTTCGGCACCGACCAGCGCCAGTGGATCGTCACCGCGTACTCGCTGGCGTTCGGCTCCTTGCTGCTGCTCGGTGGTCGACTCGGTGACCTCTTCGGCCGCAAGAACACCTTCATCATCGGGCTCGTCGGCTTCGCCGTCGCCTCGGTGCTTGGCGGGCTGGCGGACTCGTTCGGTCTGCTCGTCGCGGCCCGCGCACTGCAGGGTGCGTTCGGCGCACTGCTCGCCCCGTCCGCGCTGGGCATGCTCACCACGACCTTCCGCGACCCGAAGGAGCGCGGTCGTGCGTTCGGCATCTTCGGGTCGATCGCCGGCTCGGGTGCTGCGATCGGCCTGCTCCTCGGCGGCGTGCTCACCGAGTACGCGTCGTGGCGCTGGTGCCTCTACGTCAACGTCGTCTTCGCCGTCCTCGGCGTGATCGGCGCGCTGGTCTTCATGGCGAAGCCACCGAAGGTCGAGCGTCCGCGCATCGACGTCGCCGGCGTCCTCACGATCACGCTCGGCCTGGTCGGGGTCGTCTACGGCTTCTCCAACGCCGAGACCAACGGCTGGGACGATCCGCTGACGATCGTCATGCTCGCGGTCGGTGTCGTGCTCATCGCGGCCTTCGTGTTCATCGAGACCCGCGTGGCGCACCCGCTGCTCCCCCTGCGCGTCGTGCTCGACCGTGACCGCGGTGGTTCGTTCATCGCCATCGGCCTCGTCGCGATCGGCATGTTCGGGATCTTCCTGTTCCTGACCTACTACCTCGAGCAGACCCTCGGGTTCTCCGCGCTGCAGACCGGCCTGGCGTTCCTGCCGATGCCGCTGTCGATCATGATCTCCGCGACGCAGATCGGCGGGCGGCTCCTGCCCCGCGTCGGCCCGAAGCTCCTGATCTTCGCCGGCGCGCTCGTCGCCGCCACCGGTCTGCTCCTGCTGCTGCGCACCGACCTCGACAGCTCCTACGCGGGCACGGTCCTGCCGGCGCTCATCGTCATCGGCCTCGGCATGGGCACGATCTTCTCCTCCGCGATGAACACCGCGACGACCGGGGTCGCCCGTGCGGACGCGGGTGTCGCGTCGGCGACGGTGAACACCATGCAGCAGATCGGCGGCTCCATCGGGACCGCGCTCCTGTCGACGATCTTCGCGGACGTCGTCAAGAACAGCCTCTCGGGGCTGTCCGCGGCGCCGACGAAGCTCCAGCAGGCGCAGGCCACGCTCGACGGCTACCACGTCGCCTTCGCGATCTCGGCCGGCGTGCTGGTCATCGTCGCGATCGCCAGCGGGCTGCTCATCAACCGGCAGTCCGTACGGCTGGCGAAGCTCGAGCACCTCAGCGCCAACGCGACGGGCAGCATCCCGGCCGCCGCGCACTGACGCCGCCCGCGCCACCGCACCTCAGCGCCACAGCACCTCGGAACGGACACAGCACCGCGAACTCTCGCGGTGCCGTGTCCGTTCCGCGGTTCCGAAGGGGTACACGGCGCCCCGATTGCGCACTGTTGCGGTTTTCCTGTCGCACGTCAGGGGTGGGCATTATCGTGTGCGCCATGGCCCCCGTCCTGACCTCGCCACTCGTCTCCACGCAGTGGCTCGCCGACCACCTCGGTGCCGATGAGCTCGTCGTCCTCGACGTCTCCGTGCACACGTCCGGTGTCGGCCTCGGGACGACCTGGCACGCCGCCGGCGACGCGTACGAACAGCACGGACACGTGCCCGGTGCCCGCTACGCCGACCTCGTCCACGACTTCTCGGCACCCGACTCCGACCTCCCGTTCACGCGCCCCGGATCCGAGCAGTTCGAGCAGGCGGCCCGGGCACTCGGCATCACGAACACGTCGACCGTCGTGGTCTACGACGACAGTGTCGGCGAATGGTCGGCACGACTCTGGTGGATCTTCCGGTCGTTCGGGTTCGACGACGTCGCCGTGCTCGACGGCGGGTTCGTGAAGTGGCGGGACGAAGGACGCCCGGTCCGGGTCGGCGCGCTGACCTCCCGCGCGGACGACCCCGACACGCAGCACACGTTCCTCGCGGGCGAGGAACGGCCGCTCTGGGCCGACCGCGACCGGGTCGAACGCGCGGTGGACGGCACGCAGCCGGCCGCGCTGGTCCTGGCCGCGGACGAGACCGCCCTCGGTGACGGACACGCCCCGATCGTCCCCGGCACCACCCCGATCACCCTGCGGCGCATCGTCGACCAGGACTCGAACACGCTGCGACGGCCGGCTGCCCTTGCGGACGCGTTCGCTCCGGTGTTCGACGCGGACGAGATCGTGACGTACTGCGGAGTGGGCAGCGCCGCGTGCGTCGACGCCCTCGCGCTCACCGTGCTCGGACACGACCGGGTGCAGGTGTACGACGGCTCACTCGCCGACTGGTGGCGCCGCGAACCCGAACTGGCCTCCTGAGACCAGAACTCGCGTCGTGAGCTCACCCGTGCGGCACTAGCGTTGCCGTCATGAGCTCCAGACGTGCGGTCATCCTCGGCGGAACGGGTGGGATCGGCTCCGCCGTCGCGCGCGAGCTCCTCGAATCCTCCGGCCGTGGCGGTGACGACTGGCAGGTCGACGTCGTCGCACGCCGGGGTGGTGCGATCGCGGACACGCTCACGAAGGACGGGGCGACGTTCGTCCCCGGCGACCGCCGCGACTCGACCGTGCTCCGCGATCTCCTGCGTCCCGGTGCGGACCTGCTCGTGGACACCGTCGGCGCCACCCGCGACGACGCAGCGCAGCTCCTGCCGTTCCTGGGCGACGTCGGCTCGACCGTCTTCGTCTCGTCGAAGGCGGTCTACGTCGACGAGCAGGGACGCCACGCGAACTCGCTCGACAAGCCTGTGTTCGGCGGTCCGGTCACCGAACTCCAGCCGACGGTGACAGCTGCGGACGCCGACCCGACGAGTCGCGACGGGTACGCCGCGGCGAAGGTGGCAGCCGAACAGCTGCTGCTCGACCACGGTGCTCCCGTCACGGTGCTCCGCCCGTCGAAGGTCTACGGGGTCGGTGTCGGCCGTCCCCGCGAGTGGTTCGTCGTGCGCCGGGTCCTCGACGGCCGAGAGCGAGTCCTCCTCGCCGACGGCGGCCGCGGGATCGACCACACGACGGCGGCCAGTGGTGTCGGTTCGCTGGTCCGGCTCGTCGCGGACGCCCCGGACCGCCGGATCCTCAACGTCGGGGACGAGACGGCCCCCTCTGCGCTCGAGATCATCCGGACGATCGCCGGCCACCTCGACCACCGGTTCGACGAGGTCCTGCTCGACGCCGATGCACCGGCGTTCGTCGGGGTGACCCCGTGGTCGTCCCCGTCGCCGTTCGTCCTCGACACCACCGCGGCCAGGTCGCTCGGATGGGAGCCGCCCCGCTTCGCCACTGCGGTCGTGCCCGAACTCGACTGGCTCGTCGAGACGGCGCACCGCACCCCTGCCGACGGCGACGTGCCGTGGGCGTCCGACCCGTTCTGGGACCGGATGTTCGACTACGGCCCGGAGGACGCCGCACTCGTCCTCCTCTCGATCGGCGGCTGAGACGTGCCGCGTTCCGAGGTGCTCTTCATCGGCGGCCGGTCCGGTGTCGGCAAGTCGACAGCTGCCGAGGCACTGCACGACCTGCTCACGGAAGCGGACGTCCGGCACGCGGTGATCGAGGGCGACACGCTCGACCTCGCCCACCCCGCGCCCCACGTCGAGCACCCCGAGGCGAGGCTCGCGGAACGCAACCTCGCGGCGATGTGGGCGAACTACCGCGCGCTCGGTCACCACCGTCTCGTGTACACGAACACCGTGTCCGTCCTCGAGGCGGACCGCCTGGCCGCTGCGATGGGCGACGACCCCGTCGTGGTCGCCGTACTGCTCCGGGCCGCAGACGAGACGACGGCGTCCCGGTTGCAGCGGCGGGCGGGCGGCGAGCTCCCGGTGGCGCAGCTCGCGCACTCGACACGGACCGCCGGGAGGCTCGACACGGCTTCCCCAGGCCGGGTCACCCGGATCGACACGGACGCCATGGCTCCAGCCGACGTGGCGCGTCGGCTCGCGTCCCTGACCGGGTGGCTTCCCGCCTGAACCCTGTGGAGACGGACCATCCGTCCACAGATAGTCCCGCCGCCCGTCCCGCTCAGCGCCGACCGTGCAGGCTGGACACATGAACGACAACCGGCTCGGCACCGCCGTCAGCCCCTACCTCCGACTGCACGCCGACAACCCGGTGGACTGGCGGGAGTGGGGTCCGGCGGCGTTCGCGGAAGCGCGCGAACGGGACGTCCCGGTCCTGGTGTCGATCGGCTACGCGACCTGCCACTGGTGCCACGTCATGGCACGTGAGAGCTTCGCCGACCCGGAGATCGCCGAGCTGTTGCGGCGGGACTTCGTCGCCGTGAAGGTCGACCGTGAAGAACGGCCGGACGTCGACGCGAGCACCATGGCGGCCGCCGCGGCGTTCACCGAACAACTCGGATGGCCGTTGACCGCCTTCATGACCCCCGATGCCCACGTCTTCTTCGCGGGCACCTACTCCCCGCCGACGCCCGTCGGTGGTCACCCGTCGTTCCGGCAGGTGCTCGCCGCGGTCGTCGACGCCTGGCGCGACCGCCGTGCAGAGGTGGATGCCAACGCGACCGCACTCGCCGGGGCCATCCGACAGGGGGCCGTGGACGCGGCGTCTCCGGAAGGTGCCGACGGTGCCGGGGCCGACCCGAGCCTCCCGTCCGTCCACGCGGTCCACGGCGTCGTCGACACCCTGCTGCAGGCGGAGGACACCGTCTACGGTGGTTTCGGCGGCGCGCCGAAGTTCCCCTCGGCACCGCTCCTGGAGTTCCTCGCCGATGCCGGGGCCGACGGCGTCGCAGCCGCGCCTCCCCTGCTCGACCGCTCGCTCCGGGTGATCGCCTCCTCGGAGCTGACCGATGCCGACGGTGGGGTGTTCCGGTACGCGACCCAGCGGGACTGGGGCGTGCCGCACTACGAGCGCATGCTCTACGACAACGCGGGGCTGTTGGCGATCGCACCTCGGGACCAGGCTCGGGGGATCGCGGACTTCCTGCGCGACACGCTCCGCCGACCGGACGGCGCGTTCGTCGCGGCCCAGGACAGTGAGTCCACGATCGACGGGCGCCGCGTCGAGGGCGAGTGGTACCGACGCCCGCTCGCGGACCGGGTCGCGCTGGATCCACCGCCCCTCGACGACCAGGTGCTGACCGGGTGGAACGGGCTGGCGATCCGCGGTCTCGCGATCGCCGGCGCACGGCACGGGGACGACGAGATGATCGCCCTCGCACGATCCGCCGCCGATGCCGTGATCGCCGGGCACCTGCGCGACGGACACGTCGTGGTGCGTTCCAGTACCCCGCGGGGTTCCTCGTCCGCGCCGCCCACGATCGAGGACATCGGGCTCGTCGCCGAGGGCCTCCTGGAACTGGCGGTGGTCACCGGCGAGCTCGCCTACGCGGAGACGGCGCGGACCCTCGTCGACGACGGGCTCGCGGGGACGCTGACCGTCGACCCGGTGCTGGCCGCTTCCGGGACCGTGACCGGGGAGCAGCCGCAGACGGCGATGCGATCGGGCACCGTGGCGCTGGCGAACGCGGCGCTGACCCTCGCGGCACTGACCGGCGTCGAGGACTACCGGACGGCGGCGGCGTCGCTCATCGCGGATCGCGCGCGGACCGGTGTGGATCGACCGCTCGGGCACGCGGACGCGCTCGGCGTCGCGCTGGCACTGCAGCGCCCGTCGCGCGAGGTCGTCGTCGTGGCGTCGCCGGGATCGCCGGCGTCACCCGGTACAGCGGGGTCGGCGGGCGCGATGCGCCGGGCCGCACTGACCGAGCGGCGTCCGGGCACGGTGACGGTCCTCGTGACGCCGGAACAAGCGGGCGCATGGGCCGCCGCGGGCTTCGCGCTGCTCGAGTCACGCGACACGCTCGACCCCGCAGCGTACGTCTGCCACGACCGTGTGTGCGCCCTGCCCGCCCGCAACGCGGACGAGCTCGCCGCCCAGCTCACGTCTGTGTGAGCTCGCACGGTATCCTGGAATGCTCATGTCTCCCACGCCGCCCGTCATCACCTACCCGCCCGAGCTGCCGGTCTCGCAGCGGCGGGACGACATCGCCGCCGCCATCCGCGACAACCAGGTCGTGATCGTCGCCGGTGCGACGGGGTCCGGCAAGACGACACAGCTGCCGAAGATCTGCCTCGAGCTCGGGCGCGAGCACATCGGGCACACCCAGCCCCGACGCATCGCCGCGCGCACCATCGCCGAGCGCGTCTCCGAGGAACTCGGTGGCGAGCTCGGCGACCTCGTCGGGTACCAGGTCCGCTTCACCGACAAGGTCAGCGCGAACACCCGGGTCAAGCTCATGACCGACGGGATCCTGCTGAACGAGATCCACTTCGACCGCGACCTGAAGCGCTACGACACGATCATCATCGACGAAGCGCACGAGCGCTCGCTGACGATCGACTTCCTCCTCGGGTACCTCAAGCGGCTGCTCCCCCGCCGACCCGACCTCAAGCTCATCATCACGAGTGCGACGATCGACCCGGAGTCCTTCTCGAAGCACTTCGGCGACGCCCCCATCATCGAGGTCTCCGGGCGCACCTACCCGGTGGAGATCCGCTACCGCGCCCTCGTCGCCGAGGACCCGGACGACGACGGGGACGACGACACCGATTCGCGAACGGCGGACGCCGGCAACGGTGCCGACGACCGCGACGCACTCACCGGCATCACCGATGCACTCGACGAGCTGGCACGCGAAGACCCGGGCGACGTCCTCGTGTTCCTGTCCGGCGAGAACGAGATCCGCGACGCCCAGGACGCGATCGAGGGCAAGCGCTACCCCGGCACCGAGGTCCTTCCGCTCTACGGCCGGTTGTCCGCCGCCGACCAGCACCGGGTGTTCCAGCGCAGTGCGACCCCGGGTGTCCGACGGCGAGTGGTCCTCGCGACGAACGTCGCCGAGACCTCGCTGACCGTGCCCGGCATCAAGTACGTCATCGACACCGGGACCGCCCGCATCTCCCGGTACTCGCCCCGCGCGAAGGTCCAGCGGCTCCCGATCGAGGCGATCTCCCAGGCCAGCGCGAACCAGCGGTCCGGCCGCGCGGGACGCACGAGCGCCGGTATCGCGATCCGGCTGTACTCCGAGGACGACTTCGAGCGGCGTCCCGAGTTCACCGACCCCGAGATCCTCCGCACGAACCTGGCCGCGGTCATCCTGCAGATGATCTCGCTCGGTTTCGGCGACATCGAGTCCTTCCCGTTCTTGCAGCCGCCGGACTCCCGTGGCGTGAAGGACGGCCTGGACCTCCTCCGCGAACTCCGCGCCGTGGACAAGGACGGCGCGATCACCAAGTCGGGCCGGCAACTGACCCGTCTGCCGATCGACCCGCGGCTCGGACGGATGGTGCTCGAGGCCGGTCGACAGGGTGTCGGGCGAGAGGTCATCGCGGTCGTCTCCGCGCTGAGCATCCAGGACCCCCGGGAGCGCCCCCTCGAGAAGCGCGCGCACGCCGATCAGCTGCACGCGCGCTTCGCCGACCCGACGAGCGACTTCCTCACCCTGCTCGGCCTGTGGAACTACATCGAGGACAAGCAGGACGAACTGTCGTCGAGTGCGTTCCGGCGGCTGTGCAAGGCCGAGTTCCTGAACTACCTCCGCATCCGCGAGTGGCAGGACCTGTACCGGCAGTTGTCGCGTGCGGCGAAGCAGGTCGGGATCCACGTCGGCAAGGAGCGCAAGGAGGACCCCGACGCCGTGCACCGATCGCTGTTGGCCGGGCTCCTCAGCCAGATCGGCCTGCGCGACCGCGAGAAGCGCGACTACCTCGGATCACGGAACACCCGGTTCGTGCTGTTCCCGGGCAGCGTCCTGGCGAAGAAGCAGCCGGACGCCGTGATGGCCGCCGAACTCGTCGAGACGAGCCGACTGTTCGCGAGGACCGCCGCGCGGATCGACCCTGCGTGGACGGAGCAGCTCGCCGGCGACCTCCTCAAGCGCACCTACGGCGAGCCGCACTGGGAGAAGAAGCATGGCGCCGTCGTCGCCTACGAGCGCGTGACGCTGTTCGGTGTTCCGATCGTGCAGCGCCGCCGCGTGCAGTACGCCCGGATCGACCCCGTGCACTCGCGGGAGCTCTTCATCCGGCACGCCTTGGTCGAGGGCGAGTGGGATTCGCAACAGGCGTTCGACCGTGCGAACCGCAAGCTCCGCAAGGAACTCGAACAGCTCGAGGAACGCACCCGCCGCCGCGACATCCTGCTCGACGACGAGACCGTCTACGAGTTCTACGACGCCCGGATCCCCGCCGAGGTCGCCACGACGCGCGACTTCGAGGGCTGGTGGCGACGAACCCGACGGGACGAGCCCGAGCTGCTGACGATGCGGCGGGAGGACCTCCTCGACAAAGACGCTGCCGAAGCCGCACAGGACGAGCAGGAGTACCCCACGCAGTGGCGGTCAGGCGACCAGCGCCTCGCGGTCAAGTACCGGTTCGAGCCCGGTGCCGCGGACGACGGGGTCAGCGTCCAGGTCCCGCTGGCGCTGCTCCCCCGCATGCGCGAGGAGGGCTTCGACTGGCAGGTCCGCGGCCTCCGCAAGGAACTCGTGACCGCCCTCATCAAGGCGCTGCCGAAGCAGATCCGGAAGAACGTCGTCCCCGCGGCCGACTGGGCGGAGAAGATCGTCGAGGAACTCCCCGACGATGCTCCGACGACCCCGACGGAGAGCTTCCGCGCGACCCTCGCGAAGACGATCCAGCGCATGACCTACGTGCAGGTCTCCGAGCGCGACTTCGACATGTCCCGCGTGCCCGCACACCTGTTGCCGACCTACGCGGTCGTCGACGAACGCGGCCGCCGCGTCGAGGCCGGCAAGGACCTCTCCGCGCTGCAGACCAAGCTGAAGGACCGGACGCAGCAGAGCGTCGCCGCCGCGACACAGCGTCCGGGTCGCGCAGGAGGCTCGGCGCGGGTCGCCGAGGCGTCCTCCGGCCGTCAGGTGGAGCGTTCGGGGCTCGTGGCCTGGCCCGACACGGACCTGCCGGAGATCCTGGACACCAAGCAGGCGGGCGGGGTGATCCGTGCGTACCCGGCGCTCGTCGAAGAGGGCTCCGGCCCGAAGGCGACCGTCGGCGTGCAGCTGCTCGCGAACCAGTCCGACCGCGTCGTGCAGATGCCGGCGGGCGTCCGACGACTCGTGATGCTCGCCGTGCCGTCACCGGTGTCGTACATCCAGTCGCACCTCACCTCGCAGGAGAAGCTCGCGCTCGCCGCCAGCCCGTACCCGTCGACGAACGCGCTCTTCGACGACGTGCTCGCGGCCGTGGTGGACGCCGGCATCCGGCGAGCGCACCCGGATGGACTGCTCTTCACGAAGGCCGAGTTCGAGGCCGTCCGTGACGCGGTGTCCGCATCCGTCGTCGACACGATGTTCACCGCCGTGTCCGAGGTCGCCGCGGTGCTCGCCGCCCAGCGGTCCGCGGAGCGAGCGCTCAAGCAGGCGACGAACATGTCCCTGCTGCCGGCGCTCAACGACATGCGGCAGCAGCTGGAACGCCTCGTCTTCCCCGGGTTCGTGTCCGTGGCCGGGCTCGACCGCCTCCGTCGGATCCGCGTGTACCTGCAGGGCGTCGAGGCCCGCGTGACGAAGCTCCTGCAGAACCCGGGCAGGGACGCCACCTGGATGCGTGAGGTCTCGGCGGCGACCGGCCGGTACGAGGACGCCGGGGGGACGTTCCCGCCAGCGGTCGGAGCGCACCCGGAGCTCGTGCACGCCAGGTGGATGCTCGAGGAGTTCCGTCTGAGTCTCTTCGCGCAGGAGCTCGGGACCGCCGAGACGGTCTCGCTGCAGCGCATCACGAAGGCCCTGGCCGCCGCCGCTGCCTGACCGGTAGGTTCTCCCCCGAGGCAAGGGGGCTCCATGGTGGAACGCGCGGACCGGTACGGCAGGGCGATCGAGCGAGCGGACGGACGGGACTTCCCGTTCTACGACGGTGATCCGATCGGGATCCGCGCGTGGCAGTGGGTGGCGATCGTCGTCGCCTGCGTCGCGGCGATCACCGTCCTGAGCTTCTACCCCGCCGCGGACAACGTCCAGTCCCTCGTCCCGCGGTTCCTCTTCACCGCGATCATGCTCGCGGTCCTCATCGCCGTCACGCGGCGACACTGGTCCCGGATCTTCCAGCGGACGACCGGCCGCGACGTCGGCGCCATGGTCTTGTTCGCGATCGCGAACCTCATCGTCTCGTTCGCGGTCGGGATCATCGTCAACGGGATCTTCGGCAGCAACGCGAACACGGCGGCCGACGGCATCCACGGGGCGGCCCAGCTCATCGCCTTCTACGTCGGGACGGCGATCCAACTCCTGGGCGAGGAGCTCTTCACGATCCTGCCGTTCCTGGCGGTCATGGCCCTGTGCCACCGCATCGGACTCACGCGCACCCAGGGCATCCTCATCGCCTGGCTCGCGACCGCGATCTGGTTCGGGGCCGCGCACCTGCCGACGTACGGGTGGAACGTCGCACAGGCCTTCCTGGTCATCGGTGTCGCACGGCTCGTCTTGACGCTCGCGTACATCCGCACGAAGAACATCGCCGTGAGCACCGGCGCACACATCCTGAACGACTGGGTGCTCTTCACGAGCACGATCATCGCGGCCTCGGTGCACTCGTGATCGGCTCACTCGACGTCATCGTCCTCGACTGCCCGGACACCCGGGCGCTCGCGCGGTTCTGGGCCGAGGTCCTCGGCGGCGAGATCGTGCAGTTCGACGACGACTGGGCCGAGGTGGTCCTGCCGATCGAGGGCGGCCGCCCGCTCCTCGCCTTCCAGCACGTCGACGACTACCGCGCGCCGGAGTGGCCCGGCCAGGTCGTCCCGCAGCAGATCCACCTCGACGTGAAGGTCGAGGACATGGACGCGGGCGAAACAGCGGTCCTGGCGATCGGCGCGACCGCCACGGGCGAGGGGTCCGACGGGTTCCGGGTGTACCTCGACCCCGCCGGCCACCCCTTCTGCCTGATCGTCCCGAACGACTGAGTGCACGACGTCATCGAGACCGTCGGCACCGCCGCCGGTATCCGACTCCGGCTCGTCCGCCCATTCCGGGGCGGGGAGCAGGGCGGCGCGCTCCTCGCGGAGGACGCGGACGGTCTGCCACTCGCCGTCGCGCTGCAGTCGGAGCCCTGGAAGACGGCACGGCTCCTCGACGCCGAACCGGTGATGCGGGACGCGGTTTCCCGTGGATGGCCCGCCGCAGCCTGGCTCCGGACCGGGCGGCTGCCGGACGGGACCGCGTACGTCGTCCAGGAGTTCGTCGACGGGGAGCCGCTCACCACCATCGACCGCGCGGCGGCGGAGCCACCCCTGGCGTTCGGCCGTGGCCAACCGGTCGAACGAAGGGCGAGCGGTCATCGATCGCGGTGACCAGATGCTCCGTGCCCGCGGATCGGAGACGCTGCCTGTCGACGACGTCGTGCACGGGGACCTCAGCGCAGCGAACCTCCTCCGGGACCCGGCTGGGCGGATCCGATTCGTCGACACCGAGACCGTCGGACGAGGCACCCGTGTCCGCGACCTCGCCGACCTGCTCCGCCAGTGTGCCCTCGCGACGTGGGACTCGACCGAGGCCGAAGCCGTGCTCGCCGACGAGGCCCTGACGATCGCGGGCGACGGGGTCTTCACCACCTGCCTCGTCGCCGTCAGCGTCAACAACCCCGCATGGTTGGCCGAGCACCGGACGATCGAGCAGTTCGACGACGCGTGTTCCCGCGTCCTCGACCTGTTCGACCGGTACTCGTAGGCTTGATCGACAGGTCCGAGGTCTTCTTCACCGACGACTCGGAGCGAAAGCTCACCGGGGCTGCCGAGGTCGGCATGGTGACGCACCACTTCACCGGAGTCAGCGGCCCCCGGCAGGCGCTCGTACAGCAGGAGGTCCCGTCACCGTTGGGCGAGATCACGCACGCAAGCCCGGATTCCACCCCGCAGGGCCGATGATCGTGACGGCGTGCCCTGCGTCGAGCCCTGCCACCGTTGTGAACCAATAGCCCAACCCCGACCCTGGATCGGACCACTCGATGCGCACACCGCTGAGGAGATGATCGTCCACCACCACGGTGACGTCGGACCTGTCACAGCGAAGGAGTTCACGCTCCGTCTGCTCTTCGACAGCGCGCATGACCGCTTCTTCGATCGAGTCGCCCCGGAGGACCTCCTGTATGAACTCCTCCGCGGCCCGCTCGCAGGCCATGACCACGCTGTCCGACTCGAGGAGGCGTTCGGTGCGGACTCGTGCCCACTGCCAATCGTCGCTTTTCTCATTCGCGACATGGTCGAAGACGTACACGTCGACGTAGTCGATCGTCTCATCGACGCCGTACGAGCCGACCCCTGCGAGTTCGAAGCCCGGGCAGTCCATCGGAAGGGCAACGCGAGCACCGAAGCGCTCCGCTGCTGTCGCCACGTCGTCTGCCTCGAATGGCAGGTACCGGCGGGCATCCACCATCCCGGCGCTCCGTCACTTCCAGGTCGGGTTCCCTGAGGAGCAGATGAGCCCCCAGGACGTCAGCACGTTACCCGAGGCCATCATCGAATTGATGCTTCCGGCTTGGCTGATCGCTTTCCAGCCCGAATTCCACGACGCAGAAATCGGCGCCAGTCCGGAATTGTTGTACGCCCGGACCGAGTTCGAGGTCGACACAGTGACGCTCCACGTGTGCGACACAGGGGCACCCCAAGCCGGCGAGATGACGTACCCGGTGCTGTACTTCCGGGTGGTCCGGTTGCCGTAGACGGTCGATGTTCCGCAGTTCCCGACGGAAGTACCCCGTCCCTCGCCAGGCAGGACACGCCCGTCAACCACGGTGAGGCTCCGCCCGGACGGCAGCGTGACCTCATCACGGCCGTCTGTACTCGTGCGGACGATCGCGCCGGCCGCCTGGGCCGCTTCGACGTCGATCCCTTGCACGGTCATCGCCCGCTCGTCGGACGTCACCGCGCTGGCCGGCGTGGCCGAACCGACGACGAATGCGGCACAGATGGCCACCCCAGCTGCGTATGCGGTGATCTTCCCCATACCCCTCCTTGTTCTGGCGTTAACATTCCAGATTCTGGGGTGGTACACAAGTACCAGCGGTATCGACTTCGGCTGGCGCTCAGCGCGCAGGGGGTCCCGTCACCCACGCGATGACGTCGGCGAGCACCGGGTCGTACCCGTCGGTCGTGTCGACCTGGAGCACCGGCACCCCGAGGTCCAGCGGGTCGGCCACCAGCGGCAGGTTGCCGGCCACACGGGCGTTCAGCGCCTCGCCGTGACCGCGTGCGACGAACCGCTCGTACGCGAGGTCCGACCGGCAGTGCACGTTGCGTACGGCCCCGACCGGCGCCAGGAACTCCCGCACGTCCGCTTCGGACTGGTCGCGGTAGAGCGTCGCATCGGCGATGACGCTGCACCCCGCCGCCGCGTACCCGGCCGTCGCCGTCCAGAACAGCCGGATCCCGTGTGGGACGACCTCGTCGCGCGACATCGCCCCGCCGGCCATCAGCCCCGCGTACAGCTCGTCTCGGTGCACCCGCGGCCACCCGAGTTCCACAGCGAGCGCTCGGGCGAGCGTGCTCTTGCCGCTCCCGGGGGCTCCGCTCAGCAGCGCGATGGTCGCCGCCACGGTCAGGCCTCGACGGGGTTCGCGAGCCCCTCGACCACCTCGACGTGCGGCAGCGCGGCGAGCACGGCGCCGGGGAGGAACAGCTTCGCACCGCGGACCCCGGCACCGATGACCGCGTCCGGGACCCCCGACACCCGGGAGTCCACGTACACGGGCCACTCCGCGGGCAGCCCGATCGGGGTGATCCCGCCGTACTCCATCCCGGTGCGGGCAACCGCCTCGTCCATCGGCGCGAAGCTGGCCTTCCGAGCGCCGAGCAGCTGCTTGACGGTGCGGTTGACGTCGAGCCGGGTCGACGCGAGCACGATGCACGCGGCGAAGGTGACGTCGCTCCCGCGCTTGCCGGTGACGACGATGCAGTTCGCTCCGCCGGTGAGCGGGAACCCGTACGCCTCGGAGAACGCGGCGGTGTCGGCCAGCTCCGGGTCGATCGCAGCGGCCTCGATCCCACTCGCGAGGTCCGCCGGGAGCGCTGCGATCGCCTGTGCCACGGGCACGGCGAGCAGGTCGACGGCTTGGAGGGCGGGGAGACGCTGCAGGATCGGCATACCCGCCAGCCTAGGGATCTGGGCCAGAGTGGTGCCATGGACGCGATGACCCCGGCAGTGACGCCGATCAACCTCGACACATGGCCGCGACGCGAGCACTTCGAGCACTACCGCGACGCTGTGCCGTGCACATACGCGATGACCGTCGACGTGGACGTCACCGACTTCGTCGGCGCTCTCGGCGACACCGGCCGGAAGACCTACCCGGCGCAGATCTGGGCGCTCGCGACCGCCGTGAACCGGCACCGGGAGTTCCGGATGACGCTGCAGCCGGACCGCTCCCCCGCCGTCTGGGACGTCGTGCACCCGGTGTTCACGGTGTTCAACCCCGAGCGTGAGACGTTCAGTGCGGTGTGGGTGCCGTACGACGAGGACTTCGGGACGTTCCACGACACCGCGGTCGAGGCACTCGCGACGTACCGGACGGCGACGACGATGTTCCCGCAACAGCCCCGCCCGGCGAACCTCTTCGACGTCTCGAGCCTGCCGTGGCGCTCGTTCTCGGGCTTCACGATCCAGGTGCGCGACGGCTGGGACCACCTGCTCCCGATCTTCACGATCGGCAGGTACCACGAGCGCGACGGCCGGACGCTGATGCCGCTCTCGGTCCAGGTCCACCACGCGGCCGCGGACGGCTTCCACACGACCCGCCTGATCGCCGACGTCGAGGCCCTCCTCGCCGACCCGTCCTGGCTCGCGTCCTGACGGTCCCCACCGCGTCCCCCGGTCGCCCACCGGGCGGGGAGTCGGCACGAGCAGGCTGGATCGATGAACGACACCGCACTCACCGAACGAGCCGTCCGCAGCGCCCTCGACAACGTGGAGGACGGCGGCAAGCCCTTCGCGTGCCTCATCGTCCGGGACGGCGAGGTCGTCGTCGAGGCGGTGAACCACGTCGCGCAGACCGGTGACCCGACCGCGCACGCCGAGATCCGGGCGATCCGGGCGGCGGCGGAGCAGGGGATCACCGACCTCGGTGAGTACGACGTCTTCGTCACCGCCTACCCGTGCCCGATGTGCCTCGGTGCGCTGTACTACGCCCAGCCCGGGCGCGTGGTCTTCGCCGCGACGCGGGAGCAGGAGGGTGAGCACTACGAGGACGGCAACCGCCTGATGACCCTCGCGACGTTCTACGACGAGTACGCGAAGCCCCTCGAGGACCGCACGCTGCGCACCGAGCAGGGGCGGGCCTCGGACCCGACCGCACCGTTCCGCGCGTGGACCGCCCGCCACGCCGGCTGACGACCGACCGGACCGACACCGGACTGGAGGCTCGGGGCGGAGTCGTCCCGAGCCTCCAGTCCGACGGCACGCACGTCGCGATCAGGCGGCGCGCGCCTGCAGCGCCTCCTCGTACTCCGCGCGCATGGCGTCGCCGCCACGGCGGCGCCATGCGCGCACCACGCCCTTCCAGGACGAGACCGGAGCGCGGCCGAGCAGGATGTCGTTGATCGCGTTGGACGCGTACGTGCCGACCGCCGGGCCCTTCGTGGAGTTCGTCGGCGAGTAGAGCCCGTACGTGGGGTTCGGCAACCCGTCGTCGAGCCACGACGCCAGGGACTCGTAGACGGTGTCCGTCATGCCGGGGCGGCCCGAGTAGAAGAGCGGCAGCGGGCACTCGGTGAAGTACTGCAGCGGGAACTCGCCGAGCGCCGTCTCGCTGTTGCCCGTCTTCGTGAGCGTCGGCGACCCGTCCTGCATCTCGTAGTCCCGTCCCTCGATGCCGAACTTGCGGTACATCCAGGCTTCGGTCCCGAACGGTGACGCGCACCAGTTGAGGACCTCGAGCAGGGTGCGGACGCGGTCGTCCGGCGCTGCGGCGAGCGCCGTGATCGCGTTGTTCGGATCGCCGAGCCACGGCTTGGCCTTCGCGCCGGACGGACCGACGAACGGCGCGGTCGTCAGGTCGAAGCCGCTGCCGGGGGTCGCCTGCTGGACGATGCCGGGGATCGCGCTGTACGTGTCCGACAGCATCAGCGCGGAGCCCTGCACGAGCCAGACCTTGCCGTTGTAGGCCGTGATGCTGTCCGGGTGCACGAGGTCCTCGGCGATGAGGCGGCGCGACACGTCGAGGAGGTCCTGGTACGCGTCGAGCTCGTACATGTGGGTGAGCTTGCCGCCGATCTGCTCCCACTGGTTCGGCAGGTCGAGCATCGGCGCGAGGATGCTCGTCGGCACCGAGGCGAGGGCCCAGCGGTTCGCGTGCGGGTCGGAGACCTCGCGGCAGAGCTGGACGAACTCGTCGAGGCTGCTGAACGCCGGGTCGACGCCGAGCCCCTCGAACAGGTCCTGGCGCCGGTAGAGCACCTGCGACGTGAGCGGCCCGCGGGGCACCGGCACGGCGTAGATGCCGCCGGAGAACACCGTCCCGCGCCAGGACGCCGTCGGCAGGTTCGCGAGGTACGGGAAGTCCCGCACGCCGCTGCCGGAGAGGTGTTCGGTGAGGTTCTGGGCCTTCGCCTCGAGGAACTGCGGCAGGTACGGGAACGACCCGAACACCGTGAACACGTCGCCGAGCGTGTCGCCGGCGACCTGCGTGGCGAACTTGTTGCCGAAGTCCGCGTTCGGGGTGATCGTCAGGTCGAGATCGATCCCCATCCGCTCGTCGAGGCCCTGCCAGTACGGGTTGCTGCCCTTGGTCGGCGGGACGGGCGAGTTCGTCGGGACGCTGCCGTGCACGGTCGAGCCGTCCCCCGGCTTGTGGGCGGTCGGGACGAGCCGCTCCGGGATCCGTCGGAACGCGCTCGGCATGAGCGCGCTCGTCTTCGGCAGGACGGGTTCCGGCCCTCCGGTCCACGGGACGTAGTCCGGCAGTGCGACCGCCTTGTTGATCGCCGTGACGTCGGTGGAGCGGGTCACGGTGGAGCAGCTGGCCAGGAGGCTCGTGGCCGCGATCCCGAGGCCGCCTGCGAACAGTGCGCGGCGGGTGATTCCGTTATTCGTCACGCTGGTCAGCCCTTCACCGCGCCGGTCAGGACACCCTTGGCGAAGTGCCGCTGCAGGAACGGGTAGACGATGAGGATGGGGACGATCGACACGACGAGGATCGCCATCTGGATGGACGCCTGCGGAGGCAGGGCGTCGGAGCTCGTACCGAGGTCGGCGCCGCCGAGCTGCGCGTTGTTGATCACGTAGGTGCGGAGCACGAGCTGCAGGGGCCACTTCGCGGTGTCGTTGATGTAGAGCAGCGCGTTGAAGAAGGCGTTCCAGTAGCCGACCGCGTAGAACAGGCCGATCACCGCGAGGACGGCCTTCGACAGCGGGAGCACGATGCGCAGGAAGACCCCGAAGTCCCCGGCGCCGTCGATCCTGGCGCTCTCGATGAGCTCCTTCGGGATGTTCATGAAGAACGACCGCATCACGATGACGTTGAACGCGCTGAGGGCCGTCGGCAGGATGAGCGCCCAGTACGAGTCGAGCAGGCCGAACTGCTTCACGACGAGGTAGTTCGGGATGAGCCCGGGGGCGAACAGCAGGCTGACGAGCACCAGGCCGAGCACGACACCGTGGCCGTACGAGCCGGGTCGGCTGAGGGCGTACGCGAGCATCGCACTCACGAACAGGCTGATCAGCGTGCCGACGACAGTGATCCCGACGCTGACGAGCAGCGCCCGGGTGACGACGCCGCCCGCGAAGATGCTCTCGTACGCGCCGAAGTCGAGCCCCTTCGGCCACATCACGAACCCGCCGGCGTCGTTCACCTGGCTGGTCGGGGCGACGGACGTCGAGACGATGCCGAGGAACGGCAGCAGTACGACGAGGCAGATGACGAACAGCACGAAGCCGGTCAGCATGCGGCCGGGCAGCGGCGGGGCGTCGAGTCGCTTCCGCTTGGTGTTCCGCGACCCGGGGACGGTGACGCTGCGCGTGACACTCATCGGGACTCCTTCTGGTAGACGCCCGACTCACCGAAGACGTGGGCGAGCTTGTTGGCGCCGAGCACGAGCAGCACGCCGACGACGCCCTTGACGAGTCCGACGGCAGCGGCGACACCCCACTGCCCGCCGAGCACGCCGTTGTTGTAGACGTAGGTGTCGAGGACCTCGCTGGCGGCCCGTCCGACGGCTGCCTGCTGGAGGAGGATCTGCTCGAACCCGACGGTGAGGGAGTCCCCGAGCCGCAGGATGAGCAGCAGGATGATGATCCCCCGCATGCCGGGGAGGGTGACGTGCCAGAGCTGCCGCATCCGGCTCGCACCGTCCATCTTCGCGGCCTCGTACAGGCTCGAGTCGATCTGCGAGAGCACCGCGAGGAACAGGATCGTGGCCCAGCCGGTGTCCTTCCAGATCACCTGGCTGGTCAGCAGGGCGATGAACCCGTTCGGGTTGCCGAGGAAGTCGATCGCGTCGCCGCCGGCGGCTCGGATGGCGTTGTTCACGAGGCCGGAGCCGCCGAGGATCTGCTGGAACACCGCGACGACGATCACCCAGGACAGGAAGTGCGGCAGGTAGAGGACCGACTGCACGACCTTCTTGATGCGCTCCGAGAGCAACGAGTTCAGCATCAGCGCGAGGACGATCGGCGCCGGGAACACGAACACGACCTGCACGAGGGTGATGACGAGCGTGTTCCGCAGCGCCCCGAGGAACTCCGGGTCGCCGTTGAAGATCACCGCGAAGTTCTCGAACCCGACCCAGGGGCTCCGTCCGAGCGGGACGAACGGCAGGTACTCCTGGAAGGCGATGAGGTTGCCGAGCAGGGGCAGGTAGTGGAAGCCGAGCAGCAGCGCGACACCTGGCAGCCCCATCAGGAGCAGCACCTTGTCCCGCTTGATGCGCTCCCACGTGTTCCGTCGCCGCAGGACGGGTGCCGGGTTCGGCGCCGTCCTGCGGGTCCCTGCCGCGGGTTGCACGCGGTCGTCGAGCTTCGTCACTCCTGGCCTCCTCCGTTGGATTCCTGAGGTGACCCTGTCGGTCGCGGCAACGTTGCGGCAACTCGTTGCCAAACGTTTCCATCGTTGTAACGGTCCAGTGATCGCTCACCCGCACGGGAGTGGCAGGCTGAGCGCATGACCTTCGAGCAGCACGCGCACGCGTTCGGAGCCGCCGCCGACGCCTACGAGCGCGGTCGGCCCGGGTACCCGGCGTCGGTCGCGGAGTGGCTCGCGCCGGACCGGGTCGCCCGAGCAGTCGACGTGGGAGCCGGCACCGGGAAGTTCACCGCGACGCTGCTGTCCCGTGCTGCCTCGGTCACGGCGGTGGAACCCGACGCGGCGATGCGGGAACGCCTGTCGGCCGTGGTCCCGGGCGTCGAGGCGCTCGAGGGCACGGGTGAGTCGATCCCGCTCCCGGACGGCGGCGCCGACCTCGTGACGTTCGCGCAGTCGTGGCACTGGGTGGACCCCGTCGCCGGCGCGGCCGAGGTCGCCCGCGTGCTGCGCCCCGGCGGGGTCCTGGGGCTGATCTGGAACGTGCGCGACGAATCGGAACCCTGGTCGGAGCAGCTCGGGAACATCATCAGGCGCCCGGAGTCCCGCGTGACGGCGTACGACCGACCGATCGTCGGCGCGCCGTTCCACGACGGCGAGTACCGGGCGTTCACCTGGGTGCACGAGCAGTCCCGGTCGGACTTCCTCGACATGGTGGCCTCGCGGAGCTACGTGATCGTGCTCCCCGCGGCCGAGCGTGACGCCCTGCTCCGGGACGTGGCCGACCTACTCGACACCGACCCGACGACGGCCGGAAGCGCGACGATCGCGGTCCCGTACGTCACCCACGTGCACCGGTACGTCCGTCCCTGAACCGGGATCGACACCGGCTGGCGCTACGGTTGCACCATGCGTGCGACCGTGCGGGACGTCGCGGCCCTCGCCGGGGTCTCGCCGAAGACCGTCTCCAACGTCATCAACGGCGGTGTCGTCGTCCGCCCGGAGACCCGGGAGCGGGTGGAGCAGGCCCTCGCGCAGCTCGACTACGTGCCGAACCTCTCCGCCAGGGGCCTGCGCAACGGCCGCTCGGGCGCCATCGCGTTGACGCTGCCCGAGATGAGCAGCGCGTACTCCGCCGAGCTCGCCCGGTGGTTCGTCGAACTCGCTCGCGACCGCGACTGGGTCGTGCAGCTCGACCAGACCGCGAACGACCCGGAACGTGAGCGCGAACTCGTGTCCCGCGCCAGGGCGCACCTCGTCGACGGCCTGATCCTGAACCCCGTGACGCTGAGCGCCAGTGTCCTCGCGTCGACCGCCGGGCTCCCGCCGACGGTCGTCATCGGCGAGGTCGAGCCGGAGCACGTCGACCAGGTGCACGTGGACAGCGTCGCGGCCGCGACCGAGGTCACGCGGTACCTGCTCGACCACGGCCACCGCCGGATCGCCGCGGTCGGCGCCCCCGAGCCCACCGCCGACCACACCAGGATCACCGCCACGAGCGAGCTGCGCGTGAGCGGGTACGAAGCGGCCCTGACCGCCGCGGGGGTCACGCCGGATCCGTCGCTGCGGGTCCCGCTGCCGTCGTGGTCGACCTCGGACGCCGCCACCGCGTTCGCCGCGTGGCTCGACGAGCACCCGCTGCCCGACGCGGTCTTCGCGTTCACGGACTCGATCGCGTTCGGCGTGCTGCACGTCCTGGCAGCCCGGGGCGTCCGCGTGCCGGACCAGGTCAGCGTGATCGGGTTCGACGACATCGACGGCGCCGCCTACGCGATCCCCGCCCTGACGACGGTGTCCTTCGACCGCAGGGCCTTCGCCGACGCCGCGCTCGACCTGCTCACCGCACGCATCGCCGACCGCGACGCCCCACCCGCCACGGTGGTGATCCCGCACCGCATCGTCGAGCGCCAGAGCGTACGCTCCGCGCCATGACCACCGCCGACGCGTCGATGCCGACCCTCGCCGCAACCGTCCTGCAGTCCCCCGAGCCGCTCGTGCTCGCCCGGTTCTACGGGGCGCTGACGGGCTGGACCGTGTACGAAGACGATCCCACCTGGGCACGCATCCGCCCCGAGGACGGCCCGGGGTTGTCCGTGCAGTTCGAGCCCGAGTGGGTCCCGCCGATCTGGCCGGGCACGAAGGACGCCCCCGGGATGCAGCTGCACCTCGACTTCCAGGTGGAGGACCTGCCCGCGGCGGTCGAACGTGCCGAGACACTCGGTGCGACCCAGGCCGAGTACCAGCCGCAGGACGACGTCCGGGTGATGCTCGACCCGGACGGTCACCCGTTCTGCCTGTTCCTGCCCGGAGCCTGACACCGGCGGGACCGGTCGCGCAGCGGGGTCAGTCCGCGACGGCGTCGAGCACCACGTCGCGGGTGTGCGGATCGCCGAGGATCCGGAAGTGCCCGCCGACGGGCACGCGGACGTTGCGGGCTCCCGTCAGTTCGCTGCCACCCGGGATGAGCGTGTCGAACACGCCGTAGACCGACGTGATCCGCACGTTCGTCCCGAGCTGCTGCGCCAGGCCCGCGATGACCGGGTCCGTCGCCCGGAAGACCCGGAGGTGCGGCACCGGGGCGAGGTCCGCCAGCACCGACCCCGCGAACGGCGTCGACACCGCGACCATGCGGTCGATGCGGCCGCCGTCGTCGAGCTCGGTCATCGCGTACTTGCCGATCAGCCCGCCCTTGCTGTGGGCGACGACCACGACGTCCCGGAGGTCGTGCTCCACGAGGTACGCCATCACGTCCGCTGCCGAGACCGGCACCGGCCGCACGTTGTGCCGCAGCACCGCGACGACGTGCACGGGGTGTCCCCGATCGTGCAGGGCGTCCATGAGCGGGCGCATGAAGTGCCAGGTCTCGTACACACCGGGGATCACGACGACGGGGCTCTGGTCGCCGTCCCGGTAGTCGTCCGCAGTGGTCGGGCCGAGGCTGCTGATCTGCCACCTGGCCGCGTAGATCCAGTCGAGGACGGCCCACCACGCGCGCTGCGCCAGTCCGGGGCCGGGAGGCACGGGCCGACCCGTCAGCGGCGGCTCGCCTCCACCTGCACTCGCCTCGTCCGTCACCCGACCGACAGTACGCACGTCTCGTTTCGCAGGCGCTCGGCAGCGCGGTCATCGGACTCCCATAGCCGACGGGCGTGGACTGCCGCCATGGACGAGAAGAACGAGAACGCTCCGGCTGACCGGGCCACCGACTGGAGCGCGGCACCGGCGCCGACCTCGACGGTCGACCCCCACCAGCCGTACCGAGCGGAACCGAACGGCTGGTACGGCCAGGGACCGGCTCCCGTCGGCCCGACAGCCTGGTACGGGGCTGCTGCACCGACCGGACAGCGCTCCGGCAGGCCGCGCCCGCCGTGGTTCTGGCCGGTGCTCGCGATCGTGATCGGTGTGGCGGCGCTCCTGGTCGGCGGGGGTGCTGGTTTCGCGATCGGCCACGCGATCGGCGAGCACCAGTCGCGGTCGTCGACCACGCAGGTCCCCGGGCAGGGCTCGAACGAGTTCCCCGGCGGGAGCAACGGCGGAACCGAGGGCGGGACGAACCAGTTCCCCGGGCAGGGCAGCTGAGGACTACCCTCCGAGCATGCGGAAGGTCACGGCAGGGCTGTTCACGTCGGTCGACGGCGTCGTGCAGGACCCCTACGAGTTCCAGTACGACAGCTTCGACGACGAGCTCGGCGCCGGGATGGGGTCGTTCATGGCCCGCACCGACACGGTCCTGCTCGGGCGGAACAGCTACACCGAGTGGTCCGAGTGGTGGCCGGCGCACCCGGAGGACCCCTTCGGACAGTGGATCAACCCGATCGAGAAGTACGTCGCGTCGACCACGCTCGGCGACGACCTGGCGTGGCAGCACTCGACGCGCATCCACGGCGACGTGCACGAGTTCGTGCGGGACCTCAAGCAGCGCGACGGCGACCACATCGCGGTGTGCGGCAGCGTCACGCTCGTCCGGAGCCTGTTGTTCGCTGGGCTCCTCGACGAGCTGCAGCTCATGGTGCACCCGGCGATCGCCGGACGCGGGCGGAAGCTCTTCGAGCCGACCGACCCGGCCACGCGCCTGCGTCTGGTCGACAGCACCGTGACGAGCAAGGGCAACGTGGTGAGCACCTACGCGCCGCTGGCGGTCTGACGGCGGCGATCCGAGCCTCCCGTCCGTGAACCGGGAGCGGCCAGAAGCGGCGTACCGTTGACGGTGCCGTTGACCGCATCACCCCCGGAGCTCACATGCCGCAGGACACCCGCCCGCACGTCGTCATCGTCGGCGGTGGATTCGCCGGCGTCGCCGCCATGCGCGAGCTCGCGGACGCTCCGGTCCGGGTGACGCTCGTCGACCGACACGTCTACAACATGTTCCAGCCGCTCATGTACCAGGTGGCGACGGGTGGGCTCAACGCCGGGGACGTGACGTACTTCCTGCGGAGCCTCCGTGCGAAGCAGGACAACGCCGAGTTCCGGCACGGGCTCCTCACCGGCATCGACCCGGTCGGCAAGGTCGCCGAGATGTCCGACGGCGAGCACCTGCACTACGACCAGCTCATCCTCGCGAACGGCGTCAACACGAGCTACTTCGGCACCCCGGGTGCGTACGAGTACGCGTACTCGATGTACTCCCGCTCGCAGGCGCTCCGCATCCGCGACGAGCTCTTCACCCGGCTCGAGGAAGCAGCGGCGAACCAGGGCCCAGACGAGATCAAGATCGTCATCGTCGGTGGCGGCGCGACCGGCGTCGAGATGGCCGGTGCCCTCGCCGAGCTCCGCGACCAGGCACTCGAGGGTGCCTACCCGGAGATCCTGCCGGGCAACATCACGATCACCCTCGTGCACCGGAGCGGTGAGCTGCTGAAGCCGTTCGCACCGCGGCTCCGTCGGTACGCGGCGAAGGTGCTGCGGAAGCGCGGGGTCATCCTCCGCCTGAACACCGGCGTCGCCGAGGTCCTGCCCGACGGGGTGAAGACCGCCGACGGCGAGTTCATCCCCGCGTCGCAGGTCATCTGGGCCACCGGGGTCGCCGCGCACAAGGAAGTGTCGAACTGGAACATGCCGCAGACGCACGGCGGGCGGATCAAGGTGAACGACGACCTCAGCGTGCAGGGCGTCGACGGGATCTGGGCGGCGGGTGACATCGCCGCGCAGGACGACGCCCTCGCGCAGCTCGCCCAGCCGGCACTGCAGGGCGGGAAGCACATCGCCCGGCAGATCGTCCGCTCGCTCGAGGGCAAGCCGACCGAGCACTTTAAGTACTTCGACAAGGGCACCATGGCGACGATCGGCACGAACGCCGCAGTCGCCCAACTCCGCGGCGGGATCACGATGGTCGGGCCGGTGGCCTGGGCCGCGTGGGTCGTCGTGCACATCGCGTCGCTGCTCGGCAACGGCAACCGTCTTTCGACGCTGTCGCACTTCTTCGTCCGGTACCTGTGGTTCATGCGGAAGCGGGCGATCCCCATCGTCGGCGACGTCCGCCCGGTGCGCCCGAACGGCGACCGCGAGCCGGAGCCCTGGCAGATGCAGAAGGCCGAGTAGCGCGGGAGCGGGGTCGGGCGTCCGGAGTCCGGCGTCCGGCGGGTTCCGACTCGGAACGACGAAGTCGCTGTCGTCCGACAGCGACTTCGTCGTCCCACGGACGCGCTACGAGACCCGCACGTCGAAGTACGCGCCCGCGGCGATGTCCTCGGCGAGGGTCGGGCCCGTCGGGGTCCAGCCGAAGCGCTCCTGCGTCTCGGTCGACGTGGCGGACATCTCGAGCCCGAAGAACCGCCCGATGAACCCGAAGTGCGACTCCGCGTCCGCCGGGTCGATCGAGGTCACCGGTAGCCCGAGTCCCTCGCCGATGGCCTCGGCGATCGAGCGCGTGGAGACGACGGGCTCCGCGACGGCATGCAGTCTGGTGCCGGCCGGGGCGCTCTCGAGCCCGAGACGCACGAGTCGGGCCGCGTCGGAGCGGTGCACGGCCGACCAGTTGTTCGTCCCGTCGCCGATGTAACCCGAGACACCCTGCTGCTTCGCGGCCGCGACGATCGCCGCGATGAACCCGTGGTCGCCGATGCCGTGCACGGTGGGCGCGAAGCGGGCGGCGACGGTGCGGACTCCCTGGCCGACGAAGTCGAAGCCGCGGTTCTCGCTCCCGCCGCGCATCGAGTCCGGGCCGACGAACGGGTTCGGGTCCGCCTCGGTCGCCGGGCGGTCGGACGCGAGCCCCGCGACGCCGGACGCCACGATGAACGGCCGGTCGCTGCCGGCGAGCGCCGTGCCGATGGTCTCGACGACGGCGCGCTCGGCCGCGTTCGTCGCGACCGGGTTCGCCCAGTCGTGCTTGTTGGCGAGGTGGACGACGCCCTCCGACTCGGAGGCGCCGCGGCGGATGGCGTCGAGGTCGTCGAGGTCGCCGCGGAGTGCGGTGGCGCCGGCCGCCTCGACGCGGGCGACGGAGGCGTCGGACCGGGCGAGACCGACGACCTGGTGGCCGGCGGCGACGAGCTCGTCGACGGTGGCGGAGCCGATCCAACCGGAGGCTCCGGTGACGAATACGCGCATGGTGTGTCCTTCCAGAACAGTGATGTCATTGACTGACATCAGAAACCGTACACCTCGATGTCATGCGCTGTCATCAGTAGACTCGCAACCATGGCTCGATGGCAACCCGGAACGCGTGAACGGCTGCAGGCGACCGCACTCCGTCTGTTCCAGGAGCAGGGGTACGACCGGACCACGGTCGCGGAGATCGCCGCGGCCGCCGACGTCACCGAGCGCACGTTCTTCCGGCACTTCGCGGACAAGCGCGAGGTGATCTTCGCCGGGCAGGACGACTTCCTCGCGATGTTCATCGACCCGATCGCCGACGCCCCTGCCGATGCGCCGCCGTTCGCCCTGATCGCCCGGTCGCTCGACTCGGCCGGCCAGTTCTTCCCCGAAGAGCGCCGTCCGTTCTCGCGGATCCGGCAGACGATCATCGACTCCGAACCGTCGCTGGGCGAACGCGAGCTCGCCAAGCTGGCGACGCTCAAGGTCCGGCTGAGCGAGGTCCTGCGCGACCGCGGGATCGGCGAGCCTGCCGCGACGCTCGCCGCGGAGACCGGTGTGACGGTGTTCCACCTGTCGTTCCAGCAGTGGATCGCCGGCGACGAGGTCCGTCCGTTCGCCGACATCGCCCGGGAGCGACTCGACGCCCTGACGAGCATGGTGACCGCTACCGCACTCTGAGGTCGTTCTTGGCCGAGCGGGGCATCCTGACACGGGTCAGCGAACCCGATCCTGTCGAGGAGGCGATGTGTCGACGACCACGCTCGAGCGGAGCACCACCACCGCAGCCGCGCGTCCCGACGGCCGCCGGACACCGGACACCCACGGCCCACTCACCCACCGCGCCACCGCACTCGACGGCCTCCGCACGGTCGCGATCCTGGCCGTGATGCTCTACCACCTGCACGTCCCCGGCTTCGAGGGCGGCTTCATCGGCGTCACCGTCTTCTTCGTGCTCTCCGGCTTCCTCATCACGACGCTGCTCCTCGGCGAGCACCGCCGCACCGGGCGCGTCCGGCTCGGCACGTTCTGGCTGAAGCGGATGCTGCGGCTCTACCCGGCGCTCCTGGTACTCGTCGCCGCGGGCCTCGCACTCTGGTCGTGGGTCGGCGACTACAAGGGCGCGTCGTTCTCCGCCGGTGAGGCCGCCGTGATCGCCCTGTCGTACACGGGCAACCTCTTCCGGGCGTTCTGGAACACGACGCAGGGCGTGTTCGCGCACACCTGGAGCCTGTCGATGGAGGAGCAGTTCTACCTGGTGTGGCCGGTGGTGCTGGTCGCGCTCTTCGCCCTCCGTGCACGCCGTCGTCTCCTGATGGTCGGGCTCGGTGGCGTGATCGCGGGCGGAGCGACGGCATCGTGGCTGAGCTACCGGACCCCGAGCGGCGGCTCGACGCCGGACGTCTACTTCTCCCCCGTGCTCGGGCTCGTCCCGCTGGCGACCGGGTGCCTGCTGGCGCTCCTGCTCGACGACGAGCGGGTCCGTGCACGGGTTCGAGGGCCCGCCGGGCACCTCGGAACCTGGGTCGGGATCGCGCTGCTCGTCGGCGTGCAGGACTGGATCGACGACGACTGGACGCAGCACGCGTGGACGTTCGGCCTGCTCCTGCCGGCGACCGGCGTCGTGTCCGCCGTCCTGATCGGCGGCCTCGTGTCGGTCAAGAGCCCCCTGTCGGTCGCGCTGTCGTGGACCCCGGTGGCCTGGTTCGGTCGGCGCGTCTCGTACTCCGCGTACCTCTGGCACCCGCTCGTGATCGCCCTGCTCGGGACCGTCGCGGCGAGCGCCTTCGGGGCCTTCGACTGGATCTGGCTGATGGCCGGCGCGATCCTGGTCGCCGTCGGTGCGGCCTACGCCGTCGAGGTGCCGGTCGAGCGGCTCCGCCGCCGCTTCCGGGAGGCTCGGCGCCTGTTGGCAGCGGAGCGTTCCGCTGCACAGACGGGCGGCTGAGCCCCCGGACACGCGCCGCTCCGTAGGCTCGGCCCGTGACCGCCCCGCGAACCGGAGTCCTGGTGGCCGGCGGCGGGCCGGTCGGACTCTTCCTCGGCGCACTCCTGGCGCACGCGGGTGTCGACGTGCAGGTGTGGGAGGCACGGTCCTCGGCGCCGTCGGGCTCACGGGCGATCGGCATCCACCCGCCGTCGCTCGACGCACTCGACAGGATCGGCGCCGCGCGGCCGGTGCTCGACGAGGCCTGCCTGGTCCGGACCGGTGTCGCCCGGAGTCGCGGGCGGACCCTCGGCACCCTGTCGTTCGCACACGCCTCGGCCACGCACCCGTACGTCGCCACCCTCGACCAGCACCGCACCGAGGCGATCCTCCGAGCGAGACTCGCCGCCGCGGCTCCGGACGCGCTCCGCACCGGCACGCGGCTGACCGAACTGACGCGGCACGCCGACCACGTCGACGTGATCGGCACCGGGGAGGACGGCCCGATCGGGCTCCGAGCCGCGTTCGTCGTCGGGGCGGACGGCGCCAGGAGCACGATCCGCGGTCTCTTGGGGATCGGGACGACCGGTCGTGAGTACCCCGAGCAGTACGTGATGGGCGACTTCGCCGATCCGGAGCCGGCCTCGGCGAGGAGCTCCGCGCTCGTCGACGTCGGCCCCGACGGCGTCGTCGAGTCGTTCCCGCTGCCGGGGGCGCGTCGCCGGTACGTCGTGCTCGCCGGGCGTGGTGCGACCACCACCGACGAGGCCAGCACCGACGAGGCCAGCACCGTCGAAGCCAGCACCATCGAAGCCCGTGCCGCGACGCTCGTCCGTGCGGTCCGGGAGCGGACGGGCGCCGACGTGGCCGCCGACACCTGCTCGATGCTCGGCGCGTTCCGGGTGCGCCGCACCGAGGCGGCGCGGATCGGCGTGGGACGGGCGCTCCTGATCGGGGACGCCGCGCACGAGATCAGCCCCATCGGCGGCCAGGGCATGAACCTCGGGTGGCTCGACGCCGCCGCACTCGCTCCCCTGCTGACGGAGGCGGTCCGGACCGGCACAGCCGGACCCTGGCCGGAGTACGCCGCCCGCCGCCAGGCGGTCGCACGGCGTGCCGCGCGCCAGGCGGAGGCGAACATGGCCCTCGGACGGCCGGCGACGGGGCCGACGGCGCTGGCACGCGAAGTCCTGCTGCGGACGGCCCTCGGCCTCCCGTCATCGCACCTGCTCGCCCGCGTCTACGCGATGCGGTGGTCCTGACCGCGTCAGGCGACGAGTCGCGCGCCCGCGAACCCGAGCTCCACGACGAGCACCAGTGACGAGACGATCACCAGTCGGAAGAGCGTCCTGGTGGGTGGGCCGGTGAGGACGAGCCGGATCCCGAGCACGGCGAGGACGACCACGACGAGCGTGCCGACGAGCGCGAGCACGACCCCGACACCGCGCACGGGATCGTCGCCGCCGAGCTGCCCGACGAGCACCAGCCCCGCGGCCACGACCAGCGACGCGAAGGCGAGCACCCCGGCGGCGTGCAGCCCGAGGCGGTGCGGGAATCCTCTGACCCCCGTCGCCGCGTCGTCGACCAGGTCGGGCAACACGTTCGTGCAGTGGATCGCGATGCCGAACACCGCCCCCGTGGCGATCGCCCACGGTGCCGGGAGCTGTGCAGCGGGACCTGCCGCGACCGCCACGACGGGGAGCAGCCCGAACGCGACGACGAAGGGCGCGACCGACCAGACCGACCGCTTCAGACCGGCGTCGTAGGCCCATCCGGCACCGACGAGCACGAGGTGCGCGACCGCCGCGACCGGGCCGAGGAACAGCGAGAGCAGCACGGCGATCCCGGCGGTGACGAACGCCGCGGTCCGGACGGTCGACACGGCGATCAACCCCTGCGCGACGGGCTTGTCCGACCGCCCGACGCTGCGGTCCCGGTCGGCGTCGATCCAGTCGTTGGCCAGGCCGATCGACAGCTGCCCGGCGACGACGGCCGCGGCGACGAGGACGACGAGCCGCGCCGGGTGGCCGACGGCGCTCGCGATGACCGCCGCGAGCACCGTGACGGTGAGCGTCGGGCCGGGGTGCGACGAGGCCAGGAGCAACCGCGCCGTGGAGGTCATGCCGTCAGCCTAGGTGGGCGGGAGCGCGACGACCCGTTCCCCGTCCCACGGCTCCGTCCAGCCGAGCCGGTCGAACAGCCCGTCGAGCAGCATCGCGGTGAACCCCCACACCACGTGCGTTCCCGAGGCGGTGTCGACGCTGAAGGCCGGCCCACGCCACTCGCGTCCGTCCCGGCGGATCACCGTGACGCCGCGGTGTGCCGGGTCGAGCAGGTCCGCGACCGGGACCCGGAACACCGCGGCCGACTCCCGGGCGTCGACGACCCGGACCGGAGTCGGGTCACGCCACCATCCGAGGACCGGGGTGACGAGGTGCCGTGAGAAGTCGAGCGGCTGCGCGGGCAGGGTGCCGAGGACCTCGACGCCGGACGGGTCGAGCCCGGTTTCCTCTCGCGCTTCCCTGAGGGCAGCGGCCACGGCGTCACGGTCACCGGGGTCGACGCGTCCACCGGGGAACGCCACCTGCCCCGGATGCGCGCGGAGCGTCGTGGCCCTGGCGAGCAGCAGCACGTCGAGGTCGCGCGAGACGGCGGCGTCCCGCGCTGTGCTGTCGCTCGGCACCCGGTCGAGGACCCCGAACAGGATGAGGACCGCTGCACGTCGGAACGAGGAGCTGCCGTCCGCGGGCGCCGCGGCGACCTCCTGCCGGGCGACCCCCGCGAGTTCGGTCCGCGCGCTCACCCCTGCAGCCTATGCGTGCTGCGGTGTCCGGACCGGCCGCCGCCACCGCACGACCCCGGACGCCAGCGCGATGCCGAGCAGGATGACGACGCCACCGACGGGCTCGTTCCACCGGACCCGCTCCCCCAGCACGAGGACGCCGAGCACCACCCCGACCACGGGCGTCAGGTAGGTGACCGTGGAGGCCCTGGCGGCGCCCCATGCCTGCACGAGCCCGGTGTTCCACATGTAGGCCAGCCCCGTGCCGACGCAGCCCAGCGCGACCATCGCGGCCACGATCCTCCAGTCCAGCTGCACCGGCGAGAGCGCCGTGAACGGCGCGACCAGCAGCATCAGCCCCGCACCCAACGTGAGCTGCACGGTCGTGAGGGTGATCGCGTCGTGGCCGCTCCCCGCGACGAACCGGCGCATGTAGGACAGTCCGAACCCGTAGCAGGCGGTCATCCCGAGCAGGGCGATCTGTGCAGGCACCGTCGCGAGGACCGCCGGGTCGCCGATGAGGTCCCACGGCCCGACCAGGACGAGCACGCCGACGATCCCGAGCAGCACGCCGACGAGCTGCTTGCCGCGCAGACGCTCCGCCGGCAGCAGCAGCGGCATCGCGAGCAACACCATGATCGGCGTCGTCGCGTTGTAGATGCTCGCGAGGCCGCTCGGCACCGTCTGCTCCGCCCACGCCACCAGCGACGACGGGATCGCGTTGAGGAACACCGCGACGACGAGCAGGTGGCCCCAGAGCCGCGGCGAGCGCGGCCAGCGACGACGGGTGGCGAGCAGGATCACGACGAGGGTCACGGCACCGAGGAGCACTCGTCCGAGCGCGACCTGCTGCGGGGAGAGCCCTTCGAGCCCGATCTTCATGAAGAGGAAGCTCGATCCCCAGGTGAGTGCGACGAGCACGAACAGGATGCCGTTCATGCCGCTAGTGTCGAGCCAGCCGCCGACATGAAGCAAACGCATCCGATTCATGGCGGCATGAAGGAAGCACATGAACATCACGCTCGCCCAGCTCCGCGCACTCGTCGCCACGGTCGACCGCGGATCGTTCACCCTCGCCGCTGCGACCCTCGGGATCGGCCAGTCCGCCGTCTCGCACGCCGTCGCCGGGCTGGAGCGCGAGGTCGGCGGGCCCGTCCTCCGCCGCGGCGGTGCGGCCGCCCCGACGCCACTCGGGGAACGGCTGATCGGTCACGCCCGCAGCGTGCTCGCCTCCGTCGACGCCCTGGAGGCAGTGGTCCGGCCCGGTACGGCGCGCGGCACCGTGCGACTCGCCGCCGTCCCCACCGTGTGCCAGGGCCTGCTGCCGCGGCTCCGAGAGCTGTGGGCGGTGACCCTGCCGGACGTCGACGTCCAGGTCTACGAGGGTGATGATGACGAGATGCCGGAGTGGCTCGAGGCGGGCACGGTCGACGCCGCCGTGCTCGTCGACCCGATGTCCGTGCCCGACGGCGCGGTCGTCGTCGCGCGCGACGAGATGGCCGCGGTGATCCGACGCGACCACCCCCTCGCCGACGTGGCGGCCCTGACGCTCGATGACCTGCACGAGGACGGTCTGGTCGCCGGCGGCGGCGGGTGCGAGCACCAGATCCAGCGCATGCACGAGATCGCCGGGCAGCCGTTCCGCTACGCCCACCGGGTGCGGGAGATGAGCACGATGTTCGGGATGATCCAGCGCGGCGAGGGGGTGTCCGTCGTCCCGACGCTCGGGAGGGTGATGCTGCCGGACGACCTCGTGATGGTGCCGACGACGCCGAGGCTCGAGCGGACGCTGGTGTTGAGCGGTCCGTCGTCGCGGCCGTGGCACCCGCTGGCGAAGGCGCTCGTCGACGCGGTCTGAGCGACGTGGTCTGAGTCGTCCTCCGGTCGGCGCTGGAAGGATGGATCGATGGCCGAGACGCACGTGAAGACCTTCACCGATCCGAACGAGGCAGCCGCAGAGGCCGCGGGGCTCGAGTGGCTCGCCGCCGCAGAGGACTCCGGCGGTACCCGCATTGCCCGGGTCCTCGACCGACCGAGCCCGACTGTGCTCGACCTGGAGCTGATCTCCGACGGCTCACCTTCCCGAGCGCAGGCCGAACGATTCGGGCGATCACTCGCGCACACGCACGCGTCCGGCGCACCGCACTGGGGAGCGCCGGCGCCGGGGTTCCCGTCCGGCGTACCGCTGCGGATGGGTCGGTCCGGCACCCCGTTCGTCGCCGCCGCCGATGCCCCGGCCACGTGGGGCGAGTTCTTCGCGGAGTACCGCATCCGCGACTTCGTCCGGCGGATCGTCGACCGGGGCGGGTTCGACCCGGGCGAAGCGGCACTGCTCGAACGGGTCGCGCAACGCGTCCAGGACGGGGACTTCTCGTCGACCCAGCCAGCGCTCGTCGGTGACCGGCCCGCGCGACTGCACGGGGACCTCTGGGCGGGGAACGTGCTCTGGCCGACGGACGACTCCGAGCCGACGGGAGCCGTGCTCATCGACGCGAACCCGCACGGCGGGCACGCGGAGACGGACCTGGCGCTCCTCGGGCTGTTCGGGCTGCCCCGGCTCGAGACGGTGCTGGCGGGCTACGACGCCGAGTCGCGTCTGGCATCGGGGTGGCAGGAGCGCGTCGAGCTCCACCAGCTCGCCCCGCTGCTCCTGCACGTGTTCTTGTTCGGCGGGTCGTACAAGTCCGCCACGCTCCGGGCCGCTTCGCGTTACGCCTGACGGGCGAGACCAGCCCCAGCACACTTACCCGGCGCACAGGTCACGCATGGGGCTGTTCGGGGAACGCCCCGGATGCTCATGGACATGACCACGTACCCGATCCCCGTGACCGATCGACGCGACCGTGCGCACTCGGGTGCGCAGACACGTCGGAGAGCCGCTGCCCGCCTCTTCCTCGGCGAGCGCGAGGACGCCCGCTGGCTCCGGCCGGCCTTCTGGGCGCTCCTCGTCGTGACCGCCGTCGTGTACCTCTGGAACCTCAGCGAATCCGGGTACGCGAACTCGTTCTACGCCGCAGCCGTGCAGGCCGGCACGAAGTCGTGGGAGGCCTTCTTCTTCGGCTCGCTCGACTCGTCGAACTTCATCACCGTGGACAAGCCACCCGCGTCGCTGTGGGTGATGGTCCTCTCCGCGAGGCTCTTCGGCTTCTCGTCCTTCAGCCTGCTGCTCCCCCAGGCCCTGATGGCCGTCGGGTCCGTCGCGCTGGTGTGGGGCACGGTCCGACGGACCCTGACGCGACTGGGATCGACGACCGCGAACGTCGGCGCGCTGCTCGCCGGGTTCGCCGTCGCGGCGACCCCGGCCGCGGCACTGATGTTCCGGTTCGACAACCCGGACGCGCTCCTCGTGCTGCTCATGACCGCCGGGGCGTACTGCACGGTGCGGGCACTCCCGACGGGCAGCTGGAGGTGGATCGCGCTCGCCGGTGTCGCCCTCGGGTTCGCCTTCCTGACGAAGATGCTGCAGGGTCTCCTCGTCCTGCCGGCGTTCGGGCTCGTGTACCTGATCGCGGCACGCACCACGTGGCCGAAGCGCATCGTGGGCCTGCTCATCGCGGCCGGGTCCTTGGTCGTCGCCGCCGGCTGGTGGGTCGTCGCGGTGTGGCTGTGGCCCGCCGACTCCCGCCCCTACATCGGTGGCTCCACGAACAACACCGTGCTCGACCTGGTGTTCGGGTACAACGGGCTCGGCCGCATCTTCGGCGGCTCGGGCAACGGCGGTGGTGGCGGCGGGATGACCGGCGGGACCGCTGGCTCGTCGTTCGGCGGGTCGACCGGCCTCGACCGGCTGTTCTCCTCGGAGATGGGCCTCGAGATCTCCTGGCTGCTCCCCGCGGCGCTCATCGCCCTCGTGCTCGGCCTGGTCGTCGTCGGACGCCGGACGATCGGCGATCCCGTCCGTGCCGGACTCGTCCTCTGGGGCGGATGGCTCATCGTCACCGGGCTCGTGTTCTCGTTCATGTCCGGCACGATCCACCCGTACTACACGGTCGCGCTCACCCCGGCGATCGCGGGCCTCGTCGGTACCGGCGGCGCGCTGCTCTGGAACGCCAGGAACCGGATGACCGGACGCCTGGGCCTCGCGGGCATGATCGGCATCACGGCGTTCTGGGGCTGGTGCCTGCTGAACGAGAACCCCACCTGGTTGCCGTGGCTCCGCTGGGTGATGCTCGCCGGCGGGCTGCTGTCCGCCGTCGCGATCGTCATCGGCAGCGTCCCCTCGCTCCGCAAGCTGGTGGCCGTCGGCGTCCTCGCCGGGACGCTCTTCGGGCTCACCGGTACCACCGCCTACGCGCTGGCCACCACCACGGTGGCGCACTCCGGCTCGATCCCGAGCGTCGGTCCGTCGGGATCGTCCAGTGGCGGGATGGGCGGCGGGGGCATGCCGGGAGGCACGGGTGGACCAGGCGGGACCACCTCCGGTTCCGAGACGGACGGTTCCGACAGCGCGGACTCCGGAACGCAGGCGGGTCCCGGCGGTACGCCGCCGGAGATGCCGGACGGGACCTCCGGCGAGATGCCGGGCGGGGCAACGGGCGAGGCACCCGGCGACGGGACCAGCGGATCGGAGTCGGGGACGAGCCTCCCGTCCGGTGGCGGCGCGACCGGTGGCGGAGGCGAGGGCGCATCGACGTCGTCGGCGCTGCAGAAGCTGCTCGAGGCGACGGACACGAAGTGGGCCGCCGCGGTGAACGGATCACAGTCCGCCGCGCAGCTGGAGCTCGACACCGACACCGCGGTGATGGCGATCGGCGGCTGGTCCAGCGACCCGACACCGACGCTCGCCGAGTTCAAGGCGGACGTCGCCGACGGGAAGATCGCGTACTACATCTCCTCGGGCAACGGCGGCGGCATGGGCGGCGGATCGTCCACCGCCAGCGCCATCCAGGAGTGGGTCGCAGCGAACTACGAATCCACCACCGTCGGCGGGCAGACCGTCTACGACCTGACGAGCGGGAAGTAGGCTCGGCCTCGATGGCCGACCGACCGCTGCAGCGTACCGACGGGAGCCCCGTCCGGGCCCTCGTCGTGGACGACGAGCACGCGCTCGCCGATGCCGTCCGCCTCGCGTTCGAGGCGGACGGCTGGTCCGTGCGCACGGTGCACCGCGGACGCGACGTGCTCTTCGCCGCGCGGGACTTCCAACCGGACGTGATCGTGCTCGACGTGATGCTGCCGGACATCGACGGGTTCCAGGTCCTCGACCGGCTCCGGGACGCGCGGGACGACGTCCGGGTGCTGTTCCTCACCGCCAGGGACTCGTCCGAGGACCGGCTCGCCGGGCTCACCCGGGGCGGTGACGACTACCTCACCAAGCCGTTCGGGGTGGCGGAGCTGCTGGTGCGGGCACGGATCCTGGCGCGGACGTCGGCGCGGGTCGCCGCTGCGCCGGTCGGGATCACCGTCGGGGACATGGTGCTCGACGAGGACGCGCGCACCGTCTCGCGCGGCGGGGACGCGATCGAGCTCACCCCGACCGAGTTCGAGCTGCTGCGGTACCTGGCGCGGAACGCGAACCGGGTGCTGTCACGGGAGAACATCCTGACGAACGTGTGGGGCATGGACTTCGGGTCGTCGTCCAACCTGGTGGACATGTACGTGTCGTACCTGCGGAAGAAGCTCGACGTCGGGCGCCCGCCGCTCGTGCAGACCGTGCGCGGCGCCGGGTACGTGTTGCGGCCGTGAGCGCTCGTCGTCGTGCGGGTGGGGTCCCGGTTGCTCGTGCTCGTGCGGGTGCTCGTGCTCGTGCGGGTGCTCGTGCTCGGCGGGTGCCGTCGCTGCGGTGGCGGATCGTGGGTGCCGTGGCGTTGCTGCTCGTGGCGACGAACCTCGTCGTCGGGGTCGTGACCGTGGTCGCCTACCGGGGGTACCTCGTGGGGCGGCTCGACGCGGAGCTCTCCACGGCGGCGAACCGGACGCTCGGGCCCGGTGGGTCCCCGTCGCCGCCGCCGGGTGCGGGCTCCGGTGACCGGCCGGACCCGGGGAACGCGTTCATCGGCGCTCCGGGACAGGCCGCAGGGACGGTCGTGGCGATCTACCGCGACGGCTCCTCCGTGCTCGCCGGCTACACCGACAGCAGCGGCCAGCAGCACGGACTGACGTCGGCGCAGGAGTCCACGCTGTCGTCCGTCGACGCCGACGGCGCCCAGGTGACCGTGTCGCTCGGGTCACTCGGCACCTACCGCGCACAGGCGATCGGGTCGTCCGGAGACGTCTACGTCACCGCGCTGCCCCTCGACGACCTGCGTGCGTCCGTGGTCCGGCTCGTCATCGTGATCGGCAGCGTCACACTCGTCGGGCTCCTCGTCGCCGTGTGGGCCGGCGCGATGCTCGTCCGCCGCTCCCTGCGTCCGCTCGAACGCGTGGCCGAGGTCGCATCGAGCGTCACCGGGCTCGACCTGGAGCGGGGCGACACCGACATCCCCGTGCGGGTCGCCGACGTGGACCTCGCGCAGAACCGTGAGGTCGGCGCCGTCGGGTCGGCGCTCAACCGTCTCCTCGGGCACGTGGCCCGCGCGCTCACGGTCCGACGCGATGCCGAGGCCGGCATGCGCACCTTCATCGCCGACGCGTCGCACGAGCTCCGCACGCCGATCGCGACCGTGCGGGCGTACGCCGAGCTGTCCTCGTCGTCGTCGGACGTGGACGCACTCCACGAGAACGTCGACCGGATCGGACGCGAAGCCGTCCGCATGGGGTCGCTGGTCGACGAACTGCTGCTGCTCGCCCGGCTCGACGCGGCGTCGTCCGGCACGGTCGTCCGTGCCGCCGAGCCCGTGGACCTCACGTCCGTGGTCGTCGAGGCGACGATGGACGCTCGAGCAACCGCGCCGTCGCACCGCTGGACGCTGCAGGTCGACGACGAGCCGATCGTCGTGTCCGGGGACGAGGTCCAGCTGCGCCGCGTGGTGACGAACCTGCTGGCGAACGCGCGGACGCACACACCCGCGGGGACCGCCGTGGTGGTGTCGTTGCAGCGGGTGGCCGGGACGGAGCCCGGCTCCGGCGCCGGAGTGCGCTTCGTCGTCGCGAACGACGGGCCGCCGATCCCGGCCGACGTGCTGCCGACGCTGTTCGACCGGTTCACCCGTGGTGAGGCGTCTCGCTCGCGGGAGCACGGGACGAGCGGACTCGGGTTGGCGATCGTGCGCGGGGTCGTGGACGCGCACGGTGGCACGGTGCGGGTGGTGTCGGAGCCGGGTCGGACGGCGTTCACCGTGCTACTGCAATTGCAGCATATTTGACTTAACGCTGATACTTCACCAGGCTTGCTCTGCCCAATCCACTATGGGGCAGAGGAGAAGCATGAACACCAAGAAGAAGCTGGTCATCGGGATCAGCCTGGCCGCAGGACTCGTCATCGCTCCGGCTGCGATCGCGTCTGCCGCGCCGACCGAAGTACTCGGTACGGGAAGTCAAGCGGGCGGGGTCGAGATCACCGGCACCCAGCACGGGTCCTCGAGCACCGTCGGCGGCATCCAGACGCGGGTCGCCGACGGGAGCTACTGGGAGTGGGGAGTCGGTCGGGACGACACGTACTCGAACTACTTCCGGGAGTCCAGCTGTCACGGTTCGACCGCGGTCGGGAAGAAGACGAAGCGCGTCACCGGGGTGCGGGGCGGGGTGTACTCGAAGGCTCTCACACCGAAGGCGAGCAGCGGCAACAAGGCGTACTACCACAACTGCTGATCGTCAGTCGCGAGGGTGCACCGGGTGCACCCTCGCGACGTCATCGGGAAGGTACACGTGTCGTTTCGATCCACTCGAGTCGCGTACGCGGTTCCGCCACTGCTCGCGTTCCTGCTCGGCTTCCTCGGACTCGTCCAGGCGAGCGAGAGCGGTCTTCTCGGCGTCTCGTCCGTGGTCACCGCGGTCGCCCAGTCCGGCGCCGCGTCGAACGTGCGAGTTGCCGAGTCGCTGGAGGCCGTGGCGAGCGACCAGGGCGCAACGATCGCTCGCGTCGTCGCGGACCCTCGCGAGCCGAACACCAGACGTGTCGCGCTCGTCACCGGCGCGCCATCGACTTCGGGAGCGGCGTGGCTCGATCGTGGGTATCGCGACTTCGCTCGCACGATGACGACTCGTGTCGAGCCGATGGCCGATCTGGTCCACTACGACACCGCCGGCTCGTACCAGGTGTTGGGCGCCGATGCGTCCCGCCGAGCGCTCGTGCACGCGCTCGAGAAAGCCGGGTTCGTCGTGACTGCCGAGTCGATCCCGATCGCCGCGCGATTCGGCATCTCGAGCGGCCTCGACGGCAGCTGGGGACTCATCGCCGCGCTGATGATGGGATGTGGCGCACTCTGCATGCTCGGTACGGTCGGGAGCCCGCGACGCTCCGCCGTCCATCGGTTGACCGGCCGGAGCACCGCCTCCGTGGTCCTGACAGAGCTCAAGGAGCTCCGGGTCGCGATGGCCGTGCTCGCAGCGGTCACGCCGTTCGTGGCGCTCGCCCTCTGGTTGTACAACGGCTTCGCATCGATCGTCGTGTTCGCCGTGGCGGTCGCGGCGTTCTGCACCGCCCTCACGATCCCCGTGATCGTCCTGCACGCTCTCGGAACGGTCCTGTCGTGCCGCACACCCATCCCCGCCGCGATGCGTGGGACACGGCCTTCGGGCGCACTCGTCATCGCCGTACAACTCGCGCGCGCACCCGCGATCGCGCTCCTGATCGCTGCGACGTTCACGATGGTCGGGAGCATCGCGGTCGCGAACAGCGGCGCCGCAGCGCGTGACCTCCGCGCAGCCGGGCGCACCGTGCAGCTCTGGGTGACACCGGATCCGAGACCGGACAGCCAGTCGCAGGAGTACTGGGACCGGATCGGTGCGTTCACGGGTCGGTCGCTCGACGACGGCGATGCGTTGCTCACCGCCGCCACGGAGATCGGCACCGGACGCGGTCGCGGCACATCCCCGGCGCTGATCGTCGACGGCACCTACCTGCAGCTCCACCGGCTCCACGCAGCCGACGGCTCGCTCATCACCGCTGACCCGGGCCGGATCAGCGTGTGGCTCCCGCACGGATCAGCCATCGAGCGCGCACCCCTCGTCCGCAGCCTCGGCAAGTGGGAGCTCAGGAACGCTCCTCCCAGCGAGCGGTCGGCGATCGGCGGAGGCACGCTTGCGGAGTCCGAGGTCTACACACATCCCGGTGATGCTTCGACCGCGACGTGGCTGCGTGACGCCGTCGTCATCGTCGTCCCGGACCCCGCGACGGTGTTCTCGGACGACCAGCTGGGTTCATGGCTGTCGACCGGAGACGTCGTCTTCACATCGAACGCCGTCGCCGAGCGTGCAATCCGATCGTCCGACGTCGGTCACGAGTTCAGCGCTGTCGTGGCGGTTGGTCAGGACGCAGCGGAACGTGCACAGCATGCGGCGACCGCGGTCAGGATCGACACAGCGGCACTGATCGGAGCGGGGGCAGTGACCGTGATGCTGAGCGCGTTCGGGATGATCGCGCATCGCAGACGGCACGGGCGCGCGCTGTTCGCCCGCTTCACAGCAGGGAGCTCCTTCGTCCGGACGAACGCATCGCTCGTGCTCGTCGAGACGATCCTGCTCACCGCGGCGGCAGCCGTCGTCGTCGACGGCTGGTGGGACCGACGTCCGGACGGCAGCGGTCAGGTCTCCGCGCTCGACCCGGTCGCGAGGAGCGCTGGAGCCGCGGGCCTGCTGGCGGGTGGCATCGTCATCGCGATCGCCGCGATCGACGTCGCATTCCTCTCATGGACGGGCCGCCGCGCTGTGAAGACCCGAGGAAGGGAAACGTGATGCTCCGACTCCGGGGAGCCAGCAAACGACACGGACGCAAGCAGCTCTGGGACGGGTTGTCGGTCGACGTCTCCGACGGGGAAATCCTCGCCGTGACCGGTCCGAGCGGCTCCGGGAAGTCGACCCTGCTGGACTGCATGGGGTTGATCGACCACCTCGACGCCGGGACCATCCACATCGACGGTGTCGAGGCGGGACGATCACCGCGACATGCTCGGCTCGTGCGGCGCGACGTGTTGGGTTTCCTGTTCCAGGACTTCGGACTCGTGCCGGACATGACCGTCGCGGAGAACGTCCTGATCGCTCGGTCCGGTCGGAAGCGACGCGAGCGCCAGACATCCACCGAGGCCGCGCTGGCGCGGGTCGGTCTCGAGGGTCGGGCGGGCCATCGAGCGTTCGAGCTGAGCGGTGGCGAACAGCAGCGAGTCGCGCTGGCACGTCTCATCGTGAAACGACCGCGACTGATCTTGGCGGACGAGCCGACGAGCGCACTGGACGCCACCAATGCGCGCGTCGTCCTCGACGTCCTCGGAGCGTTCGCCGAGGACGGAGCTGCTGTCGTCATCGCCACGCACTCCGCTGAGGTCTGGGCAATTGCAGACAGCCGACTCGAGCTGGGTGCGGCCCCCTCGGACTGACACGGGTTCTTACCGTCGGCACAGGAGCGTGCTCCGCTTCCCGTAGGGCCGCTGCCGAGCATCAGCGGTATGACGGAGACGAACCCCACCCTCGACATCGACATCGTCGTCCCCTGCTACAACGAGCAGGACACGCTCGCCGCCCACGTCCGGCGCCTGCACACGTTCTGCCGGACGTCGCTGGCCTCCACGTGGCGGATCACGATCGCGGACAACGCCTCGACCGACGACACCGCCCGCATCGCCGACGACCTCGCCGCGATGCTCGACGGGGTCCACGCCGTGCACCTGCCCGAGAAGGGCCGCGGTCGGGCGCTCAAGGCGGTGTGGGGCGCGTCCGACGCCCGGGTGCTCGTCTACCTCGACGAAGACCTCTCCACCGACCTGGCCGCGCTGGAGCCGCTCGTCGCACCGCTCCTGTCCGGGCACTCGGACCTGGCGATCGGCACCCGGCTGGCCGGTTCGTCGCGGGTGGTGCGGGGCGGCAAACGCGAGTTCATCTCGCGCTCGTACAACCTGCTGCTCCGGACCACGATGGGCGTCTCGTTCTCCGACGCCCAGTGCGGCTTCAAGGCGATCACCCGGCAGGCGGCGGAGCACGTCCTGCCCCTGTGCGAGGACGACGCGTGGTTCTTCGACACGGAGATGCTCGTGATCGCCGAACACGCAGGGCTGCGCGTCCACGAGGTCCCGGTCGACTGGGTGGACGACGTGAACTCGTCCGTGGACATCGCGTCGACCGCGACCGAGGACCTCAGGGGCATGTGGCGGGTGTCACGCGGGCTGGCGACCGGGCGGATCCCCGTCGCACCCGTGTACGAGGCGATCGGCCGCCAGCCGTTCACGACGCCGCACGTGGGCATCGTGGGCCAGGTGCTCCGATTCGGTGCGATCGGCGTCGCGTCGACGATCGCGTTCGCGGTGCTCTACGCGCTGTTCCGCCCGGCGATCGGTGCGCAGACCGCCGACTTCCTCGCGCTCCTCGTCACCGCGATCGGGAACACCGCCCTGAACCGCCGGTTCACGTTCGGCGTGCGCGGTCGGTCCGGCGCCGGACGCCACCACGTGCAGGGGCTCGTCGTGTTCGGCATCGCATGGGCGATCACGTCGGGGTCCCTCGTCGTGCTGCACGCCGCGGCGCCCGGGTCGTCGCACGGCGCGGAGATCGCGGTGCTGACGGGGGCGAACCTGCTCGCGACCCTGGTCCGCTTCGTGCTGTTCAAGGCGTGGGTGTTCCGCACGCGTCGTCGTCCGGAGATCATCCGCCCGGGGACGACACCGGCCGCCGAGGCCACGACCGAGGCACTGCCCGTGACGGACGCCACGACGCGCACCGCTCCGACGACGCGCTGAGGCAGCGCGGGTACCGTGAGCGTCCCGTGACGCGAAGGAGCACCTCATGACGGACACCAGCACCCCGGACCCGGACGGCACCGAGAAGACGGACGGCCTCGGCAAGGACAGCACGATCCCGAACCACCCCGAGGGTGTCGCCGCCGGCATCACCGACGAGGAGTCGCACTTCAACCCCGAAGAGGACGAAGACGCCGAGTAGCACGGCACAGCCGAGGAACGCAGCACAACCGAAACCGATCCGAACCGCGGAAGTCCGTGGTGCGGATCGGTTTCCGTTGTTCGGCGCCGCAGCGCACCACGGGTGCCGTCCGCATCGCCACGCGAGCAGGACGCAGCGGTGTTGCGCTGTCGGTATACCAACGCTTAGCATCGCCTCACCGCACCACGACCCCACAGGGCCCGACCGACACCACCGGTCCGCCCGCGGCGAGCGCTCCACCGTTGCAGCCTCCGTCCGTCCGCTGCCGGCACTCGCTCCTCAGGACCCGCACGTGAACCCCTCCCCATTCGGTCTGTACGACCCTGCCCGCGAGAACTCCGATTGCGGCGTCGGCTTCATCACCCGCCTCGACGGGACGCCGAGCCACGACGTCATCGTGAAGGGCGACGAAGCGCTCTGTGCGATCCCGCACCGCGGCGGCAAGTCCTCCGAGGGGGTCGGCGACGGCGCCGGCGTCAGCATCGACCTGTCGGTGGAGTTCTTCAGCGCGCTCACCGGCGAGGAACTCCGCACGGGCCACTTCGGCGTCGCGAACTGCTTTGTCCCGAGCCGGTCCGACGAGCGCGACCGCGCGGTCCGCACCGTCACCGAGCAGATCGAGCAGCAGGGCTTCGAGCTCCTCCTCGTCCGCGACGTCCCGGTGGACCACACCGTCGCCCGCCCCGAGGCCGAGCAGTACCAGCTGCCCATCGTGCAGTGGGTGTTCCGCGCCCCGTCCGGATGGGAACGGGCCGACGTCGACGCCGCCGCCAACCGTGCCCTGCTCGCGATCGAGGCGATCTCCTACGGCGAGGCGGCCGAGCAGCACCTCGAGCACGCCGCCCTGTCGCCGCTGTCCCTGAGCGCCCGCACGCAGGTCCTCAAGGGCCGCCTGAACTCCGGCGAGGTCATCGGGTACTTCACGGACCTCCGCGACCCCCGGCACTCCGTCCGGACGCTGTACTTCCACACCCGCTTCTCGACGAACACCGAGCCGCACCCGACGATGGCGCAGCCGTTCCGCCTGATGGCGCACAACGGCGAGCTCAACACCGACCGGAAGAACCGCCTCTCCGACGAGGCGCTCGCCCGAGCACGCACGCGCAGCATCGTCCGTCCACCGGGACAGTCCGACTCGAGCCGCCTCGACCAGACCCTGCAGAGTCGGGTGTTCGACGACGGCCTGGAGATCGTCGAGGCCGTCGTGTCGCTCATGCCGCCGGCGTGGGAGAACGACCGCACGCTGACGGACGACGTCCGCGCGATGCTCGAGTACTTCTCGCTGTACGAGGAAAAGAACGACGGTCCCGCCGCCGTGATCTTCAGCGACGGCGACGTCGTCGGTGCCCGACTCGACCGCCTGGGGCTCCGCCCGCTCCGCACGGTCGAGACGGCCGAGTACCTGATGGTGTCGTCCGAGGCCGGTCAGGTCACGTTCCCCGACGACGAGGTCGTGCACCGCGGCCGCATCGAGGCCGGCGGCATGCTCGTCGTCGACCACCGCACCGGCACGCAGATGCGCACCGGCGAGGTCCTCGAGATGCTCGCCGCCCGCCGGGACTACGGCACGCTGCTCGACGACGCCCGGGTCAACCTGGACGACCTGCCCGCGCCAGACTACGACCGCACCACGAACACCCTCGGCTACGACGGCGACCTGTCGCTGCAGGGCCGCTACGTGGCGTACTCGCTGAACCAGGAGAGCTTCCGGTTCATGCTCGACCCGATGCTGCAGAACGGCTCGGAGCGGATCTCGGCGATGGGCTACGGCAACGCCATCAACGCGCTCAGCGACACCGAGGGCGGCATGGCGAAGTACTTCTCGCAGCGCTTCGCCCAGGTGACGAACCCGCCGCTGGACTCCATCCGCGAGGCAGACGGCATGAGCATGCGCGTCGCCCTCGGAGCCAAGCTCGACGGGCACAGCCCCGACGGCACCGGCGCGCAGACCCGGCAGCTCGTCGTGCAGTCCCCGATCCTCGGGCACCTCGACATGGTGCGGCTCCGCGACCAGGACATCGTGCCGCTCGAGCGCTTCGCCATGCTCTACGTCCCCGTCCTCGGGGACGAGCAGGCCAACGCCGACGCGGTGCGCACCGCGACCGAGCGGCTCGCCGACGCGGTCGTGGCGTTCGCCGAGCAGCGCGGCGGGATCGCGGTGCTGACCGACCGCGGTGTCTCGAGCACCCACGCCGCCCTCCCCGTGATCCTCGCCGTCGCGGCGGTGAACCAGCGCCTCATCGAGACGGGTCTGCGGCTGCGCGTCTCGATCGTCGCGGAGAGCGGTCAGCTCCCATCGTCGCACCACGTGGCGACGGCGCTCGGCTTCGGTGCCGCAGCGGTCTACAGCCTGTCCGCGCGCCTCCGTGCCGAGGAGAAGTACCCGGCAGCCCCGGCACCGGCCGGCGAGCTCACCGCCACCGACCAGGCGCTGAAGCAGTTCAGGAAGGCAGCCGAGAAGGCCCTCGCGAAGACGATGGGCCGTGTCGGGCTCTGCACCGCGGAGAGCTACATCGGCGGCGAGTTCTTCGAGCCGAACTACCTCGACACCCGCGACGACCTGTTCGCCCGGGTCTTCCCGCACATGGACGCCCCGGTCGGTGGTGTCGGCTTCGCCCGCATCGCCCAGGCGGCGACGGACTGGCACGAGCGCGCGCGGAGTGTGCAGGGCGACGCCCAGGTCCCGCTCCTCGGGCTCTTCAAGGAGCGCTCGGACGGTGCCGGGCACTCGTTCGGCGTCGCGAGCGTGCGCGGCTTCGGCGGCATGACCGAGGAGCGTCCGTCCTTCGAGCGCTCCGGCGACTCGGAAGCGCTCCAGCTCCTGACGCTCGGGCAGCTCGACGACGCGTTCGGCATCTCCGACGCCGCGTACCGGAACACCGGCTACGACCGGCTGAGCGACGCCGAGATCGACGCCTTCCGCACGACACCGGGCTACCGGACCTTCCTGCAGACCACGCACGAGGAGCGTTCCCGCCGCCCGAGCGCGCTCCGCGACGTGCTGGCCCTGCCCGCGGACGTCACCGGGCTCGACACCGCGGAGGACTTCGCACGCGAACTCGGCCGGTTCTCGCTCACCGGCAACAGCAGCGTCACGGTGCGCGGTCTGCTCGGCTCACGGGTCGGGGACGGCGGTCCGACGGGAGGCCCGGTGCGGTTCCGTCTGCGGCTCACGTCCGCAGGATCGCTGGGCACCGAGCGCCACACGGCCCTCGCGAGCGGGCTGGCGCTGGTCTTCCCCGGCCAGGTCGACGTCGACGACGTCGACGACACCCAGGTGACGCTCCGCACCACCGGGTTCGCCGTCGACCTCCTGGCGCTCCTGGAGAGCGCACCGGAGAGCGTCGAACTCGACGACGTCCAGCCGGCGCACGAGATCACCAGGACGCTGGCGTCGGGTGCGATGAGCCACGGGGCGCTCGTCGCCACCGCGCACGAGGCGGTCGCGCACGGCACGAACATGGTCGGCGGCATGTCGAACAGCGGCGAGGGCGGCGAGCACCACTCCCGCTACGGCACCATCCGCGGCTCGCGCATCAAGCAGTTCGCCTCCGGCCGCTTCGGTATCTGGGCCGGCTACCTCGCCGACCCCATGCTCGAGGAGCTCGAGATCAAGATCGGCCAGGGTGCGAAGCCCGGCGAGGGCGGCCAGCTCCCGGCGCCGAAGGTCACGGTCGACATCGCCGCTGCCCGCGGTGGCACCCCCGGCGTCGAGCTCATCTCCCCGCCCCCGCACCACGACACGTACTCGATCGAGGACCTCGCGCAGCTCATCCACGACTGCAAGGCCGCCCGCGTCCGGGTGATCGTCAAGCTGGTGTCCTCCGAGGGCATCGGCACCATCGCCGTGGGCGTCGCGAAGGCCGGCGCGGACGTCATCAACGTCGCCGGGAACACCGGCGGCACGGGCGCTGCGGCCGTCACGAGCCTGAAGTACGCGGGCCGCTCCGCGGAGATCGGCGTGGCGGAGGTCCACCAGGCCCTCGTCGCGAACGGCCTCCGGCAGAAGGTCACGCTCCGCTGCTCCGGCGCGCACCAGACCGGCAGCGACGTCGTCACGAGCGCGCTCCTCGGCGGTGACAGCTTCGAGTTCGGCACCACCGCGCTGATGATGCTCGGCTGCGTGATGGCGAAGAACTGCAACGTGAAGTGCCCTGCCGGCCTCACCACGAACGCCGAGGCGTTCGAGGGCGACCCCCGCGCGCTCGCGCAGTACCTGCTGAACATCGCGCACGACGTCCGGCAGATCCTCGCGCGCCTCGGTCTGCGATCCCTGCGCGAGGCCCGCGGTCGCACGGACCTGCTGCAGCTCCTCGACCACCCGGCGAGCGTCGGGCGGCTGGACGTGCGGAACCTGCTCGCGCAGGTGCCCGAGCAGGTCGTCACCGACCCGGAGTACCTGGAGAAGGACTTCCGCACCGACGACGCGCTCATCGAGCGGGTCCGCACGGCGCTCCTGACCCACCGAGAGCACTCCGTCACCATCGACGGCGTGGTCCTCGGCAACGCCGACAAGTCGGTCGGCGGCCAGTTCGGCATCGACGTCGAGCGGATCCTCAACCACGAGCTCCGCGACGCGTCGTTCGAGGACGTCCCCGCCGTCACCACGGACGACCGCGGTCGCCGGCGCCTGGTCGACGGTGCCGTGACGATCCGCACGAGCGGCTCGGCCGGGCAGTCCTACGGCGTCTTCAACAACGACGGCGTCCTGCTGGACCACACGGGCACCGCGAACGACGGCGTCGGCAAGAGCCAGAGCGGCGGCCGCATCGTCGTGCGTGCGCCGGGCGGCGGCAGCACGGTCCGTGGCGGGAACGTCCTCATCGGCAACTTCGCGCTGTTCGGCGCCACCGGCGGGCGGACGTTCGTCGAGGGCGAGGCCGGCGACCGGTTCGCCGTCCGGAACTCCGGCGCGACCGCGGTGGTCGAGGGGCTCGGCGACTTCGGCTGCGAGTACATGACGGGCGGCGCGGTGTTCAACCTCGGCGGCTTCGGCAAGGGACTCGGGAACGGGATGTCCGGCGGCTTCCTGTACCAGTACGACCCGTCAGGGCAGGTCACCGAGCGCGCCAGCACCGACTCGCTCCTGGTCTTCCCCGTCACCGACACCGACCGCGGCGCGTTCCACGAGGACGCGGCGCGGCTGCTCCTCGCCTGGCACCTCGAGGCGACCGGCTCCGAGCTCGCCGCCCGGCTGCTGGCCGACTGGGACACGGCCCGCACGCACGTGTTCGTCGGTATGCCCCGCGCGCTCCTGCTCACGCAGGACGCGGAGGCGATCCTGGCGGCCGCGACGAGGAACGAGCTGCTCGACGAGCTCGCGACGTCGACCGCGACGGACAAGCTCCGCGCGTTCAAGGTCGACTACCGCGACCGTCGCACCGTGCTCGACGGCCGTGCCCCCGCGCTCGGCGACCAGGGCGACGACATGTTCTCGCTGCTGTCGTCGTACACGGTGCTCGGCGCCGCGCAGGACATCGCGCTCGAGCGGGTCCCCGGCGCGACGGACCCGAACGACCCCCGCGTCGCCGAGGCCGTCAAGAACCTCGTCCTGACCGAGGACTTCTTCGTGAAGCAGCGCGTGGTGAAGTACCTGCGCGGCACGCTCGAGAAGTTCGCGGACGACGAGCTCGCCACCCTCATCGCGATCAAGCGACTCGACGACTACAAGCGTGCGCTCACGCAGCGGAACAACCGCAGCATGGACGCACCGGGAACGACCGGCTGGATCATGCACCAGAACGCCAAGAACGACGGACGCGTCCGTGCGGCACGCTTCGACGAGCTGCTCGCCACCGCGGCGCTCGAGGACATCGCCCGCCGCGCCCCAGAGGCCCCTGCCGAGGCGGTGACCGCGTGACCCTCCTGCCCCCGACCGGCTCGCTGATCCCGGTCGACGCCCCGTTCTCCGCTGCCCAGGAGTCCTGGCTCGCCGGGTTCATCGCGGGCATCGCCGCCGCCGGCAAGAAGTCCCAGGCACCGGCGCCGACCACCACGATCGACGTGCTGTTCGGCACCCAGACCGGCAACGCCGAGTTCCTGGCCGACCAGCTCGTCGCCGGTGCGCGGGCCCGTGGACTCGGTGGCCGGACCACGGCGCTCGACGACGTCTCCCCCGAGCAGCTCGCCGGGCTGTCGCACGTGCTCGTCGTCACCTCGACGTACGGCGAGGGCGAGATGCCGGACAACGCCGGCCTGTTCTGGGACGCGATCCAGTCCGACGCCACCCCGCGGCTGGAGGGACTGCAGTTCGCGGTCCTCGGGCTCGGCGACAGCGGCTACGACGAGTTCTGCCAGGCCGGCAAGCTCCTCGACACCCGGTTCGAGCAGCTCGGCGCCACCAGGATCCACGACCGCGTCGACTGCGACGTGGACTTCGAGGACCCGGCAGCCCTCTGGACCGCCGGCGTCCTCGACCTGATCCAGACGCAGGCCGGCGCGACCGGCGCGACCGCGGCCATCGGCGCGACCAGCGACGGGACCCCAGCCGGCGGGGCGGGCGCGAGCCGAGCCTCCAGGCCGGGTTCCCAGTGGAACAAGCGCAACCCGTACCGTGCCCGTCTGGTGGCGAACCGGCTGCTCTCCGACCCGCGCAGCGCGAAGGAGATCCGGCACTACGAGTTCGACCTCGGCGACAGCGGCATCACGTACGCCGCCGGCGACGCCCTCGCCGTCGTGCCGCGCAACGACGACGCCCTGGTGTCGGAGCTGCTGGACCACCTCGGTGCCACCGGCGACGAGCGGTTCGACGGTCGGGCCGTCGTCGACGTGCTCCGCGGCGACCGGGAGATCCGGACGCCGTCGAAGGACCTCGTCGCGGACCTCGTGCAGCGTGCCCCGTCCAGCGAGCTCGCGGCAGTCGTCGCGCACGGCGACAAGCACGAGCTGGACCGCTGGCTCTGGGGCCGTGACGTGCTCGACCTGCTCCGTGACGCCGGCCCCGCGGCACCGGGGCTGGACGAGCTGCTGCCGTTCCTCCGGCCGCTCCAGGCACGCCAGTACTCGATCTCGTCGAGCCCGCTCGCGCACCCGGACCGGATCCACCTGACGATCGCCTCCGTCCGGTACGGCGACGTGAACCGTCGGCACTCCGGCGTCGCGTCCACGCACCTGGCCGACCGGGTGGCGATCGGCGACGAGGTCGGCGTGTACCTGCAGCCGAACGCCGCGTTCAGTGTCCCCGCCGACGACGACGCACCGCTCATCATGGTCGGCCCGGGGACCGGCATCGCGCCGTTCCGCGGGTTCCTGCACGAGCGGGCGGCGAGCGGCGCCACCGGGCGCAACTGGCTGTTCTTCGGCGACCAGCACCGCGACACCGACTTCGTGTACCGGGACGAGCTCACGGCGCTGCAGGAGCAGGGCGTCCTCACCCGCATGGACCTGGCGTTCTCGCGCGACCAGGCCGAGAAGGTCTACGTGCAGACCCGGATGCGCGAGCAGTCCAGGGAGCTCTACGCGTGGCTCGAGGACGGTGCGACCTTCACGGTGTGCGGCGACGCGTCACGGATGGCGAAGGACGTCGAGTCTGCGCTGCTGCAGGTCATCGCGACCGAACGCGGCAAGGGCGACGACGACGCCGCCGAGTACCTCGCCGACCTGCGTCGCGCGAAGCGGTACGTCCGCGACGTGTACTGAGAGGTGGCCGCCGTCCCGGCCTTCGGAACCCGAATCCTCGGGCGGGACGGCGACCCTGACCGCCCGGCGCCTGCGGGGAGCCCCCTGATCCGGGTCTCCCCCGCCGTCACGGCACCCTGAGCCGACGACGACGGGAACATCGAGCGGTCTCTGCACCGTACTGGGGTTCGCCGGTGCGCGGTACCCGTTGACACATACCGATCGGAATGCTAAGCATCTCCGGGGACCACGGCACGGGACCACGGCGAGTCGTCACCCGTCCCGGTGTCCGGCGGCTCCGGGGTGAGCACCAGTCCGGACCCGGAGGACGCCGAGGTGTACAGCTCCTCGAGCCACGACCGGTTGACGGACGGTGCCCGGCTGCCGGCGAACTTGAAGTGCAGGCTGACGTTCGGGTGCAGCCAGATGCTCGACCGGCCGTCACCGTGCAGTGCGTCGTCCTTCCACGAGAACACGAAGCGGTGGTCACGACGGAGCATGTTCACGATGACGATCTGCAGGTGCGTGAGGGCACGGTCATCGATGTGGAGGTCGAGTGCCTCCCCGGCGTAGATGAGCTGTCCCATGCGTCTGTCTACACCGTGCGTCCCCTGCTCGGCCTGGAGGCACTGGTCGGGTCCGCCCCGTCCGTCACCCCTGGTGGGTGGTCGCCTCGTAGTGCCGCGCGCCGCCGAGCACGCCGGCGAACCGGAACGGGGCGGTGGTCACGCGCGGCCGTTCGACGTCGTCGCTGGTCGCGGCACCCGTCGCGTGCAGGGCCCGGTACTCGGCCACGGTCAGCGGTACCCGGGCCGCGAGCGCCGTGGGGACGGAGCCGTCACGGCGGTGCTGCCGGTACTCGGGGCGGACGACACCGGTCAGCATCTCGCCGACGCTGCCGGAGCCGTAGCTGAACATGCCGATCCGCTTGCCGGCGAGGTCGTCGTCGAGGTCGAGGAGGGCGGCGAGCGCGATCCAGAGCGACGCCGTGTACGTGTTGCCGACCTGCTTGTTGTACGTGAACCCCGTCACCAGCTCGGACTCGTCGAACTCCGTGCCGACGTGCTGCGTGAGCTTCCGGTGCGCCTTCAAAGCCATCTTCGTGAACGGCTGGTGGTGCACGAACCGGTCGATGTCGTCGATCGCCGGGCCGCCGCGCGCCGCCAGGTCGTCCCAGGCGCCGATGAAGGCGTCCACGTAGGCACTGACCGACAGGCGGCCGTCGACCAGGGCGGTCGAGCGGTCGTTCGGACGCCAGAAGTCGTCGACGTCGGCGGTGAACAGGCCGGACAGCGGCTCGATCTCGATGAGGTCCGGGTCGGCGGTGACGAGCATGGCGACCGCGCCAGCACCCTGCGTGGGCTCGGCGGCGGTGTCGACGTCGTAGCGGGCGACGTCCGCGGCGATCACGAGGACGCGCTCGCGGGGGTCCCGCGCGACGATGCCGAGCGCGAGCTGCAGCGCAGCGGTCCCGCCGTAGCAGGCCTGCTTCAGCTCGACCACGCGGGCGTTCGTCGGGAGGCCGAGCAGTCCGTGCACGAACACCCCGGCGGCCTTCGACTGGTCGATGCCGGACTCCGTCGCGAACAGCACCGTGCGGATGCCCTCCGAGCCGTGGCGGTCGACGACCTGCTTCGCAGCTGCTGCCCCCATCGTGACGATGTCCTCGTCGGGGGCGGGCACGCTGAAGGCGTCCTGGCCGATGCCGACGTGGTACTTCGCCGGGTCCACGCCGAGCTGCACGGCCAGGTCGTCGAGTTCGAGCACGTGGTGCCCGGTCGCGACCGCGATGTCGTGGATGCCGATGCCGGTCATGCCTTCTCTTCTTTCCGAGCAGAACCCCGCTCCATGGCGACGTGCGCCGCCATGAGCTCACCGGGGTTGGTCTGTGCCGCGAGCAGGGAGAGCTCGCCGCAGAGGACGGTCGCGGCGCAGAGGCCGGCGAGCCGTCGGGCGTTCGCGCCGGGTTCGCGGTCCTCGCGGCAGCCGAGGCGCACCAGGGCGTCCTCGACCACGGGCAGGTCGTTGCCCTTGCCGTTGCCGACCGTCCCGACGATGAGGTGCGGCAGCGAGCACGAGAAGTACAGGTCGTCGCCGCGGGCCTCGGCGAACGTGATGCCCTGGGAGCCCTCGACGATGTTCGCGGCGTCCTGCCCCGTCGCCAGGTAGAACCCGAGGAGCATGTTCGCGTAGTGGGCGTTGGCGGAGCGCAGGGCACCGGCGATCGTGGAGCCGACCAGGTTCTTCGCCGTGTTCAGCTCGACGATCCGCTCGGTCGAGGACTTCAGGAACCGCTCGACGACCATGCCGGGCAGGACGATCTCGGCGATCGTGTTCCGCCCGCGGCCACGGATGCCGTTCACGGCCGTCGCCTTCTTGTCGGAGCAGAAGTTGCCGGAGATCGACACGTACGACAGCTCGGGGTGCCAGCCGAGGATCGTCGGCAGCAGCGTGTCCGCGGCCTGCGTGACCATGTTGTGGCCGGACGCGTCACCCGTCGTGAACGCGAAGCGCAGGAAGAGCAGGTCGCCGACGATCTCCGGGTGCACCTCGATGAGCTTCGCGAAGCGGCTCTGCCCGGTGACGACCGCCTCGAGCTCCGGCTGCCGCGCGAGGATCTGTCCGGCCGCGATGTGTGCGGCGGCGGCGCTCGTCGCACGCACGACCACGGAGCGGGTCATGCGCTCGTCGACGACCGTCGCGACGATGCCGCCCTCGACCATGCGGGAGATGCGGGCACCGCGTCCGACGGACGGCCACAGCGGCGACTCGTACGTCGCGAGGGGCACCTCGTGCTCGCCCTCGACGGCGTTGCCGCTGACCCGGAGGGGACCGACCCAGCGCGTGGGGATCGGGGTCTGCGTGATGGTCTTGTCGCTCATTCGACGGTGCTCATTCGATCGGGCCTTCCGGCGGCTGCACGGCGATGGTGAGGTGCCGGATGTCGTGCGCCTCCCACTCGCGGAGGATCCCGGCGGTGTCGCTCTCCGCGGTGTCGTCCTCGATCGGGACGAGGGCGATGCCGCAGTCGCCGCCACCGGCGCCCGACGGCTTCGCCGCCCCGCCGGCACGCTCGACGACGTCGCACAGGGTGGTCAGGCGCTCGGTCTCGATGCTGGAGCCGACGGAGTCGCCGAGGCGCTGCATCAGGCCACGGGCGCGCCGCAGGGCGTCCAGGGTGCGCGCGGCGTCGCCGGTCTGGAGGCCCGTGGTCAGGTCGTCGACGCAGGCCCGGCTGTCGTCGAGGAACGCCTGGTAGCCGCCGTTCCGGTGCCGCCGCACCACGCCCACGAGCTTCGTGGTGGACGCCGGCGAACCGGTCCAGCCGACGAGCAGGCGCAGGTTCTCGGGTGCAGGCAGGCGCTGGACGTCGAAGCCGTCCCACGCGTCCGCGTCGTGCAGGATCTCCGACACGGTGCGCGCGTCGAGCTGCGCTGCCAGACGTTCGCGGTCGGGGGCGCTGTAGCGGAGCCACCCGCCGAACGTGCTCGCCGCCAGGTCCCCGCCGGACGCGCGGGGGTTCACCCGGATGGTCGCGAGCAGGGCGACCTGGAAGCGCTGACGCTGCGAGAGCCCCAGGCCGTAGAACCGGTCGAGGGCGCCGACCGTGGCGACGGTCACCGCTGCGGACGAGCCGAGTCCGAACTTTCGACCGCTGGCGTCGTCGAGCTGGCTGGAGATGCGGAGGTCGTGGAACCGCGGTTCGATGCCGAGCTCACCACGGAGCTTCTCGACGAGGTCGATCGTCGCCATCACGTAGTCGTACGGGTGGTGTTCCCGGTCCAGCGCGATGCCGTCCTCGGCGCGGGTCCACGTCAGCGGCAGGTGCCCGTACTCCTCCGAGTGCACGCTGCCGGCACCGTGCCCCTCGGCGACACGGGCCGTGATGGTGCGGTCGAGGGCGATGATGACGGAGGGCTGCCCCGGCTCGACGACGGCGTACTCCCCCGCGACGAACAGCTTGCCGTGGGCACGGAACTCGATCACTCGGCGGACTCCTTCTGGTCGGGGTGGCTCCCCGTTCCTTCGGAGCGGACGACGTGAGCGGCTGGTCCGGTGCCGGACTCGATGACGTCGCCGAAGCCCGCGAGCGCACCGGCGACGGCACCACGGTCCTCTGGCTTCGTGAGCACGACGACGTTCGGTCCGGCGTCGGCCGTCGCGTACGCCTCGGTGCCGGCGGCGCGGAGTTCGGCGACGGCGTCGAACACGGCGACGCTGCGGGCGTTCAGGTAGCGGATCGGGGGGAACGAGCCCTCGATCGTGGCGTGCATGCGGAGCGCGTTGCTCTCCGTGAGCTCGCCGACGCGGGTGAAGTCACCGGCGGCACAGGCGTCAAGCATGTCGCCGACCGTCTCCGTCGTCGACGTCACCCATGCCGGGTAGAACGGCGACGTCGCGATCGTCCGTCGCATCGCCTCGCGCGAACCGATCTCCTTCGGCCCGGCGTCGATCGTCACGACGACCATCGCCATCGGCGGCGCCGGGATCGTCTCCGCGTACGAGCCCAGGTCGTCGCCGGCGTGCCAGACCGACACCCCGCCGGGGATCGAGCGCGTCGCCGATCCCGACCCACGGCGCGCGAGGCGGGACAGGTCACGCTCGGACAGGTCGAGGCCGTACGCGGCGGCGGCTGCGGTGGCGAGCGCGGCGAAGCCGGATGCGCTCGACGCCAGGCCGGCACCCGTCGGCACCTCGTTCGTCGACTCGACGAGCGCGTGCGCGTCGCTGCCCGCCAGCTGCCGGACGATGTCGAGGAACCGTTGGACGCGGGTCAACGCCCCGTCGTCGGCGACGTGACCGTTCAGGACGAGCGCATCACGAGCCTCCTTCCCGTCCACCAGCGTGACCGTGGTGGTCGTCGGGAAGACGTCGAGGCCCATCGAGACGCTGCCCGTCGCGGGCAGCGCGAGGTCGGCGTCCGCCTTGCCCCAGTACTTCACGAGTGCGATGTTGGGGTGCGCGACGGCGGTGGCAGTGCTCAAGCGCGGTCTCCGATCCGAGTGGTCCAGGTGGCGGCGGCGCCGCTGCCGCAGAGCGCGACCGCGATGCGGTCCGCGTGCTCACCGTCCGCGGCGAGTGCGAGGACGCAACCGCCCCGCCCACCGCCGGTGAGCTTCGCGCCGAGGGCGTCCGCGCTGCGTGCGGCGCCGACGAGCCGGTCGAGGTCATCACTCGACACGTCGAGGGTGGTGAGCAGTTCGTGCGCGGCGTCCATCGTGGCACCGAGTGCCTGTGCGTCGCCATCCCCGAGTGTCCCCCGCGCCCGTCGCGACAGCTCGCCGATCTGACCGATGACCGCGTCCACCGCTCCGGGGTCGCGGTCGTGCCGCTCACGGACCGCCGTCACGGCCTCGCGCGTGTGGCCGGGCACACCGGTGTCGGCGATCACGAAGACGAACTCGCCGCGCACCTCGACCGGTTCGATGCGGCCGCCCTCGAACCAGACCGGGACGTCCGCGACGACGCCCCGTGCGTCGAGTCCGGACGGACGGCCGTGGGCGACGCGCTCGCACTCCTGGATGAGCTCGTGGTGGGTCTCCGGGTCCAGGACGACACCGAGGGCATCGGCGACCGCTGCGGTGACGGCGGCGGCGACCGCGGCGCTCGACCCCATGCCCCGCGCCGTCGGCACGTCGCTGTCCACCCGGACGTGGAACTGCTGCCCGGTCTCGCCGAGGTGCCGCAGCGTGGCCGTCACGGCCGTCACGGTCGGCATGACGGCGGCCGGAGCGAGGTCGAGGGGGCCGGTGTGCACCGCCGACTCGAGCTGGTGTCCGGCGCTCCCCGGGATCGGCGTCACGGTCGCCGTGACCAGCACGTCGTTCGCCGGCAGCACGAGCGCGGGTGCACCGTAGACCACGGCGTGCTCGCCGATCAGGATCGTCTTGCCGTGGGACGACGACGATCCGACTCGAGGCGTCGTTGTTCGTGCTGTGGCTGGGTGGTTGCTGGTCATCGTTGGTGTGGCAAGCCTAATCGTCGTTCGTGTCATTCCGCTCAGCGACGGCCCTACGCTGATCCGGTGAGCGACTTCGAGACCGGCACCCACGACGTCGACGGTGTCCCCGTGTGGTTCCGCATGCGGGCCGGCTCGGGGCCGTCCGCACCGAAGGTCGTGCTCCTGCACGGCGGCGTCTCGGACGGACGGGTGTTCGACCCGATCCTCGCTCGTCTCGACCCGGCGCTCGAGGTCTGGACGTACGACCGACGTGGGCACGGACGGACGCCGGACACCGACGAGCCGCTCGGCTTCGCGTCGATGGTGTCCGAGGCGGCCACCCTCGTCGACGAGCGCATCGGAGGCCCGGTCCACGTGGTCGGCCACAGCGACGGCGCGAACACCGCCCTGCTGCTCGCGATCGCACGGCCGGACCTGGTCGCGTCGGTCTCGGCGTTCTCCGGCAACCTCGACCCGTCCGGGTACCAGCCGGGGTCGGTCACGGCGGAGGAGCTCGACGAGGCGATCGGGGACGACTGGGCGGCGATCGCCCCGCAGGACCGCTCGTACTTCCCGGTCATCGCCGCGAAGACCGTCGAGCTGTGGCTGACCGAGCCCCGCATGACCGCCGAGGACGTCGCGCGGATCACGGCACCGGTGCTCGTCGCCGCCGGGGAGAACGACGTCGTCCGGCCGGAACACACACGGGCGATCCACGAGGCGATCCCGGGCTCCCGGCTCGTGATCGTGCCCGACACCGGCCACATGCTCGTCGAGGACCAGGCCGCGACGTGCGCCGCGCTGATCGAGGAGACGGTCGCCCGCGCCCGATCGTGACCGCGACGGAGCGCCGCGCTGGTCCGTCGCACCAGAAAGGTTGTGCACAACTCGGTTGCATGCAATGCTTGGTGCATGCCGGTGACCGATGAGATGGTGTGCTTCTCGCTCTACGCGGCGACCCGGGCGACCACCCAGGCGTACCGCACGATGCTCGAGCCGTGGGGCCTGACGTACCCGCAGTACCTCGTCCTCGTGACCCTCTGGGTCGAGGGCGACCAGACCGTCTCGACCCTCGGCGACCACCTGCAGCTCGACTCCGGCACGCTGTCGCCGCTGCTCCGTCGCATGGAGCAGTCCGACCTGGTGCGTCGCGAGCGCCGCAGCGCCGACGAACGGGTCGTCACGGTGACGATCGGCGACCGCGGCCGTGCCCTCCGCCCCGAACTCGCCGACATCCCCGCACGCATCGCCCGCGGCACCGGGCTCCCCGACGAGCAGTCCGCCGCCGACCTCATCCACACGCTGCAGCGCCTCACCGAGACGATGCACGCCGCGGCCGCGCAGCCCGCCGGGCACCCCTGAGCGCCCGCCCCAGTACCCCACGAAGGAAGGAACACCACATGGAAGCCCTCTACACCGCCGAGGCCCTCTCCACCGGCGCCGGCCGTGACGGCCGCGTCGCGACCAGCAACGGCTCGTTCGAGCTCGACCTGGCCATCCCGAAGGAGATGGGCGGCTCCGGCAACGGCACCAACCCCGAGCAGCTCTTCGCCGCCGGCTACGCTGCATGCTTCCACTCCGCACTGCAGGGCGTCGCGCGCGCCAAGAAGGTGAAGATCGACGAGTCCTCCGTCGGTGGCCGCGTCCAGATCGGCCCGAACGGCAACGGCGGCTACCAGCTCGCCGTCCTGCTCGAGGTCGTCCTGCCCGGCATCGAGCACGACGAAGCCCAGGCCCTCGCGGACGCCGCGCACCAGGTGTGCCCCTATTCGAACGCGACGCGCGGCAACATCGACGTCACGATCACCGTCTCGGAGGACTAGTCCATGACCGACACCACCATGCGCGCCGTCGTCCACGACACCTTCGCCGAGCCCGCCGAGGTCCTGCACGTCGAGGAGCGTCCGGTCCCCACGCCCGGCGCCGGCGAGGTCCTCGTCCGCACGGTCCTCTCCCCGATCCACAACCACGACCTCTGGACCGTCCGCGGCACCTACGGCTTCAAGCCGGAGCTGCCCGCCGCATCCGGCACCGAGGCACTCGGCGTCGTCGAGGCCCTCGGTGACGGCGTGACGAACCTGCAGGTCGGCCAGCGCGTCGCCGGCGGCGCGTTCGGCGTCTGGGCCGAGTACTACACGGCCAACGCCGCCGGGCTCGTCCCGGTGCCCGACGCGATGACGGACGAGGCCGCGTCACAGCTCGTCTCGATGCCGTTCAGCGCGATCAGCCTGCTGCACTCCCTCGACCTGCACGAGGGAGACTGGCTCATCCAGAACGCCGCGAACGGTGCCGTCGGCCGCATGGTCGCGCAGCTCGGCAAGGCACGCGGGATCAACGTCATCGGTCTGGTGCGTCGCGCCGCCGGTGTCGAGGAGCTCCGCGGCCAGGGCATCGAGCGCATCGTCGCCACCGACGCCGAGGACTGGAAGGACCAGGTCGCCGCGATCACCGGTGGCGCTCCGATCGTCGCCGGCGTCGAGTCGGTCGGTGGCAAGGCCGCCGGGGACATCGCGTCCGTCCTCGGGGAGGACGCAACGCTCGTCGTCTTCGGCGCCATGGCGTCGCCGACGCTCGAGATCCCGTCGGGCAAGGTCATCTTCGGCCAGCTCACCGTGAAGGGCTTCTGGGGCAGCGTGGTCTCGCGCACGATGCCCGCCGAGACGAAGCAGCAACTCTTCGGCGAGCTCATCACGCGGGTGCTCGACGGCTCGCTGACGCTTCCCGTCGCGGAGACCTTCGCGTTCGAGGACGTCCAGGACGCGGTCCGCGCCTCGGACACCGCCGGCCGGGTCGGCAAGGTGCTGTTGCGCCCGTAACGCGGTCGTTGGTTGCGATCCGACCCATCGCGCCCGCAGTGGAAAGCCGAATCGCGCGTAGGTGACCGGAACATCCGGCCTCCTACGCGCGATTCGTCTTCCTACGCGCGATTCGTCCGACTGTCGGGCACCAGGGCGCGCAGCGCGTCCGCCGCTCCGAGCCAGCCGACCGGCCGCCCGGATTCGTCGACCACCGGCAGCCCCACCGTCTCAGTGGCGTCGACGACGTCGGTGACGACGGCCTCGAGCGCGGAGTCCGCGGGGACCGCGCGGACGTCGGCGACCACGTCGACGACCGAGCGCGAGGCGAAGCCGACGTCCCCCAGCACGGCGTCCCCGACGGACCTCGCGGAGACCACCCCGGCGAACTGCCCGTCGACACCGACGACCACGACCGGACGGCCGCCGGAACCCTCCAGCACCTCGAGCGCCTGCGCGGCGGTCGCCTCGGTCGTCAGCACGTCGGCGAGCGGCCGCGCCGACGACCCGGCCGTCGCCCCCGAACGCCGACGAGGCTCCACCGCCGAGTCCATCAGGTCCACCCCGCGTCGACTGAGCTTGAGCGTGTAGATCGTGTCGCGCGAGAGCACCCGCGACACTGCGGTGGCGATCACGATCGCGACGAACACGGGCAGGATCAGCGCGTCATCACCGGTGAGCTCGAACAGCATGATGCCGGCCGTGATCGGCGCACGGGTCGACCCGGCGAAGACCGCGGCCATGCCGACCACGGCGAAGGCCGCCACCTGCCCGCGCATCGACGGATCGACCATCGCGACCACTTCGCCGAAGGCGGCTCCCGTCATCGCGCCGACGAAGAGCGACGGCGCGAACACGCCTCCCGACCCGCCGATGCCGAGGGTCAGTGACGTCGCCACCACCTTCCCGATCACGAGCAGCGCCAGGAACCCGATCGCGTACTCGCCGCCGACGCCCCGCTCGAGCACCGGGTAGCCGACGCCGTACATCTGCGGCAGGACGAGGAGCAGGAGGCCGAGCAGCAGGCCGCCAGCGATCGGCCGGAGCCACTCCGGCCCCTTCGTGGCCCGCCAGAGCGCGTCACAGAGGTCCTCGACGAGGTACAGCACCCGCGCGAAGCCGATGCCGATCGCGCCCGCGAGGAGCCCGAGCAGTGCGAAGAGCAGGTACTCGGGCGGGGTGATGGACCCGATCGCGGGCAAGTGCAGGAACGCAGTGTCGCCGAACGCCGCACGGCCGATGAGCGCTGCCGTGACGCTTGCGATGGCGACGGCGCCGAACGAGGTCGGCGTGAAGTCGCGGAGCAGGAGCTCGAGCGCGAAGAAGACCCCGGCGACGGGGGCGTTGAACGTCGCCGAGATCCCGCCGGCCGCCCCGCACGCCACGAGCGTCCGCAGCCGGACCTCCGGCATCCGCATCCAGCGGCCGATCGTGGAACCGAGTGCCGAGCCGATCTGGATGATCGGCCCCTCGCGACCCACCGAACCGCCGGCCCCGATGCAGATCGCGCTCGCGACGGCCTTCACGACCGCGACGCTCCCGCGGATCCTGCCGCCGTTGCGGGCGACGGCGAACATCACCTCGGGGACGCCGTGGCCGCGCGCCTCACGGGCGAAGCGCTGGATCAGCGGCCCGTAGAGCAGACCGCCGACGGCCGGCGCGAGGACGACGAAGCCGGCCCCGAGCCACGGCACCCACTGGTTCGCGGGGTTCCCGTGCCTGGCGGAGTAGTCGGCGTGGCCGCTGAAGACCCACGTGGCGTGCTCGATGAGCCATCGGAAGACGACGGCAGCCACGCCGGCCCCGGCTCCGACGACGAGGGCGGGCAACGCGAGCCGGACGGCGGCACCGCCGAAGCGCGTTCCGGCGCGGTGGAGGTGTGGGCGGGTGACGTCGTGTGTGGACACGGTCCTCCAGAGTCAATTGCACGGGCACAATGATTGTACTCATGCAATTAACTTTGGCCCACTCGGCGGATCCGTGGCGCCTCGTCAGCCGCCGAACGCCGAGATCTCCTCCGGCAGTGGCTCCCCCATCGCCCGTCGGAGCGCAGCCATGCCCGCGACGACCGCGTCACGCTCACCCTCGGGGATCCGCACCAGGATCGCCGCGAGCTCCTGACGACGCCGCTCGCTCACCTCGTCGACCAGCTCCCTGCCCCGGTCGGTCGCGACGACGAGGACCTCTCGTCGGTTCTCCTCGCTCGAGCGACGTTCGACCCAGCCGCCCGCGACCAGCCGGTCGACGTTCCTGGTCAACGTCGACGGACCGACCGCCAATCGCTCTGCGAGGTCACCGGCGCGGGTCGGACCGAGTGTCGACACGAGGACGATCAGTCGGAACTGCGGGACGGTGACGTCCTCGAGCGCCGGTGCCAGGGACCGGGCCACCACGCCGAGCAGCCCCCGTGACGCGGCCAGCAGCTCGTCGGTACCCCTGGGCGCGGTGTCAGCCATGGCCCCATCTTCGCAGGCCGCCTGCAGTGGAGACCGCGTGCGCCGCCAACGGACGGGAGGCACGGTGCCGGCCGGCACCGTGCCTCCCGTCCGTTGGCGGTCACGCTCTTCGCGTCGGCGGGGTTCCCCTCAGGACGTCAGTGGCGTCGGGTGCAGCGGCAACCGCCACCGCGTGGTGCGGTGCAGGATCCCGGAACCGGCGTCACCCTCCCACTCCAGCGATCCGGGCTGGATCGTGGTACCGAGGAAGACGACCTCGCACAGCCGGACGGTGCGGCCGCGCCGGAGGTCCGAGGCGTTCTGCGTCGACGGGCAGAGGCGGTCGAACGCCGGATCGCCGACCGGCAGGGACTCCTCGGTTGCTACGGCCCAGTCCGGGGAGACACCGGACTTGCCACTGTGGTTGCGCTCGTGGAGCACCCAGTGCCGGGACGAGAACACCGGAGTGTCGTCGAGGGTGCCGCCGACGAGCCGCACCGAGCCGCGGGCGATGTACGCCCGCGTGGACTCGTCGAGGTCGATGCCCAGCGACCGTGCTCGCTTCCGCTCGATCTCGTGGAACGAGTCGATCTGCACCGACGCCCGAGCGTGCTCCCCGGCGACGTCCACGACGACCGGCTGACCGAGCGCGGCCGAGGTCGACCGCTCGAGGACGATGCCGCCGACGACCACGATCGGCAGCAGGACCAGCGCCGTGACGCCGACCACGGTCCGGATCCGGTCGAAGACCCGCCGACGGGGCACTCGGGGCGTCTCGGTCACCATGTCCCGATGGTGTCATGCGCGAGGAACGGACGGAGCCGACCACACCCCCTGGTGTGGTCGGCTCCGGTGGCACGGGTCAGCGGCGGGCCTTCTTGTCGGGGACCGTGAAGATGTTGCCGGTCGTGACGCCTTCCTCGACCTCCTCGAGGGTGCGGCCGCGGCTCTCCGGCACGAACTTCCAGATGAAGAACAGCGCCAGCACACCGACGATGGCGAATCCGAAGAACGTCCCGGTGATGCCGGTCGCAGCGACGATCGACGGGAAGTACAGCCCGAGGAACGCGTTCGCGATCCAGAGGCAGAACACCGAGATGCCCATGCCGAGCGCACGGATCTGCGTCGGGAAGATCTCGGACAGGATCACCCACGTGGCGATGTTGAGGAAGGTCTGCATCGAGCCGACGAAGGCGACGACGAGGAACAGGATCACCCAGGGGCGGGCCGGGTTGCCGGCGGGGAGGGTGATCGACGCGATGCCGATCAGGAAGTGGCACACGGTCGTCAGCGAGTAACCGATGATGAGCGTCGTCCGGCGGTTGATCCGCTCCATGTTGGTGATCGCGATCACGCCACCGATCACCGCGATGATCCCGGGCGCGATGTTGGCGATCAGCGCCGCCGACTGCTCGAAGCCGGACTCGATGAGCACGGTCTGGCCGTAGTACATGATCGAGTTGATGCCGGTGAGCTGCTGCGCGACACCGATGCCGGCGCCGATGAGCACGATGCGGATCAGCCACTTGTTGCCGAGCAGGGTGCGCCAGCCGCTGACGCGCTGGATCTTCGCTTCGAGGTCGTTCGTCCGCTTGATGTCGTCGAGCTCGGCGACCGCGCGCTCCTTCGAGCGGATCTGACCGAGCACCTCGAGCGCCTCGTCGTTCCGACCCTTCGACGCCAACCACCGCGGCGACTCCGGGACGCGGAGCATGCCGATGAACAACGCGATCGCGGGGAGCGCACACACGGCGAGCATGACGCGCCAGACGCCGTTGCCCTCACCCCAGAGGGTGCCGATGATCGCATTCACGACGAAGGCCGCGAGCTGCCCGATCACGATCATGAGCTCGTTCCGGCCGGAGAGGGACCCACGGATCTCGTACGGGGCGAGTTCGGCGAGGAACACCGGCACCACCGTCGACGCACCACCGACCGCCAGCCCGAGGAGTACACGGCCGATGACCATCACGCCGAAGGCCGGGGCGAAGACGCACGTCAGGGTGCCGACGAAGAAGGTCACCGCGAGCAAGATGATCGTCTTGCGGCGTCCCCACCCGTCAGCGATCCGACCGCCGAGCATCGCGCCGATGGCGGCACCGAACAGCAGGGAGCTGGTGACGACACCCTCGGTGAGGTTCGTCAGGCCGAGCTCCTGCTTCATCGGGAGCAGGGCGCCGTTGATCACGCCGGTGTCGTACCCGAAGAGCAGGCCGCCGAAGGTGGCGACGAGTGCCAGCACGCCGAGACGCTTGCGGTACGGGCCGGTGCCGAGCGGTGGAAGCGTGCTCGTGGATGTCGGTTTGATGTCGACCATCGGGGACTCCTTCGTCAGTGATCGTGCGCCCTTGCTGGGGTCGATCGTAGCCGAGTACTTTGTCCTGTCAACCACACATTCTCATGTCAGGTCGATTGGATCGGTCCATCGAAAGCCCTGGTCACGCTCGGTCGCCTCGACCCTGCTCCCCGAGCACGTCGCCGAGCGACGACATGTCCGCGCCGTGGTCCGTGTACCGACGGACCGTTCGACGCGCCGCCGCGCGAGCCGCCCCCGAGAGCGCCTGGTTGCGACGTGCGGCATCGGCGACGCGACCCGCGTGACCGGCCGTCGACAGCAGGACGTTCGCCAGGGCACGGCCGGCACCGGGATCCGGGACGCCGGCGATCGACCACGCGGAACGCACCTGCTCATCCGGGGTGACACCGCGTCGGGTGCCCATCCGGTGCCAGTCGGACAGCGCCCCCTCGGTCCGGTCGGCCGCGCGGTCCGACTCCGCCGCACGAGCTCGTTCGCGGTCTCGGTCGGTCGCGCGGTCGTGCTGCGCGCCCGACACACCCGCGGCACGCGCCCGGGCATCGGTGTCGTCGCCACCGGCTTCCGCGATGCGTGCGGCGTGCGCGGCCGCGGCTGCTGCGAGGATCTCCGACCTGTCCATGCGACGACGGTACCCCGCGCCTGCGACAGCGCCGCACCGGCCGCTTGCATTCCAGCGTCCGGATGCTGTTGTATTGCCGGACACGCCGTCGTGGAAGAAGGGGACCATGAACACGCACCGTCGCATCGACCCGGCCGACCTGCACCTGCCGCCGACCGCGCCGCTGGACATCACCGACCTCGTCGTGCTCGGGGTGGGGATCACGAACGACGAGGACCGGAGCAGGTCACTCCGGCGCTGAGCCGACGTGCTCGGCGAGGACGTCCCGCACACTCGTCCACTCGTCACCGAACGGGGCGTTGTCGACGTGGCGTAGCTCGCCGTCCCCGCTGAACATCGTCACGAAGTACTGCATCCCCTGCCACGCGGGGAACGGCTCGTCCGTGTCCCGTGACATCCGGCGCCCGACCCTGGCCATCGCGGAGAGCGTCCCGGCGGTCCCGGCCCACTGCAGCCGGAACACGGTGCCCGTGAGCCGAGACATCGTTCCCGCGATCTCGCGTGCGGTCACCCGGTCCCCGGCGACCTCGACGACCCGTGGCGCCGAGGGATCGAGCGCGACCGCGGCCGTCACCCGTGCGGTGTCGTCCTTCGTGGTGAAGTCGAGCACCTGGTCCGCGGACGACCAGAACAGCACCCGCTGCCGGTCGAACAGGATCATCGGCGCCTGCCCGGTGAGCATGTCCGTGAACGCGCCGTTGAGCACCGACGTGCCCCGGATCCGCGCGGCGTCGAGGTCCGCGGCGAACTCCCGCCGGAGCTCGAAGTTCCGGTTCGTGCCCGGCGTGGTCCGTCGGTAGTCGGCCGAGTAGTCCGACGGGACGAAGCGCTCCACACCGGCGTCGACGGCGGCGGCGAGCAGTGCCCGCTGGGCGTCGACGATCACGGTGCGGGTGCCGCTGACGGCGGACACCACGACCTCGACGCCCGTCAGTGCGGCTCGGAGCGCGGTGCCGTCGGTGTACGCGGCAGTGACGACCTCGACGCGGTCGTCCCCGCCGAAGCGCTCGGCGGCGGTCGTGCTGCCGGGTCGGGTGAGGACGCGGACGCTGGTGTCACGGGCGAGGAGCTCGCGGACGATGCGCCCGCCGAGGTCGCCGGTCGCGCCGGCGACGAGGACGGTGGTGGTCATGCTCCCGACAGTACGGACGCGGTGCCCGTGCGGGCTCAGGCGGCGGTGACGGGCGGGGAACAGCGGGGAACGACGGGGGCGCTCAGCCCGCCAGGCGCCGCAGCCCTTCGTCGATCGACACCGTGGGCTCCCACTGCAGGTCGCGCCGGGTGCGCCGCTGGTCGAACCAGTGCGACGTCGACAGCTGCTCGGCCAGGAACCGCGTCATCGGCGGCTCGTCCACCCCCGGCCGGACCCGCCAGAGCGCTTCGACGAGGGAACCGGCCGCACGGGCGACACCCGCTGGGACGTGCCACCTCGGCGTGGGCACACCGGACGCCCGGCAGATCCCGTCGAGCAGGTCCGCGACGGGCCGTGGTTCGCCGTTGGTGACGACGTACGCGTTCCCGTGGACGTCCTCGTCGGCCGCGTGGGCCAGCGCGGCGACCATCGCCGATGCCGCGTTGTCGACGTAGCAGGAGTCGATGAGTGCAGCGCCGGAGTCGAGCAACGGCAGCCGGCCGCGACGGGCCCGGTCGACGATGCGGCCGACGAGCTGCGTGTCGCCGGGTCCCCACACCAGGTGCGGGCGGACGGCGACGGCGGCGAACCCGGGTGCGTCCGCGGCGAGCGCCAGGAGCTCGGCGGCCGCCTTGGTCCTGGCGTAGTCCCCTCGCGCACCGTCCGGCGAGGCGGGGGACGCGCCGGCACCCGCGATCGACGACCCGGTGTGCGCCACCGACGGCGACGACACGAACACGAACCGGGAGACACCGGCTGCACGTGCGGCGTCGATCAGCGTCTGCGTGCCCTCGACGTTCACCCGGCTGAAGTCGGCGGGGTCGCCGGCGAGCGAGACCTTCGCGGCGAGGTGCACGACGGCGTCGACGCCCTCGACCGCACGGGCGACCGCAGCCGGGTCCGTCATGGAGCCGAGCACGTCGGTCACCGCTGCACCGTCGACGACACCGGCCACGCCGGACGGGCGGCGCTGGAACGTGCGCACGTCGTGTCCGGCGTCCCGCACGGCGGCAGCGACCGCTCGACCGAGGAAGCCGCTCGCGCCGGTGACCAGGACCGTCACGGGCGCACCATCCGTCCACCGCCGAGGACCGATGCAGCCCAGCGGGCGAGTCGTGTGCGGTCGACCTTCGAGTTGTGCCGGATGTCCGTCGGCAGCACGGGCACGACGAGCACCGCGGCGATCGGCACCCCCGCAGCGGCACGGATCGACGCGGCCAACGCGGACGGGGCGAGCCCCGGACGACGCACCGACGGGACCGTCTCCACGACGGCGACGACCTGCTGCGTCCCCGCAGGGCCGACCCCGGCGACACCGGCACGGCCGACCCCGGTCACGCCCTCGATGCGCTGCTCGGGACCGACCGGCGTGAGCACCCCGGCCGGTGTCGTGATCACGTGCTGGAGCCGTCCCTCGACCCAGAGCTGCCCGGACGCGTCCAGGTGCCCGACGTCGCCGGTGCGGTGCCCACGGGGATCGGCGATGCCCAGCCGCGCTGCACGGTTCGTCCGCCAGAGCCGGTCGTAGTGGTCGCGGACGTGCGGGGCGACGACGACGATCTCCCCCGTGACGTCGGGGGCGTCCGTGAGCTCGCCCGTCGGCGCTCCCGATGCCGACAGGGCTGCGATGCGGACGGAGACGCCGGCGGCCGGTCGACCGACGCACACCCCACCCGCACCCGACGACGGCGCAGCGGCACCACGGATGCCGTCGAGGTCGACGTCGGTCATGAGCAGTCCCTCGGTCATGCCGTAGGGGGTGTGCGCACTCGCGTTCGGCATCAGCTCGGTCGCGGCCGTCAGCAGCGCGGCCGACACGGGAGCGCCCGCCGACAGGAACAGGCGGACGCGGCCGAGCGCGGCACGGTCGGCACCCGTCAACGCGGGCGCCGTCGCCACGACGTTCGCGATGGCCGCCGGCGACAGGAACACCACGGTCGCGTCGGCCGCGGCGACGGAGTCCGCCACCGACTTCGCCGTGAGGGTCCGGGGCGCGGTGACGTCCATGTCGGGCGCGACGGACCGCGCACCGAGCGCCGGACCGAGCAGCGCGAACGGCGCGAACCCGGCGACGAGGCCGGTCCCGATTCCGACGTCGTACTGCGCCGACAGGATGTCACGGACGGCGCCGAGCTGGCCGTGCGTGTACACGACGCCCTTCGCCGGACCGGTCGACCCCGAGGTGAAGAGCACGGCCGCCGGTGCGTCGGACGGCGGTGCGTCCGGCAGCGCCGTCCCGGCCGCGAGACGACGCGCTCCGCGCCGTGCGACCGATGCCAGGGTGTGCTCGACACGCAGCGCGGCACGCGCCGGAGCGGGAAGCGCCACGGTCGCGATCCGCCGTCCCGGCCACCCGAGCGCACGCGCCGCGACCAGGCCGGGCAGCGCACCGATGACCCAGTCCGGCCGCGCGCCCTTCACGGCACGCGTGAGGCCGCGGAGCCCGAGCCCGGCATCGGCGACGACGACCGTCGCGCCGACGCGGACACAGGCGTAGAGCGCCGCCGTGAGGTCGGCTCCGGGGGTGACGAGGAGCGAGACGCGGTCGCCGGGGCGGACGCCGACGTCGAGGAGCCCAGCGGCGACCTCGTCGACCCGCCGGGCGAGGAGCCGCCAGCTGATCGTCCGGGCCCCGCCGGGTGCCGCCATCTCGACGAGCGCCGGTTCGTCCGAGTCGCGCAGCTCGTCGAGTGCGGCCCAGAGCGGGCGGCTCGCGGCCGCCTCGGAAGCGTCGGTCTGGAGGCTCGGCTCGGCCCCGGCGGGCCCGCGACCGTCCGGCAGGCGGTCGCCCAGCCAGTCGAACACGGTCCCGGCGACGTCGGCGTCCTCCGGCAGCAGGTGCCCGGCCCCCTCGAACCGGTGCACGTCCGCGTGCGGGAGCCGCTCGGCGAGGTCGTCGAGGTAGCGCTCGAGGAACACCGGGTCTCGCGGCCCCCACATGAGCAGCGCGGGGACGTCGAGCGCAGCGACGCCCGACGAGACCCGGTCGAGCTCCCGCGCGCTCGGGTGCCCGATGTCGACGGGGATGTCCGCCACGAAGCCGCCGATGCCACCGCGGCGCGCAGCACCCCGGTACGGCGCACGGAAGGCGTCGGCGACGGGACGCTCGAGCTTCGGGTGCGCGATCGCGAGGGTCGTCTCGAGGAACGCCGGGGTCACCACGGTCGCACGACCGAGGAGGCCCGGACGGAGCGCCAGGCGCAGCGGAGCGGGGATCGGGGCGTCGTCGGGCTGGTGCACGGCGGTGTTGCACGTCGTCACGCCGACCACGAGGTCGGGGTGGTCGACCGCCCAGCCGAGCGACACCACGCCGCCCCAGTCGTGGCCGAGGGTCACCACGGGTCCGGTGAGCCCGAGTTCGTCGGTCAGGGCGCCGAGGTCGGCGACGCGCTGGGGCAGCCCCCGCTCGACCCCGGTCCGCTCCGAGAAGCCCATGTCGAGCTGGTCGACGGCGATGACGCGCCACGCGGGACCGCCGGCCGCGGCGACCTCGAGCGAGGTGCGGAGCACCGACCGCCACAGGTACGACCACGTCGGGTTGCCGTGCACGCACAGCAGCGTGCCGACCGGTTCCACGCCGAGTGCGGCGAGGGACCCGGCCGTGTCGAGGAGGTGCCAGGTCCGCCGGACCGGATCCGTCCCTCCAGGCACGGCCGTCACCAGGCGCGACCACGCGGGGTCGAGTCCGGGCAGGGAGGGCGGCTGCGTGGCCGGAGCGGTGCTCGCGGCCACGCGGGGCAGCCCGGGTGTCACCAGCGGAGTTCCATCATCGCCGTGTTGATGCCGGAGCCGACACCGCCGAGGAAGACGCGGTCGCCGGGGCGGATCCGCCCGTTCGCGGCCTCGTCGGCGAGGGTGATCGGGATCGACGCCGGGCCGACGTTGCCGAAGCGCTCGTAGGTGGTGGGGACCTTGTCGCGCGGGACGCCGATCGCCTCGACGAACGCGTTCGTGTGCACGTCGGAGACCTGGTGCAGGACGTAGCGGTCCATGTCGGCCCAGTCGAAGTGCGAGCGCGCCTCGTTCCAGGCGGCCACGACGAGCTCCATGCCGCCCTTCAGCAGCATCTTCGCGTCGGTGAACATACCGTCGACGCTGCCGACACAGAGGTCGTACCACTGGGTCGCCGCGCGGGTGACGCCACCGACGATCCGGTGGCCGCCCGGGTGCATGTCCGCCGGGCCGAGCACGGCTGCGGCGGCACCGGAGCCGAGCGTCAGGCTGGCGAACTCGCTCATGAAGTCCTTGCGGTTCCGCCCACCCTGGTTCAGGCGGTCGATCGTGTTGAGCTGGACCTGGTCGGCGTCCTCGCCGTCCACGACGAGCGCGTACTTGATCTGGCCGGAGTCGATCATGCCCGCGGCCACGCTCATCGCGTTGACGAACCCGAGGCACGCGTTCGCGATGTCGAAGTTGATCGCGGACGAGGGCAGCCCGAGCCCGTGGTGCAGGCGCACGGCGACGCTCGGCTCGAGGTGCGGCCGGGTCACCGAGGTGTTGATGAGGAGCCCGACGTCCTCCGGGCGGATGCCGGCCTCGGCCATCGCACGGCGTCCGGCATCGATCGCCGCGTCCTGGAAGGTCTGGCCGTCGCCCCAGTTGCGGCGCTCCTTCACCCCGGCGACACGCTCCAGCAGGCCCATCGGCAGGCGGAGGCGCCGGAGCACCCCGCGGAGCCGCTCCTCGATGTCCGCCGAGGTGGTCACCCGCTCAGCAACAGTGGTCGCGACGGACAGCAGAGCGACGTTGTCGTGCTTGGCCGTGGCATTGCCGGGCCGCTCCGGTTCGCTGCTCGTCGACTGGTCGACCGGCCGTTCCGTCATGATCGTCACCGATACATACTTCCGCATCCGGGCTGGATGCGCGATCCGGATGCGCTGAGCGGTGGGGGACGCCGTCCGCATGGGCCGTTCGACACAGGCGGTGGAGACGGACCGGTGCCGTGACGATCCGTCGGATACGATCTTTCGGCGAGGGGGAACCGTGCACGTCAGGAAGAACGCGATCGCCGTGGTCGGTGTGGCCGTCGTCGTCGCCACGAGCCTCGGCGGGTGCTCGTTGCTGCGGGGTGGCGGTGGCGACCTGCCTGCTCCCACGCGCTCGATCTCCGCATCACCGACTCCGACCCCGTCGACCTCGGCCGATGCGGGCGACTCGGCCGCGGACCTGCTGCGCGAGTCAGCGTCGCCGCGCCCGCCGACGCCGGAACCGTCGCAGGCGTCAGCACCAGCGCCGACGATCTCGACCATCCCGGCGGGCACGGTCGTCACCGAGGGCGACGTCGCTTCGCCGAAGGGCAGCGTCCACTTCCACTACCGGGTCGTCGCCGGTGCCGATGACCACTTCGTCGTGCAGTACTCCGGGTTCACGTCGACGCTCCCGGTTCCCGTGAGTGCGACGTTCCTCCAGGACCCACCCGCGGTCGGCGACGGGCTGACCTACCACGGCATCGGCGACGATCAGCTCGGTGGAGCCACGACCACGCCGTCGGCCGCCGTATCCGTGCCGATCGACGCGGCCGGCTCCGACCCGTCGTGGCTCGGCGCCCTCGTGACGTACTCGTCGGCGACGGTTGACCCGTCCCTCCCGGTCGAGATCGGCCCGGACAAGGTGCTCGCGGTGACGAAGGTCTCGTGGTCGGTGCCCGCGAGGACGACGAACGTGCACCTTGTCGACGGCGGCGCGACGGCGAACGCGAGCGGATCGGTCGCCACGACCACGGCCTCGGGAGCGCCGGCGACCTACGTGATCGCCCTTGGCGACCTGATCGGGGACGTCGCGGCCCGGTTCGGGATCACCGTCGAGACGCTCATCTGGCTCAACGACGGCATGCAGGTGTACGGCAGGCAGCAGTACCTCTACGAGGGCACGACCCTCAACCTGGACCCGCTCCGACGCTGACGCGGACCCCCGACGCCGGTCACAGCGCCGGTGAGATCGCACTTCGTGTCGCATCCGCGCGTCGGGAACCGACACGAAGTGCGATCTCGGCGCCGCGGCAAGGCGGCCGCCGGACACGACGACACCCCGCCGCACGAGGGCGACGGGGTGTCGTAGGGGTTCGTGCTACTTGCGCAGCTCGAGGTACTTCGCGATGAGGGCCTTCGTCGAGGAGTCCTGCGACGCCAGCGCATCGGCGTCACCGTCGACCGCGGGAGCGATCTGCAGTGCGAGCTGCTTGCCGAGCTCGACGCCCCACTGGTCGAACGAGTCGATGCCCCAGATGGTGCCCTCGGTGAAGACGATGTGCTCGTACAGCGCGATGAGCTGCCCGACGACGCTCGGGGTGAGCGCCGGCGCGAGGATCGACGTCGACGGCTTGTTGCCCGTGAACGTGCGCGCCGCGACGATCGCTTCGTCGGTGGTGCCCTCTGCGCGGACCTCGTCGGCGGTCTTGCCGAACGCCAGCGCCTTGGTCTGCGCGAAGAAGTTCGCGAGGAACAGGTTGTGGACGTCCTGCCCCGGCTCCACGGCCTTGCCGTCGCCGGTCTCGTCCTTGAGCGGACGGGCCGGGTTCGCCACCGCGATGAAGTCCGCGGGGATCAGGCGGGTGCCCTGGTGGATGAGCTGGTAGAACGCGTGCTGGCCGTTCGTGCCGGGCTCGCCCCAGAAGACCTCGCCGGTGTCCGTCGTGACGGGCGAGCCGTCCCAGCGGACGCGCTTGCCGTTCGACTCCATGGTGAGCTGCTGCAGGTACGCGGCGAAGCGGTGCAGGTACTGCGTGTACGGCAGGACCGCGTGGCTCTGGGCACCGAGGAAGTTCGAGTACCAGACGTTGAGCAGACCCATCAGGACCGGCACGTTCTGCGCGAGCGGGGTGGTGCGCATGTGCTCGTCGATCGTGTGGAAGCCGGCGAGGAAGTCCTGCCAGTTCTCCTTGCCGATCGCGATGACCACGCTCGTGCCGATGGCCGAGTCGACCGAGTAGCGGCCGCCCACCCAGTCCCAGAAGCCGAACGCGTTCTCGGGGTCGATGCCGAACGCGGCGACCTTGTCGAGCGCGGTCGACACGGCGACGAAGTGCTTGGCGACGGCGTCGTTCTTCGCGTCGTCCGCAGCATCGGTGAGGCCGAGCTTCTCCCAGAGCCACTGCCGCGCCAGGCGGGCGTTCGTCAGGGTCTCGAGGGTGCCGAAGGTCTTCGACGCGACGATGAAGAGCGTGGTCTCGGGGTCGAGGTCCGCGGTCTTCTCGTAGATGTCGGCGGGGTCGATGTTCGAGACGAAGCGTGCCTCGATGCCGGCCTGGACGTAGGGCTTGAGCGCCTCGTAGACCATGACGGGGCCGAGGTCCGAGCCACCGATGCCGATGTTCACGACGGTCTCGATGCGCTTGCCGGTGACGCCCTTCCAGGCACCGGAGCGGACCTGCTCGGCGAAGGCGTAGACCTTGTCGAGCGTGGCGTGCACGTCGGCGTCGACGTCCTGGCCGTCCACGACGAGCGGCGCGGCCGGGGTGAGGTCGCCGCCCTTGGGACGACGGAGCGCGGTGTGCAGGACGGCACGGTCCTCGGTCGGGTTGACGTGCTCGCCCGAGATCATCGCCTGGTAGCGCGCGGCGACGCCGGTGTCCTCGGCGAGCTGCAGCAGCGCGGCGAGGATCTCCTCGGTCACCAGGCCCTTGGACAGGTCGACCGTGAGGTCACCGGCCTGGAACGTGTACTGCTCGGCCCGGCCCGGGTCGCTGTCGAACCACCCTCGCAAGTCCGGCGAGAAGCCGTCGGCGATGCCGGCGAGCGTCTTCCAGGCTTCGGTCGTCGTGGGGTCGACGGGTGCGGATTCGGTCACGGATTCCTCCTGAGCGCATGAACGGGAACGGTCCGCAGACCTCCGCAACGCTGCGACGCGGGCCGCATCCGAGCGTAGTGCGCTCCGAGACGGCGCGTGCACCGCACGGTCAGGCCTGTGGAGAACGACGGGAGGCCCGGGTCGGGTGGCCGGCGCGGCTCACGTGAGCAGGGCCTCCAGGATGTCCGCGACCGGCCGGTCGGCCGCCGCTCGCCAGGACCGACCCGCCCAGAGGTGGAGCGCATGCGGATCGCCCGCGGCGGCGGCCACGGTGCGGATCGGCTTCGTCAGGTGGTGCAGGGCCGGGTACCCGAGCGGCGCGTCCTCGTGCTCGCGGACGAAGCGGTTCACGAGTGCCCGTGCCGGACGTCCGGTGAACGCCCTGGTCAACGCGGTCCGGTCGAAGACCGGGTCGGCGAGGGCATCGCGGTGGGTCCGGTTCGTCCCTGCCTCGTCGGCACGGAGCACGAGGGTGCCGACCATCGCGGCACCGGCGCCGGCGAGCCGGACGGCCTCGACGTCGGCCGCTCCCCCGATGCCGCCCGCAGCGATGACGGGCAGGTCGACCGCGCGACGGACGGCCCTGACGAGTTCCGGCAGCGGTTCCCACAGCGGCTCGGCGGCCGGGTCCAGCACGGCCGAGTGTCCGCCGGCGGCCTCGCCCTGCACGACCAGGACGTCGACACCGCGTTCGGCGGCGGCGAGTGCCTCGGCCCGGTTCGTCACGGACTGCATCGTGATGGTCTCGCGCTTCCGGAACTCCCACACCAGGTCGGCGTCCGGCAGCCCGAACGTGAACGACACGACCGGCACCGGGTCGTCGAGGAGCAGCGCGACCTTGTCCGCCCAGGCGTCGTCGTCCTCGCACTTGTCCGGCAGGCCCTCGACTCCGAGGGCATCGCGGTACCGGTCGTACGCATCGTCGGTGATCGGCACCGGGTTCGGCGCGAAGAGGTTCACACCGAAGCGGTCGGTCGCGCTGCGGACCTCGGCGATCTGCATGGCGAGGTCGTCGACGGTGCGGTAGCCGGCGGCGAGCTGTGCGAAGTGACCGGCACGGGCGGCGGCCACCACCAGCGCCGGGGTCGTCGGACCGCCCGCCATCGGGGCGACGTGCACGGGCGTGCGGAGCGGTGCGGGGAGGTCGGTCACCCCTCGATCCTGCACCCGCGGTGGCACGCCCGACACGCCGGAGTCGTGCCGGCCGCTGTCAGGATCGCGGATTCCTCGACACTTCTGGGGTGAGAGGGGGCACCGTGGACCAACCCACCGACGCCGACGCCGCACTGGCACGTCGGCTCGCACTCGGCGACCGCGCCGCACTGGCCGAGGCGTTCGACCGCTTCGCACCGACACTGACCCGCTACGCCTGGGCCCTGGCAGCCAGCAAGCAGGACGTCGAGGAACTCGTGCAGGACACGATGCTCACGCTCTGGCAGAAGGCAGCGACGATCGACCTGCCCACCGGCACACTCCTGCCGTGGCTGCTCGTCGTCTGCCGCAACCACGCCAAGAACCAGGCCCGCCGCATCGCCAAGAACGCCGGCGACGAACTCCCCCAGGAGCTCGCCGCGCCGGCCGATGCCGACGACGCCCGCGAACGGCTCCGCTGGGTCCGCGACGAGATCGCCGCGCTCCCCGAGGTCGACCGGGAGATCTGCGAACTCTGCCTCCTCCAGGGGCACACCTACTCCGAAGCCGCCACGATGCTCGGTCTGAGTGTCGGCGCGGTCACCCAACGGGTCTCACGCTCACGTGCACGACTCAGGAAGGCGGTGACGCACGATGAACACTGAACCTCCCCAGGGAGACGACCTGCAGCGGATGCTCGTCTCGATGAAGCAGAACGTGCTCGCCCGCGCCGAGGCCGATCGACCGGCACCCGAGCGCCGCGGACGTCGCGCCGGCATCGTGATCGGCATCATCGCGGTCCTCGGCATCGGCGTCGGCAGCGGTGCCGTCGCACTCGGCATGGTCCCGCAGCCCTTCACCGCCGCACCGGCACCCTCGCCGACCGTGACCGAGCCGCCGGAGACCCCGACGAAGTCCTCCGCACCCGTGATCAGCGAGCCGACGGCCACTCCCACGCCGACACCGACCCGCAAGCCCTTCGCGCTCGACGATCCGTCCACCTGGACGATCAGCGGCGACGAGTTCGGCCCCCTCGCGATCGGAGGTGAGACGGGAGCCGAGACGGACGACCTCGTGGGCGCCTACCAGCACGACAGCGCCGACGACGTCTGCGGCCCGGAGTTCGGAAGTTCCTGGGTACGGGACGGCCAGCCGACCCTTCTCGTCTGGTCCGCGAACGGACGGGTCATCGGGGTGAACGCATGGGTACCGCCCGGAGTCGCAGAACGCGGCGTCATCGGCCCGACCACGTCGTCCGGCATCGGGATCGGGTCGACGATCGACGAACTCCGCGCGGCCTACCCGGACCTCGTCGACGACCCCGTCAACACCAAGGACATCGAGCCCCTCCCCGCCCCGGATGCGTACAAGGCGTGGAAGACCGAGACCGAGACGGGCTGGATCACGTTCGTCCTCGGTGACGACGGGGTGCACGTGGACAACGTCCTCATCGGGGAGATGTCCAGCGTCTCCTGCGACTGAGGGCGCCGGAACGTGCCGGGCGGGAAGCGTTCATGGGGGGCGCTTCCCGCCCGGCGTGGGGTCACTGCTCGGGCAGGGGCTCCTTCGGCAGCTTCCGCAGCTTGGCACGGCGCTTCCGACGCTCGGGGATCATCGAGCGCATCTCCTCGAGCTTGCCGAAGCACAGCAACCGGTCACCCGGCTCGAGTGCGACGCCGCTCCGCGGGTTCGGGATGACGTTCGACCCACGGTGCAGGGTGAGGACCGTGATGTCACGGTCCCAGAGCCCGGAGTCCTTGATGGTCTTGCCCACCAGGTCGGCGTTCGTGTGCACGAGGAGTTCGGCCACGCCGTAGCCCGTCGACACCGACAGCCGCTGCCGGACGTCGATCTCGGGGAACGCGACCTGGTTCGCGATGAAGTCGATGATCGCGCCGGCGATGTCGAGGCCCGTCGCCCGCTCGATGCCCTCGAGCCCCGGGGACGAGTTGACCTCCATCACGAGGGGCCCGTCGTTGCCCTCGAGCATGTCGACCCCGGCGACCCGCAGGCCCATGATCTGCGCCGACCGGACCGCCGCCTCCTCGTACTCCGGGGTCAGCGTGACCTGCTCGACCGTGCCGCCACGGTGCACGTTCGAGCGGAACTCGTCGCCGCTCGCACTCCGGCGCATCGCCGCCACGACCCGGTCGCCGACGACGAGCGCGCGGATGTCCTTGCCGCGGCTCTCCGAGATGAAGCTCTGGATGAGGACGTTCTGCTTGGTGGAGTGCAGGGTCTCGACGATCGACTCGGCGACCTTCGCCTCCGGCGCCAGGATCACGCCGATGCCCTGGGTGCCCTCGAGGAGCTTGATCACGACCGGGGCTCCGCCGACGCGCTCGATCGCTCCGCGGACGTCGGCACGCCCGGCGACGAACGTGGTGGCCGGCATGCCGATGTCGTGGCGGGACAGGATCTGGTTCGCGCGGAGCTTGTCACGGGAGTTCGTGATGCCGTTCGCGGTGTTCGGCGTGTACACGTCCATCTGCTCGAACTGCCGGACGACCGCGGTGCCGTAGTACGTGATCGAGTTCCCGATGCGGGGCAGGATCGCGTCGTAGTCCGAGAGCAGCTTGCCGCGGTACTGCAGGTCGGGCGCGTCCCCGGTCAGGTCGATCGCGAAGCGCAGGGTGTTGAGGACCTTCACCTCGTGACCACGGTCGAGCGCTGCCGCCCGGAGCCGCTGCGTCGAGTACGCCTGCGGGGCGCGCGAGAGGATGGCGAGTTTCATCGAGGAGGCTCCGCGGGTTCTGGGATGGCGACGGCGACGCTCCATGCTGTCAGACGGACCACGCATACCGCGCGTGGTCCTGCCAGGATGGGGACATGGCCGACGCCCCGAAGACCACCCGTCGCGGGCCGATCGTCTCCGGGTGGCGTGAGTGGGCGGCGCTGCCGGACCTCGACATCCCGTGGATCAAGGTCAAGCTCGACACCGGTGCACGGACCTCCGCCCTGCACGCGTTCGACCTCGACGAGCTCCCGGGGAACCGGGTCCGCTTCTCGGTGCACCCCTGGCAGGACTCCGACGCCGACCCGCAGACCGTCGAGTGCGAGGTCCACGACCGTCGCGTGATCCGCAGTTCCTCGGGGCACACCCAGGAGCGCATCGTCGTCCGCATGGCGATCGAGCTCGCGGGTCACTCGGTCGACGCCGAGGTCACGCTGAGCAACCGCGACCAGATGGGCTTCCGGATGCTCATCGGGCGAGAAGCACTGCGACAGGGCTTCGTCGTCGACCCCGCCCGGTCGTTCCTCGCCGGACGGGCACCGAAGGAGATCCGCCGACGCAACCGCGGACGGGTCTGACGCCTAGCGGAACCGCTCGACCATCGGACACGCGAAGGGGTCGGACGCGGACAGCCCGACCTCGTTGAGGTACCGGACGACGATCGCGTACGAGTGCACGAGCGTCGTCTCGGTGTACGGCACGTCCTGCTCGGCGCAGTACTGCCGGACGATCCCTCGCGCAGCCCGCAGGTTCGGCCGCGCCATGCTCGGGAACAGGTGGTGCTCGACCTGGTGGTTCAGCCCGCCCATGAAGTACTCCACCCACCGGCCGCCGGTGATGTCGCGGGAGGTCAGCACCTGGCGCGAGAAGAAGTCCACGCGGCGACCGGCCTCGATGATCGGCATCCCCTTGTGGTTCGGCGCGAACGCGATGCCCATGCAGAACCCGAAGACGCCGAGCTGGACGCCGAGGAACGCGAACGCCACGCCGAGCGGCAGGAACCAGAACACGGCGCCGAAGTACAGGACGAACCGTCCGAGGAACACCGAACCCTCCGCCCAGCGCCGCTTCACACCGTCGCCACTGGTGTAGGTGCGGATGGACTGCCAGTGCAGGTTCGCGCCCTCGACGAGGAGCATCGGGAAGAACGCGTACCCCTGCACCCGCACGAGCACCCTGAGGAACCCGGTGCGGCTCGCGGCGTCCTCCGGTCGGAACGAGATCGCGTCGAAGGAGATGTCCGGGTCCTTGCCGACGGTGTTCGGGTTGGCGTGGTGCCGGTTGTGCTTGGTGATCCACCACGCGTAGCTCACACCGGTCAGGAACGTGCCCGCGTACCGAGCCGCACGGTCGTTCCAGGTGTGGGACGCGAAGACCTGCCGGTGCGCGGCCTCGTGGGACAGGAACGCGAACTGCGTGAAGACCAGGCCCAGGACGCCGGCGACGATCAGCTGCCACCAGGAATCGCCCAGCACGGCGAACGATCCCCCGGCGAGCGCGAGCACGGCCGTGAGGACGACGATCAGCCCCCAGTACCAGCCGGTACGCCGCGCGAGGAGCCCCTCGTCCTTGATGCGGCCGAGGAGCGCGGTGTAGCTCGACGTCCCGCTCGGTCCCGCGGGCCGGTGCCCGGTGGGAGTGTACGTCTCAGCCATGGTGGCCTCCTGGTTCGGCTCCGCTGCCGTAACCAGGGACCAGGGCTACACACCGGATCGTACGCCGACGATCCTCGCGCTCCTCAGGGCAGGACCAGCCGCCGCTCGATGATCGCCCGCGCGACGTCGGCCAGCGGTTCCTGGTGCGACCTGGCGTACCGGCGGATCAGCGCGAACGACGTCTCCATGTCGACCTGGTGGGTGTGCGCCACGAAGCCCTTCGCCTGCTCGATGACGACCCGGCTGTCCAGAGCGTGCTGGAGCTGGCGCTGTGCGATGTCGGCGTGTTCGAGGGTCCGCTGCTGCAGGATGCTGATGGTCGCGACGTCGGTGAGGGCCTGCGCGGCGAGGGCGTCGTCCGGGTTCAGCTCCCCCTCGGACTCACGGAACAGGTTGAGCGACCCGAGGGTCGTCTCGCGCAGTCGCATCGGGATGGAGAGCACGGACGCGTAGCCGAACTGCGCCGAGGCGTTCGCGAACCGCGGCCACCGCTCCTGCATCTCGGCGGGGTTGCGGACGGAGACCTGTCGTCCGGTGGCGAAGCACTCCACGCACGGCCCCTCGCCGGCGTTGAGCTGCAGCAACCCGACGAAGCTCGACCGCTCGCTCGTCGACGCCAGCACCTCGAGCTCCTGGTGCTGGTTGACGAGCAGGATCCCTGCGGCGGACGCGTCGAAGAGGTCCACGACGGTGTCGACGAGGTTCTGCAGGAGTTCGACGACGTCGTAGTCGTCGACGAGGGTGTCGGTGAGCGCCACGAACGTCTCGACGAGGCGGTGCTCGCGTGTCGATGCCATGATGTGTGCTCCCTAGCTCTCGTGACCGTACGGTCGGTCGAGGTCGATGCGTCTGGCGATGACGTCGGATGCCACTTCCCGCACGGTCCGCTCGGTGGCGAACGCGTGCGCCTGCAGGACGAGCAGCGCGTCCGCGACGGTGACACCGAGCTGCGCGGCCACCATCCCCGTCGCCTGGTGGACCTCTCTCCGCGAGTATCGTCCCTGGTCCATGTCAGCGCGTCCGTCGGACGCCGCGTCGAGGAGGGCGCCGCGCAGGACACGCCTGGCCGCCACCTCGGTGAGTTCGACCGCGCCACGGATCTGCCCGACGGTGAGCACGTGCGCCCGGTCGACGGACAGGTCGACCGCACCGACGGGGATGTTCCCGATCCGCATGGGGAACGAGAACACCGCGCCGATGCCGGCGCGGAGCAGTGCCTCCAGCGCTGCGGGCCAGCGGTCACCGGTCGTCGCCGACAGATCCGGTTCGAGCACCGGCCGGCGGATCGCGAGCGACTCCCAGCACGGCCCCTCACCGAGGTCGAGCTGGATCTCGTCGACCCGTTCGGCGATGGCGTCGCTGGCGCACACCGTCGCGGAGCCGAGCGGGTCGCCGAGCGTCGAGATACCGACTCCGGAGACCGGCAGGACGGCGAGGAACGCCGGGCAGAGGTCGGCACCGTCGGGGGCGGCTTGCATGGAATTCGCGGCGGCGGTGAACTCGCTCATCGGGGCCTTCGGTGGAGGTAGACCGTGCTGGACATGAAGCGCTCCTTCGGCCGCGCGATCGGACGCCGCGCACGGCACTGTCCGATTCGCGCTCCACGCTACTCGACCTGGTCGGTACCCGGTGCACGGAGCAGGGCACGGAGCGCGTCGTCGAGCGGCCCGGCGATCGCCGGGTCCGAGGCGGACGCGAGCGGTTCCACCCGGGTGGACGTCCGGAGCATCGTCATGCCGAGCACGACCGACAATGCGATCTCGGCGCGGAGCAGCAGGTCCTCGGTGACGTCGGCGGCGACCACGCCCGCGAGCCGTTCCGCGTAGCGCCGGAGCGTCTCCCGCCGGATCGCGTCGGCACCGTCGTCGCCGGACGACCGCAGCAGCAGCATGAGCTGGACGGAGTCGTCGTCGCTCGGCGACCGAACGCTGTGCCCGACGAGCTCGCGCAGCGCGTGCTCGAGGTCGGGGGGACGGACGACGTCCGGGTCGAGGTCGTGCACCACGCGGTCCAGGCACGCGCGGAACAGGCCCTCTTTCGACACGAAGTACCGGTTGATCAACGCGACGTTGACCCCGGCGTCCGCCGCGATGTCCCGCACCGTCGTCGCCTTGTACCCGTCGAAGGCGAACCGGCGCCTGGCGGCCTCCACGAGGAGCCGCCGGGTGGCCGCAGCGTCCTTGCTCATGGTCGAAGCGTACCGGGACGAGCCACGATGTAAGCAACTGTTGACATCTGGCGGGAACTCCGTACGATCGTCGAGTCAACAACTGTTTACACGACGAGCACGGAGCACGATGACCGAGACACTGCAGAGCCCGCGGACCGGATCGCACCCGACCACCGACGGACGCCGACCGAACAGCACGGCGATCATCGTCTACCTGTCCCTCGGCGGCCTGTCCTTCGCCGTCCTGCAGTCGCTGGTCGCACCCGCCCTGTCGACCATCGGCCAGGACCTCGGCGTCTCGACGAGCGCCGCGAGCTGGGTGCTCACCGCCTACCTGCTGTCGGCGTCGGTGCTCACGCCGATCCTCGGTCGTCTCGGCGACATGATCGGCAAGCGCAAGGTGCTCATCGTGGTCCTCACGATCCTCCTGGTCGGCGCGGGCACCGCAGCCCTCGCACCGAACCTCGGGACGCTCATCGTCGGGCGTGCCCTGCAAGGTGCCGCTGGCGCCGTGATGCCGCTCTCCATCGGCATCGTCCGTGACGAGCTCCCGAAGGAGAAGGTCAGCGTGACGATCGGCCTGCTCTCGGCGATCTTCGGCATCGGCGCGGGGGTCGGCATCGTCGCCGCAGGCCCGATCGTCGAGCACCTGTCGTGGCACTGGCTGTTCTGGCTGCCCGCCGTGCTCGTGGTCATCGCGCTGCTCGGAGCGATCTTCGGCATGCCGGAGTCCCCGGTCCGCAAGCCCGGTCGACTCGACATGGTCGGCACCCTCGTGCTCGCCGTCTCGCTCGTGTCGATCCTGATGGCGATCAGCGAGGGCGAGACCTGGGGCTGGGGCGACGGCAAGACCATCGGGCTGTTGGTCCTCGGCGCCGTGGCACTCGTCGCGTTCGTGCTGGTCGAGCTCCGGGTCGCCGAACCCCTCATCGACGTGCGGCTCTTCGCCGTCCGTGGCGTCTGGACCGCGCACGTCGTCGCGCTGGTGTTCGGCTTCGCGATGTTCGGCACGTTCGTCCTCGTCCCGACGCTGCTCCAGCTCCCGACGGCCGTCGGGTACGGCTTCGGCAAGGACGTCACCGAGGCCGGGCTCTTCCTGCTGCCGACCGTCGTCATGATGGTCGTCGCCGGGCCGATCGCCGGCGTGCTCGTGCGGAAGGTGGGCCCGAAGCCGCCGATGCTCCTCGGCGGGATCGCCATCGTCGCCGCGTTCCTGCTGCCCGCGATCGCGCACGGCGAGCTCTGGCAGGTCGTCGTCTCGGGCGTCCTCACCGGCATCGGCATCGGCTTGGCGCTCGCGGCGTGCTCGAACGCGATCATCGAGAGCGTCCCGGCGAACCAGACCGGCGAGGCGATCAGCGCCAACACCGTCGTCCGCACGATCGGCTCGAGCGTCGGTACCGCCGTCATCGCCGCCCTGATCACCTCGCACAGCACGCCCCAGGGGCTGCCGACCGACGACGCGTTCACGATCGGGTTCTGGGCGTGCACCGGTGTGGCGGTCCTCGCGGTGCTCGCCGCACTGGCCGCGCCGTCGATGCGCGCCCGCCGGGCAGCAGCCCGGGCGGCCGGGATCACCGACCTCGACGAGGTCGCCGAGTAGCACCGGACCGGTGACGGACGGGAGGCTCGGTGCCAGCTGGCACCGAGCCTCCCGTCCGGTGGGTGGCCCGCGCTCAGCCGACCTTGCGTCGGTACTGCAGGGTCGCGACGACCGTCGCGACCACGAGGATCCCGACGAGCCAGGCGAGCGCCACCCAGATGTCGGATCCGACCGCCTGCTGCGCGAAGAGGGCGCGGATCGTGTCGACGATCGACGTCACGGGCTGGTGCTCGGCGAACCAGCGGACCGGCCCCGGCATGGTGTCCGTCGGGACGAACGCCGAGCTGATGAACGGCAGGAAGATCAACGGGTAGCTGAAGGCGCTCGCGCCGTCGACCGTCTTGGCGGACAGCCCCGCGATCACCGCGACCCAGGTCAGCGCCAGCGTGAAGAGCAGCAGGATCCCGGCGACCGCGAGCCACGCTCCGACACCCGCACCGGTGCGGAACCCCATGGCGAACGCGACACCGACGACCACGACGAGCGAGACCGTGTTCGCGACCAACGACGTCAGGACGTGCCCCCAGAGCGCACTCGACCGGGCGATCGGCATGGACTGGAACCGCTCGACGATGCCCTTCTGCATGTCGAGGAACAGGCGGTAGGACGTGTACGCGATGCCCGATGCCACCGTGATCAGGAGGATCCCCGGCAGCAGGTAGTCGACGTACGACCCCGTGCCGGTGTCGATCGCGCCGCCGAACACGTACGTGAACAACAGCAGGAACGCGATCGGCATCACTGCGGTCGTGATGATCGTGTCCGGGCTCCGCAGCACGTGGCGCAGCGACCTGCCGGTCAGGGCGGTGGTGTCGGCGATGACGTGCGTGCTCATGCTGCGCTCCTGGTGCTCGTCCCGGTCGTGATCGCCAGGAAGACCTCTTCGAGGGTGGGCTGCTGCTCGACGTACTCCACGCGCGTCGGTGGGAGCAGTCGCTTCAGGTCGGCGAGGGTGCCGTCGGCGATGATCCGACCCTCGTGCAGGACCGCGATGTGGTCGGCGAGCTGTTCGGCCTCGTCGAGGTACTGCGTGGTGAGGAGCACCGTCGTGCCGGCGGCGGCGAGCTCGCGGACCGCCGTCCAGACCTCGATGCGGGCCTGGGGGTCGAGGCCGGTGGTCGGCTCGTCGAGGAACACGACGGCGGGGTCCCCGATCAGGCTCATCGCGATGTCGAGTCGACGCCGCATCCCGCCGGAGTACGTGCCCGCACGCCGGGCCCCGGCGTCGACGAGGTCGAACCGGGCGAGCAGGCGGTCCGCGACCCCGCCGGGATCGGCCAGGTGCCGGAGCCGCGCCATCAGGGCGAGGTTCTCGCGGCCGGTCAGGACGTCGTCCACCGCGGTGAACTGCCCCGTGAGGCTGATCGCCTGACGGACGTCCGAGGCACGGGTCACGACGTCGTGCCCCTGCACGCTCGCGGTGCCGCCGTCCGGCTTGGTCAGGGTGGCGAGGATCCGCACCACCGTGGTCTTTCCGGCGCCGTTCGAGCCGAGCAGGGCGGTGATGCTGCCCCGCTGTACCTCGAGGTCGAGGCCACGGAGGACGTGGAGGGTGCCGAAGGACTTGTCGAGCCCCCGGACAGCGATCGCCGCGACGGCGGTGTCCCGGACGGCGGTGTCCCGGGCGGCGGTGTCCCGGGCGGCGGTGTCCCGGGCGGTCATGACTCCGCCGCCTGTTCCTCGGTCGCCTGGGCGATGGCGTCCTGCAGCCGCTGCTGCTCCTTGCTGAGCCAGGCGCCGAGGCCGTAGTTGCGCTTGAACTCCTCAGCGAACTCGATCGCGTCGTCCCCGACGACGCTCGCGACGGGGGTACCGTCCGCGGCTGCGCGCTCGAAGAGGTCCGCGAGGTCGTCGAGCATGCGCATGAGACGCTCGGCGTCGCTCGGGCCGGTGACCATGAGGTAGCGCTCGATGCCCTCGACCGCGGTGCCGTAGCCGGCCGGGAGCGCCTTGACGCAAGCCTTGTACTCGCGCCACTCCCGCTTGTCGCCGATGAGCTTGGTGATGATGGACATGTCAGTTCCCCTGCGTGGTCTGTGTGCGGAGCTGGTCGAGTCGTTCTGCGAGGAAGCTCCAAGTCCTCCAGAACTCGGTGAGACGGTCCCGCCCCTGGTCGGTGATGGAGTACACCTTCCGTGGCGGGCCCTTCTCCGACGGCACCTTCTCGACGTCGACCAGGCCGCGCTGTTCGACGCGGACGAGGAGTGCGTAGACGGTGCCCTCGGCGATGTCGCTGAAGCCCTGGTCCCGCAACCATGCGGTGATGTCGGCTCCGTGCGATGGTGTGGATGCGACGACGGCGAGGACGATGCCCTCGAGGACGCCCTTGAGCATCTCGGTGTCCTGCTTGCCCATGACCCCTCCTGCTACTCAGTATTGATGACTACCGGTACAAAGTAACACTGACTACCGGTACATAGCAACACCGAGTACCGACAAATCCGCGGTTCCTTCGAGGAGCCGGCTCGGGTCGCGCCCCCGTGCGGACATCGCGCCCCGTCGCGCGCGGGCGCGGTGTCCGCAGCGGGGCGCAACGCCGTCCGCGGCCTGGCACAGACGGACGGGAGGCCCGGTGCCGGCTGGCACTGTGCCTCCTGTCCGTCAGGAGGTCGCGATCAGCGCGCGGTGCGGCGGAAGAAGAAGCGCGCGACCGCGCGGAGGCCACCGGACGGCTTCGCCGGACGGGCGACGCGCTGCGGTGCCTGGAAGGCGACGTCGTGCAGGTTGTTGCGCTTGGAGCCGTCCCAGTTGGCGAAGAGGTACGAGCCGCCGATCATCGACAGGCTGCGGACCCGTGCCCGGTGCCACTCGCCCGCTCGGACGACGTACCCGGAGTGCCCGGAGTGGATGTTGCGGATCACCGTGTCCACGTCGATGACGCTCGTCGTGGTGACGACGGCGGTGATGCCCGTTCGGTCGCGGGCGACGTACTCGATGATGTGTTCGGTCACAGAAGGGGCTTCGGGTCGGCATGCAGGGATGGGAACCGCCGTTGCTTCCACGATCAGGATACGTCCACACACCGACATGCGGTAGCGCCCGCTCAGGACGTGCGGGCCACCGCAACCCGGCCGGAGCCCGTCAGCGTTCCCTGGCCGATGCACGTGTCCCCGAACGCGAGCGGTCGCCCGTCGCACCGGACGTCGCCGTCGAGCAGGACCACGGCGAGCGCGTCGGCGCCCGGCGAGAACGACCCGGCGACGGTCGCGACGCACAGGTCGGGTCGGCCCACCCCACGGCGGACCATGAGGTTGAGGTCGTACGCGGCCTCGGTCACCCCGACGGCTGCGACCGCCGACTCCCCCGCGAAGGCGATGCCGTCGTACTGCCCGAGCACCGTGCGGACGCCGTCCACGTCGAGCACGAGCCCGTGCTCACCGAGGGCCACGAGCATCCGGTCCACGCCGGGCAACGGGGAGAACGGCGCCGACGAACCCACCGTCGCGATGCTGAGCCGCACGTCGAAGTCCCCCGCTGACGGCGTCCGCCAGAGCTCCACGGTCTCCCCGAGTCCGTTCGCCCACCGGGTCGACCCGGTCTCGGCGAAGCGGACGACCGTCACGCGAGTCCGTCGTCGTCGAGCGACGTGTGCGAGGTCTCCGGCGCGAGCAGGATCGACACGACCATGCCGACGACGAGCACGGCGGCGAGGGCGAGCAGCGTCGCGCTGATGCCCCACCCGGCGAGCGTGATCGGCAGCAGGAAGGTGCCGATGGCCGACCCGATGCGGCTCACCCCGTTGAGGAGGCCGACGCCGGCCGCGCGGACGTTCGTCGGGAAGAGCTCAGGCGGGTAGACCTGGTCGAGGTTCGAACTGCCCGACATCACGAACGTGAAGACCAGGAACGGCGGGAGCACCGCCCAGACCGGTGCGTGGCTGCCGAGTGCGACCACGGCGAGCGCGACGGCCATGATGCCGAACGTCCAGATCACGAGCGGACGACGACCGATCCTGGCGACCGCCCAGAGTCCCGCGATCCCGCCCAGCAGCAGGAACACGTTGAGCAGCAGTCCTGACGCGAACCCGTCGGCGTCCATCCCGAGGCTCAGCAGGATGACGGGCAGGAACGTGTAGATCGCGAAGTACGGGATGACCTGCGCGTTGTAGAACACGGTGCCGAAGACGGTCCGCCGCAGGTTCCGACCGGTGAAGAGGTCCCGGTAGCGACCGGGGCGCGCGGTCGAGTGCGTCGCCGCCACCGCGTCGACGTCGAGTTGTCCCGGCAGGTACTCCGCGACGATCGCGCGGGCTTCCTCGATGCGGCCCTTCGTGATCAACCACCGCGGTGACTCCGGCGTGCCGACCCGCAGGATGAGCACGACGATGGCCGGGATCGCGCCGCTCGCGAGCAGGAAGCGCCAGCCGAGGTCGGACGGGATCGTGCTGATCCAGGTGCCGATGAAGTACGCCGCCGTGTACCCGACGGTCCACGCGACGGTGAGCGAGGCGAGCAGGCCGCCGCGGAAGCGTGCCGGGACGAACTCGGCGACGAGGGTCGGCCCGAGCGCGTAGTCCGCGCCGACGCCGAAGCCGATGAGCAGGCGCAGCACGAACAGCGACACGGGTTCGTGCACGAAGAACTGCGCTGCCGACGCGACGACGATGAGCACGAAGTCGAGCATGTAGATGAGTCGGCGGCCGAACAGGTCGCCGAGCCACCCGCACGTGATGCTGCCGACGAAGATGCCGATGAGCACCGAGCTGGCGATGAGGCCCGACCACAGGGCGTCGACGTGCATGCCTGGGCCGATGAGGGTCAGTGCGATCCCGATGCTGCCGAGGGCGTAGCCGTCCGAGAAGTTCGCACCGAAGGTGAGCGCGGTGATGCGGAGGTGGAAGCGGCTGAGCTTCTCGGGACGGTCCTGGTGCACCGCGGGGGTGCCGGTCGAGGACGATGTCATGGTGCTCCGATGGTCGGTGTTCCCGTGATCTCGATGAGCTCGTCCGAGCAGACCAGGGCGTAGAGGGTCTCGATGTCCTCGCCGAACGCACGGTCGTGTTCGGCGAAGGGGACGTCACGGCGGACGCGGGTCCGGACGGCGGCGAGCGCCGGGGAGCTCGCGTCGATCGAGTCGAGCAGGTCGGTGGCCTGTGCGGCGGTGAGCAGCTCGATCGCGAGCACGTACCGGAGGCGGTCCACAGTACGGGTCGCTTGCTGGGTGGCGAGGTACGCGTTGCTGATCGGGTCCTCCTGCCCGGCCGACGTGGGGATCGAGTCGATCGTCGCCGGGGACGCCTCGCCGCGGATCTCCATCACGAGGGCGGCGGCGGTGTACTGCGGGATCATCAGGCCGTTGTCGAGCCCCGGGTTCCCGGCCAGGAACGGCGGCAGTTCGCTGACCGTGCTGTTCACCATGCGGTCGACCCGGCGTTCGCTGTGGTGGGCGAGGACCGCGGCTGCGGCCTTGAGCGAGTCCATCGCGAGGCCGATCGACGTCGCGTCGAAGTTCCCGCCCATCACCGCGTCACCGTCACCGCTGCCGTCGCCGAACAGCACCGGGTTGTCGCCGAGGGAGCCCAGGGCTTCGTCGACGATCGTCGCAGCGTCGCCGAAGGCCCGTGCGACGGACCCGTGCAGCTGGGGCATCGCGCGGATCAGGTAGGGGTCCTGCACGCGGTGGTCCCGGTGCCGCTCGGCGAGGGAGCTGCCGTCGAGCAGCCGCGCGATGGTGCTGGCCGACCGCTGCTGCTCGGGGGCGCGGCGGAGTGCGTGCAGGCGCGGGTCGAGGGCCCTGGTCGTGCCGCGGAGCGCCTCGAACGACAGCGCGCCGATCACGTCCGCGTGCCGCAGTGCGCTCGTGGCGTCGTGCACGGCGAGGGCGGCGATGCCGGTGACGCTCATGATGCCGTTGAGGAGCGTCAGCCCCTCCTTGGCCTCGAGCCGGATGGGCGACAGTCCCGCGGCGTGCAGCGCGTCCGCCCCCGGGAGCACCGCGCCGCCGAACCGGGCGCGCCCGCGACCGATCAGGACGAGGGCGATGTGCGCCTCGAGCGCGAGGTAGCCGAGGGAACCCGAACCGGGCACGACCGGCGTGACGCCGCGGTTCAGCAGCTCGCGGACGAGTTCGAGGGTCTGCAGGCGGGTGCCGGAGTACCCGCGGCCGAGGTGGCCGAGCATCGTGACGAGGATCGCCCTGACCTGTTCGTCGGGGATCGGCGCGCCGACGGACACGGCGTGGGACACGATGATGTTCTCCTGGAGCCGCCGGGTGTCCTCCGGGGAGATCGTCTCGGTGTAGTTGTCGCCGAACCCCGTCGTGACGCCGTAGACCACGCGCCGGTCGGCGACGAACTTCGTCACGAGTGCCGCCGCGGCGTCGACCCGGGCTTCGTACGCGGCCGAGAACGAGACCGCGGCGCCGTGCCTGGCGACGGCGACGACCTGCTCGATCGACAGTTGCGCGTCGTCGAGGTGCACATCGGTGGGCTGCATCGGGCGTCGTTCTTTCCTGCGGGACGGAGGGTGTCAGCGGGCGGGTTCGTACACCGACGCTGCTTCGCGGACGAGCCAGCCGCCGATCCGGGCGACGTCGTCGGCGGTGGTCAGGCGGTAGCTCGGGACCAGGCAGGACATCGCGGCGACGACCCGGCTGCCGGCGGAGATCGGCACGGAGACCGCGGTGACGTCCTTCTCGGCGCCCTCGACGACCACGACGAACCCGTCGGGCCCGACGTCGCCGAGCAGGACCCTGCCGACCGCCGTGTCCTCCACGGGGATGGCGCGCCCGACCCACCCGACGTGTCGGATGGACTGCGTGCCCTCCGCGATCGCGAGGTGCACCGCGGTGTTCCCCGTCCCGAAGACGCTGAGGTAGCAGGACTCGGTCGTGCCGTCCGCGACACGTCGCATCGCATCGCGGGCCTGGACGACCAGGGCCGTGTTCGAGAGTGCTGCGGCGCCGAGCTGCACGAGGTGCGGGCCGGCGGTGAACAGCCCGTCCTCGTCGCGGCGGACGAACTCGTGCGACTCGAGCGCCCGGAGCAGTCGGAGCGCCGTGCTCGCGGACAGGTCGGCGCGCCGTGCGACCTCGGTGAGGGTGAGTCCGTCCGCGTCACACACCAGCCCGAGCAGGCGGAGCGCTCGGTCGATCGTCCGCATGCCGGGCCCGCCGGTGGGTTCCTGCTCCATGCTGCCACCCTATGCAAACGTGCTGCCACTGAGTAGCAGTTGTCGTTTCGGGTGGATGAAATCGGATCGCTCACTTCTGTGCCGGACCGTCCGATCCGCCGATCCGCCGCGACAGCTCCCCCGCGACGCGCGCCACCTCCTGCACCAGACCGTCCGGGGGCGTGCCGTCGTCGTCGGACCGGTACGTGCACGCCACGCTCGCAACCGGCCACCCGCTCCCGTCGAGCACGGCCACGCCGACCGAGGCGAGTCCCTGCGTGACGGCGCCGACCTCGGTGGCGACCCCTGCCTCCCGGATCAACGCCAGCTCGGCCCGGAGCGCGCGACCGTCGGACGGCCCCGTGCCGGTCCGCGACACGAACGCCGAGTCGGACGGGTACAGCGCACGGAGCTGTGCCGGTGGCAGCGCGGCGAGCATCGCCTTCCCGCTCGCGGTGAGGTGCGCCGGCAGCCGGACCCCGACCTCGGTGATGAGCGTCGGCCGGTGCCGCGCGCGCTCCTCGACGACGTACACGACCTCGGCGCCGTGCATGACCGCCAGGTGGGCGCTCTCCCCGGTCCGGTCCACCAGGGTCGCGAGCAGCGGTGCGCCGAGCAACGAGAGCGGCTGCTGGCGCGTGAACCCGGACCCGAGCTCGAACGACGCGAGGCCGAGCGCGTACCGCCGACTCTCGGGGAGGTGGATCACGAACCCGTGGTCGACCAGCGTGGCCAGCAGTTGGTACACGGTGGAACGCGGGAGTCCGAGCCGCGTCGCGATGACGGTCGCCGCCATCGGACCACGCTGTGCGCCGAGCACGGTCAGGATGCGCAGCGTCGAGTCCGCCGCAGGGGCCTTGGGCACGGTCCTCCTGTCGCCGCCGTGTTTCGTGTCCGGTATCCCGGACACTACCTGTCGTGGAGCGCCCTGCGGAGCGCGGCGTTCGTGTCGGATGGTCGTGGCAGCCGTGGACCGGCCGGCACACGCCCCGGCCGCCAGGCACCTCCGCCGGCCCCCGGCCCCCACGCGACGACGCACAGCCCGAGAAGGAGCACCATGACCCCCACCGGACAGCCCACCCCGAGCACGGTCGGCGCCCGCCCCGTCCGTGCGGCCCGCGGCACGGAGCTCAGCGCGAAGAGCTGGCAGACCGAGGCACCGCTGCGGATGCTGATGAACAACCTCGACCCCGAGGTCGCGGAACGCCCGGACGCCCTCGTCGTCTACGGCGGCACCGGCCGCGCCGCCCGCAGCTGGGAGGCGTTCGACGCGATCGTGCACGCACTCCGCGACCTGGAGTCCGACGAGACGCTCCTGGTGCAGTCCGGCAAGCCCGTCGGCATCTTCCGCACGCACGAGTGGGCGCCGCGGGTGCTCATCGCGAACTCGAACCTCGTCGGCGACTGGGCGACGTGGCCCGAGTTCCGCAAGCTCGAGGCGGAGGGCCTGACGATGTACGGGCAGATGACCGCGGGATCGTGGATCTACATCGGCACGCAGGGCATCCTGCAGGGCACCTACGAGACCTTCGCCGCCGTCGCCGACAAGCGGTTCGGGGGCACCCTCGCCGGCACGATCACGCTCACCGGCGGCTGCGGCGGCATGGGCGGCGCACAGCCGCTCGCGGTGACGCTCAACGGCGGCGTCGCCCTGGTCGTCGACGTGGACGCGAGCCGCCTGCAGCGCCGCGTCGAGCACCGGTACCTCGACGAGATGACGGACGACGTCGACGACGCGATCGAGCGGGTCACCCGCGCGAAGGCGGAGCGGCGGGCGCTCTCGGTCGGGCTCGTCGGCAACGCGGCCACGGTCTTCCCCGAGCTCCTCCGGCGCGGCGTCGCGATCGACGTCGTCACCGACCAGACCAGCGCGCACGACCCGCTGAGCTACCTGCCGGAGGGCTACGACGTCCCGACGTGGCACGACCGCGCCGAGCAGGACCGCGACACGTTCATCGACGACTCGCGCCGGTCCATGGCGAAGCAGGTCGAGGCGATGGTCGGGTTCATGGACGCAGGCGCCGAGGTCTTCGACTACGGCAACTCCATCCGGCGCGAGGCCGAGCTCGCCGGCTACGACCGCGCGTTCGCGTTCCCCGGCTTCGTGCCCGCCTACATCCGCCCGCTCTTCGCAGAGGGCAAGGGCCCGTTCCGCTGGGCGGCCCTGTCCGGCGACCCCGCCGACATCGCGGCGACCGACCAGGCGATCCTCGAGCTCTTCCCCGAGGACGAGAAGCTCCGTCGCTGGATCACCTCGGCGTCCGAGAAGGTGCAGTTCGAGGGGCTCCCCGCACGCATCTGCTGGCTCGGCTACCAGGAGCGGCACCTCGCCGGCCTGAAGTTCAACGAGCTCGTCGCGAACGGCACGATCTCCGCACCGATCGTCATCGGCCGCGACCACCTCGACTCCGGATCGGTCGCGTCCCCCTACCGCGAGACCGAGTCGATGCGGGACGGCTCGGACGCGATCGCCGACTGGCCGCTCCTGAACGCCCTGCTCAACACCGCGTCCGGCGCGACCTGGGTGTCCATCCACCACGGCGGCGGCGTCGGCATCGGCCGGTCCATCCACGCCGGGCAGGTGATCGTCGCGGACGGCACCGACCTCGCCGCGGAGAAGATCGCCCGCGTGCTGGTGAACGACCCGGGCACCGGTGTGATGCGCCACGTCGACGCCGGCTACGAGCGTGCCGAGGAGGTCGCCCGCGAACGTGGCCTCCGCGTCCCCATGTGGGAGGTCTGAGCGTGACCGACTCGGGCGCGACGGTCCTCCCGGGGTTGGCCGAGATCGCCGAGGTCGGGCGGGACACCGTCCGCGGCGGGTACTCCCGGCACCTGCTCGACGACGCCGAGCGCGACCTCCGCGACTGGTTCGTCGAGCGGGCGGAGCGCCTCGGCCTCGACGTCGAGCACGACCGGAACGGCAACACCTGGGCGTGGTGGGGCGTACCTGGGCCCGATGCGTTCGTCACGGGCTCGCACCTCGACTCGGTCCCCGGCGGCGGCGCCTTCGACGGCCCGCTCGGCGTCGTCTCGGCGCTCGACGCCGTCGCGCGTCTGCAGCAGGAGGGGCACCGCCCGTCGCGACCGACGGCGATCGCCGTCTTCGCCGAGGAGGAGGGCGCACGCTTCGGTGTCGCCTGCCTCGGGTCGCGCCTGCTGAGCGGTGCCATCAGCCCGGAACGCGCGCTCGCGTTGACCGATGCGGACGGCACCAGCCTGGAGGCAGTGCTCGCCTCCGCCGGCATCGACCCGTCCGCCGTCGGTCCGGATCCGGATCGTCTGGCCGGCATCGGCACGTTCGTCGAGCTGCACGTCGAGCAGGGACGCGGACTCGTCGACCTCGGGTCGCCCGTCGCGCTCGCGTCGAGCATCCTCGGGCACGGCCGCTGGCGCTTCCGGTTCTCCGGGCAGGGCAACCACGCGGGCGCGACGCTCATGAGCGACCGGCGCGACCCGGTCGTCGCGGCCGCAGCAGCCATCGCCGGCGTGCCCGGGATCGCCCGTGCCGCGGCGGACGCCCGAGCGACGGTCGGACGACTCCGAACGGTCCCCGGCGGGACGAACGTGATCGCGTCGACCGCCGAGTTCTGGCTCGATGCCCGAGCCGGCGAGGACACCGTGACCCGCGCCGTCGTCGAGGCGATCGTCGCCGCGGCCGAGGACGCCGCCACCGCGAACGGCTGCACACTCGAGGTGACCGAGGAGTCCTGGTCGAGCCGCGTCGACTTCCCGGAGGGACCGCGGGCGGCGATCGACCGCGTGCTCGCGGGGGACGTCCCCGTGCTCCCCACGGGCGCCGGCCACGATGCCGGGGTCCTCTCCGCGCACGTCCCGTCCGCGATGCTCTTCGTCCGGAACCCCACCGGCGTCTCGCACGCGCCGGAGGAGTGGTCGGACGCCGACGACTGCGCCGCCGGGGTCGAGGCGCTCACGACCGTGATGCGGGCGTCGACGTGACCGGCAGCACCGCCGGTGCGGCCGCGGTCCACTGCGGGACCGCGGTCGTCGACGGCGTCGCACGGTCCGACGTCCGCCTCAACGTCGACGGGGCTGGTCGCATCACCGCAGTGGCGGTCGGCGTCTCGCCCCGCGTCGGGGACCTGCGGCTCGGCACCGTCCTCGCCGGCTCCGGCAACGCCCACTCGCACGCGTTCCACCGGGTGCTCCGCGGCCGGACCCACGCGGACGGCGGCGACTTCTGGCAGTGGCGCACCGCGATGTACCGAACCGCCGCAGCCCTCGACCCGGACACGTACCGTCAGCTCGCGGTCGGCGTCTTCGCGGAGATGGTCGCCGCCGGCTGGACCGCCGTCGGGGAGTTCCACTACGTGCACCACCGCCCCGACGGGTCCCGGTACGACGACGAGAACGCCGTCGGGCTGGCCCTCGCCGACGCCGCGCGCGAGGTCGGCATCCGCCTGACCCTGCTCGACACCTGCTACCTCACCGGAGCGCCGGGGCTGCCCCTCGCGGGGGAGCAACGCCGGTTCGGTGACGGGTCGGCGGCGGCATGGCTCGACCGCTGGCACGGCCTCCGAGCCGCGGTCGGCGACGACCCGCTCGTGACGGTCGGCGCCGCGGTGCACTCCGTCCGCGCCGTCGCACCCTCCGACGTCGCGGTGATCGCGAGCGGGCTCCCCGAGGACGTCCCGCTCCACGTGCACCTGTCCGAGCAGCCCGCCGAGAACGAGCAGAGCGTCGCCGCCTACGGCGTCCGCCCGACGCGGGTGCTCGCGGACGCCGGGGCGCTCGGTCCTCGGCTGAGCGTCGTGCACGCCACGCACCTGACCGACGACGAGATCGTCCTGCTGGGGAACGCCGGCGTATCCGCGGTGCTCTGCCCCACGACCGAGGCGGACCTCGGCGACGGCGTCGGCCCAGCCAGGCGGCTCGCCGACGCCGGTGCGACCATCGCGCTCGGGTCCGACCAGAACGCCGTCGTCGACCCGTTCCTCGAGGTCCGCGGGCTCGAGGCGGGCGAACGCCTCCACGCCCGGCAGCGCGGGGTCTTCTCCCCGCGGGAGCTCGACGCCGTGCGGTCCACCGCCGGCTACCGGTCCCTGGGCGTCACCGGGGGCATCCGCGTCGGCGCCGTGTGCGACCTCGTCGAGATCGACCCCGCGACCGTCCGCACCGTCGGCGCCCGGACGGAGCAGCTCCTGCTCGCGGCGACGGCGTCCGACGTGCTCCGGGTGGTCGTGGGTGGCCGGGTCGTCGCCGACCGCGGCGTGCTCGTCGACGGCCGCTCCCCCGCGGCGCTGCTCCACGACGCGATCGACGTGATCGACTCGACCGACCCGACCAACGCTGCCGACCCTGCCGAACCGACCGACCCGATCGACCCGACGAAGGGACCGCGCGTATGACGAGCGAACTCATCACGGACATCGGCGAACTCCGCACGATGGACCCGGCGGACGCCGACGGCCCCGGCACGTCCGACGCAGCCGCCGCGTCCGTCGTCCGCCGCGACCACGCCGTCGTCGTCGAGGACGGCCGCATCGCGTGGATCGGCCCGGCAGCCGGCGCTCCTCCCGCCGACCACCGCACGAGCGTCGGTGGCCGCGCCTGCCTGCCCGGCTGGGTCGACTCGCACACGCACCTCGTCTTCGCCGGCGACCGCGCGACCGAGTTCGTGGACCGGATGGCCGGGCGCCCGTACGAGGCGGGCGGGATCATGACCACGGTCGCGGCGACCCGGAACGCGACCGGCGACGAGCTCGGCCGGAGCGCCGCGGCCCTCGTCGACGAGGCCGTCGCACAGGGCACGACGACGATCGAGGCCAAGACCGGCTACGGCCTGGACGTCGACACCGAGCTCCGGCTCGCCAGGATCGCCGCGCAGGTCGCGGACGTCGTGACCTTCCTCGGCGCCCACGTGGTACCACCGGGAGTCGATCGGCGGACGTACCTCGACCTCGTCACGGGCCCGATGCTCGACGCCGTCCGCCCGCACGTGGGGTTCATCGACGTCTTCTGCGAATCGGGAGCGTTCTCCCCCGACGAGGCGCGTGCGGTGCTCCTCGCCGGCCGCGCAGCGGGGCTCGGACTCCGGGTGCACGGCAACCAGCTCGGCGAGACCGGCGGCGTCGCGCTCGCCGTCGAGCTCGGCGCAGCGAGCGTCGACCACTGCAACCACCTGTCGGCGACGGACGTCGACGCGCTCGCGGGGTCCGACACGATCGCCACCCTGCTGCCGGCGTGCGACCTGTCGACCAGGGCGCCGTTCGCGCCGGCCCGAGCACTGGTCGACGCCGGAGCCCGGATCGCGCTCGCGTCGAACTGCAACCCGGGCACGTCCTTCACGTCGTCGATGCAGTTCCAGGTCGCCACCGCGGTGCTCCAGCAGCGGCTCACGCTCGAGGAGGCGCTCGGTGCGGCGACCCTCGGTGGCGCGGCAGCGCTCCGCTTCGACACCGGAGCCGATGCCGTCGGCAGCATCCGCGTCGGCGGGCCGGCCGACCTGCAGGTGGTCGACGCGCCGACGGCCGCACACATCCCCTACCGGATCGGCACACCGCTGACCGCCGCCGTCTGGCGACGCGGCCGACGGACCACCGGGGTCACCGCCGTGGGCGGGCCCCGGTAGTCCGGTCAGACCGCCACGGTCTCCAGCGTCGCCGCGAGCGGATCGAAGCCCTCGGGGAGCGAGGCGATCGGCTCCACCGTCGACTCGACCTCGACGAACGACCGCGCGGCGATCGACTCCTCCACCGCCACCATCGTGTCGAGCACGTGGTACCCGACCTCGCCGGTGGCGATGTGCGAGCCACCGCCGCGGATCGCCCGCGCCATGTCGAGCACGCCGAGACCACGACCGACCGTCGGCTCCTCGTCGAGGACCGTCTCGAAGGACTGCTCGAACGGGAACGTCGCGTCCTTCGTCAACGGCCGCGCGATGCGGATCGGGTGCCCGCCCCCGAACGTGTTCGGGTCGGGCAGCACGATCGTGCCCTCGGTGCCGTTCACCTCGAACACGCCGTGCCGGAACAGCGGGGTGTCGAAGGACAGCAGCGACTGCGCCTGACCGCCCTGCTCGAAGGCCGTCAACACGGACACGTGCGTCGGGACCTCGACCGGGAAGGACTGCCCGGCGTTCGGCCCGACCACCAGGTCCCGGGTCTCCCGTGACCTCGAACCGGTCGCGACGACGGACGCCACCGGGCCGAGCAGGTGCACGAGCGCCGTGAAGTAGTACGGGCCGATGTCGAACAGCGGACCGGCGCCCTTGGCGTAGAGGAACGACGCGTTCGGGTGGAACACGTCCGGTCCCTGCCACTGCATGCTCGTCACGGCGGTCAGCGGGGTGCCGATCGCACCGGACTCGATCGCGCGCTTGGCGGTCTGCCAACCCGGGCCGAGCACGGTGTCCGGCGCGATGCCGAGCTGCAGCCCGAGTTCGTCCGCCAGGGCGACGAGCCCCGCGGCGGACTCGCGGTCGACCCCGATCGGCTTCTCGCTCCAGACGTGCTTGCCCGCGCGGAGTGCCGCGGTCGAGACCTCGACGTGGGTGGCGGGGAGCGTCAGGTTGATGACGATCTCGACGTCGGGGTCGGCGAGGACCTCGTCGCCGGTACCAGACGCGGGGACGCCCCACTTCGCTGCCGACGCCGCGGCGCGCTCGGTGTCGATGTCGCCGATCCGCACGACCTCGACGTCCGGGAACGTCGTGAGGTTCGTCAGGTACTGCTCGCTGATCATGCCTGCACCGATGAACCCGATGCCGACCTTGCCCGTGCGCGTCATGCGGACACCGCTTCCTTGTCGAGCGTCGCGGCGAGCCACCGGTAGGACTGCTCGACGGCCTCGAAGACGTCCAGCTCCGAGTGGTCGAACTCGATCACGGCGTACTCGAGGGCTGGCGCAGCGGCGAGGACCTCGGCGATGCGGACGTCACCCTGTCCGGCCGGGGTCTGGTCCTGCGGGATCTCGGCGGTGGAGATGCCCGGACGCATCGGGCCGTCCTTGACGTGCACGGCGACGATGCGGTCGCCGAGCTCCTGGACGAAGGCGACGACGTCGACGCCGGCGGCCGAGGCCCAGTACAGGTCGAGCTCGAGCACGACGCGCGGGTCGAGGAGTTCGGCGAGCACCTGCAGTGCGGGCTTGCCGTCGATCTGCGGCCGGAGCTCGTGGTCGTGGTTGTGGTAGCCGACGCGGAGGCCGTGGGTCGCGGCCTCGTCGGCGGCTTCGTTGAGCCGGGCGGCGACGCGCTCGACGCCCTCGCGGGTGGTCCACTCGTCGGGGCCGACGAACGGGTCGATGACGATCTCGAGGCCGAGCTCCTTCGCCGCGGCGAACGTGTCGGCGTGCGACGGTGCGGTCATCGTCGTGCCGTCCGGCAGGGGGATCTCCTGCTGGACGAGGAAGGCGTGGCCGGTCTTGGCGGTGATGCCGTGGGCGTCGAACGCCGACTTGAGCTCCGCGGAGCGACCGACGAAGGCGAACGCCTCGACGGTGTCGAAGCCGATCGCGGCGAGCCGTGCGACCCCGGCGTCGAGGTCCGGCTCCAGCGCGGCGTTCACCGTGTAGAGCTGCAGCGAGATGGCGGGTGCCATGGGGAGTCCTTTCGTTGGTGCCAGGACCGGCTAGCGGACCGACTTGATCGGGAGGATGACGAGCGCACCGAGGAGCACGGCGACACCGGCACCCCAGAGCATGAGCGTGTAGTTCTGCCCGCCCCCGATGCCGAGGAGGAACAGGCCGACCGCCGGGGCGAGCGACTGTGGCAGCGCGTTGGCGATGTTGATGACGCCGAGGTCCTTGCCGGGGCGCTCCGGGTCGGGCAGCACGTCGACGACCAGCGCGGTGTCGATGGCGGCGTAGATGCCGTAGGCGAAGCCCATCACGATCTCGGCGAAGTAGAACCCGCCGACGCTGTCGACGTGCGCGAGGATCACGAGGCCGACCGCGGTGAGCGCGGTGGAGCTCCACACGAACACCTTGCGGCGACGGAGCCGGTCGGACACCCAGCCGGAGACCGCTGCACTGACGAGCAGCGCGACCGTGTACAGGAGCACACCGAACGCGACCACCCCGACCGCCTCGGCCTGCGGGAGCCCGATGCGGTCCTCCATGTACAGGAGTCGGTAGGTCGTGAACATGAACGTCCCGAAGGTGATCAGGAAGCGGCCCCACCAGGCGAGTCCGAAGTCGGGGTGCTTGATCGGGTTGGTCCAGAACGAGGAGATCAGGTTGATCCAGCTGAACGGCTTGATCGTGGTCGTCGGCAGGTCGTCACGGGCGACGAACGAGTAGACGAGGATCACGGCGATCGCCAGGATGCCCGGTGCGGTGAAGAGCAGCGGGAGGTTGCCCACCAGGTAGACGGCGAGGTACAGACCGGCGAGGATCGCGAGGTTCTGCGCCAGGGCGATGACGCTCGACGCCTTGCCGCGCTGGAACTCGGGCACGTTGTCGGCGAAGCTCGCGGTCAGCGCCGCCAGTGCGGCGTTCGCGGAGACCTGCGCCAGGACCCAGGCCACCGTCAGCTGCGGCACGTTCGGCGCGAAGGCGATCCAGGCGAGCGCGACGACGAAGACCAGGACGCCGCCGACCATCCACGGGCGCCGACGACCCCAGCGGGTGCGGGTCCGGTCCGAGAACGCGCCGACGAGCGGGTTCGCGAAGAGCGCGCCGAGGGCACCGAACGGCAGCACGGAGCCGACGATGGTCTCGGGGCTCGCGGGGTTCAGCTCGGTCGCCTTGATGGTCATGCCGACGAACACCGGGGTGAGCAGTGCGGCGAAGAGCCCGAACTGCGCGAGGCTGAGCGCCCACATGTACTTCCGCCCGACACGCACGGTGCTGACGGACTGGGTGAGGCCCTCGACGGAGAACGCACGGGATGCCGCTGCCGGATCCGTGCTCGTCGCGCCTGCGGCGGCCGTGACCGGCGGGCTGGCGGTACCGGCGAGACCGGACTGCGGTTCTTCCTTCGACGTCGGTGTCGACATGACTCCTCCTCGAGTCATCAGGGGCAGATGCCCTCCTAGATTCCTAGCCGCGCTAGGTTTTGAGGGACAGTAGCACCGAAAAGCTCCGCGCGGAGGTATTGCGTCTCGATTTCATCGCAGTTGCTTTGGGCAACAGGTGTCACCGAGACGGCGTGGCCGTCCGGGGTAGCCTTCGAGGGTGAGTTCCAACGATGGATCCGGCACGAGAGGCCCCTACGCCAAGGGCGTGCAGCGTCGACAGGAGATCCTCGACCGGACGCTCGACGTCGTGGCGTCGAAGGGCATCGACGGCACCTCCTTCCGGGCGATCGGCGAGGCCATCGGGGTCTCGCACGCGGCGCTGCGGCACTACTTCGACTCGCGTGAGGCGCTCCTCCTCGAGGTCCTGCGGGAGCGAGACGCGGATTCGACCCGTCGTCTCGAGGGTGTCGACGGCGTCCTGAACCGGATGGCCGAGGCAGCCGACCACAACGTCAGCGTGCCCGGGCTCGTGACGATGTACACGACGCTCCTCGCGACGTCGGTGGAACCGGGCAACGAGACCTCCCGCGCCTTCTTCGCGGAGCGGTTCGAGATCGCCCGCGCGGACCTCGCCGGGCAGTTGCGCGACGAGCTGCAGGCCTCCGGTCGACACTCCGACGCCGACCTCGACCAGGTCGCGTCGCTCATCGTCGCCGCGTTCGACGGCCTCCAGGTCCAGTGGCTGCTGGACCGCAGCGTCGACATCGCCGGGACCCTGCGCCTGCTCGAGCGCGTGCTCTGACGGACAGACGGACAGGAGGCTCGGTGCGAGCTGGCACCGAGCCTCCCGTCCGCGCGCACCCGCGTCAGACCGTGATCGTGTCGCCGTCCGGGACGGTGACCAGCTCGACACCCGTCAGCTGTCCCGTGAACTGCGCGAAGGAGCCCTTGCCGGCGTCGCTCAGCATGAGGTCGTGGATCTGCACGGCACGGGCGGGGTGCACGGCGCGCACGAAGTCGACCAGCTCGCCGAGCTTCGCCCACGGGCCGGAGGTCGGGACGAGGAGCGTCTGCACCGGTTCCTCGGGCACGAAGTACGCGTCGCCCGGGTGGTAGACGTTGCCGTCGACGACGTAGCCGACGTTGCTCATGAGCGGGATGTCCGCGTGGATGACCGCGTGGTCACCACCGACGACCCGCACGGCGAAGCCAGCGGCCTCGAACGCGTCGCCCGCGGTGACCGTCGTGACGCGACCGTCACGGTCGCCGAGCTCGGCCGCGACGTTCGCCGGAGCCCAGACGCGCAGGTCGGGCTGCGCGTCGAGCGCCGCACCCAGGCCCCCGGCGTCGAAGTGGTCGGGGTGGTCATGGGTGACGAGCACCGCGGTGGTGGCGGCGACGAGCTCCGCGGAGTTCGGCGTGTAGGCGCCCGGATCGATCACGAGGGTGTGCTCGCCCTTGGTGAGCACGACGGTGGCGTGGGTGTACTTCGTGAGTTCCATGTCCGTAACTGTACAGGCTGCCTGTACAGTTTTCCCATGGCCATCGATGAGCAGACGTTCACGCTCGACGACGCGAACGAACTCCGACGGGCGATCGGTGAGAGCGTGCGCGCGATCCGCCGGACGGAGACCACTCCGGAGGGGCAGTTCGAGGTGCTCGGGTTCCTCGCCCGGGACGGCGCGTACAGCATCGCGGCGCTCGCACGGCTGCGACGGGTGCGCCACCAGACCATGCGGGTGACGGTGGCGGATCTCGAGGACCAGGGGCTCGTGGCACGGACCCCGGACCCGACCGACGCCAGGGGCGTGCTCGTCGCGTTGACCGACACCGGTCGGGAGGCGATCGCGTCCTCGCGCGTCCGCCGGTCGACGCGGATCCTGGCGGCCGCCGAGCGTGTGCTGACACCGTCCGAGCGAGCGGTCCTCGCACAGGCCGCCGCCGCGCTCGACAAGCTGACGGCGGCGCTGCACGCCGACGGGCAGTGACCCGGGAGCCGCGGATGGCCGGTGCCGCAGCGTCCCGGCACCGCGACCGGTCGGCGACGTGTCAGACGGCGCGGAGACGGCCGGGCCCGACGGGGAGCAGCCCGCCGCGGTACTCCAGGACGCCGTCGGACGCGGCGACGGTCACCGATGCAGCACCGAACCGCCACGCCCGGTTGAACAGGTAGACACCGAGGACCGTCGTGCCCTCGTCGGGGACCGCCCACGTGCCGGTCCCCCACTGCGCCGGGTGCCCGACGCCGTCGATCGTCACGGTCGGCCGGGCGAACCACGCGAACGCGGGCTTCACGATCCGGAGCTCGACGCGACGTCTGGTCGTCCCCGAGGGCAGCACTGCATCCACCGCCGAAGACTACGGGACGATCAGAGCTGCCGGAGCAACCGGGCGAGCTCGTCGAGGTCGTGCTCGGACCACCGCGAGAGCGCGCCCCGGAACTCGTCCCGAGCCGTGCTCCGCGTGCGTTCCATCCGCTCGATCGCGTCCGCGGTGGCCGCGACGATGATCGCCCGCCGATCCGTCGGGTCGGTCGACCGCGACACGAGCCCGAGCTCCTCGAGCTGGTGGAGCTGCCGACTGAGCACGCTCTTGTCGAACCCGAGGGCCTCGGCGAGGTCGCGCGCACCCGTCGGACCACCGACGACGAGCTCCACCAGCGTCCGGTACCCGGACGGCTGCAAGGCAGGATCGATGTCGTCGGAGCGCTGTCGCATCTGCTGGCGGTACGCGTTGTAGAGGGCGGCGAACTGGCGCTCGAGCGTGTCGATGCGGGTCGCGATCCCGTCGGGGACCCCGGGCGTCGTGGGCGTGGTCACCTCATGAGTGTCGGCCATGTGCCCTGCCACCGTCCTGCGAACCACTGGTCTCGATCACCGGGTTCGACCCCGTGACGGTCCCGACGCCGGCGAAGTCCTCGGCGGATCCCGCGAGCGGCCCCTGGTCGGTGGAGCGCTCGGCGACGGTCTTCGTGGTGAGCGGCTTGTTCGGCATGAAGACGATCGCCAGGACGAGGAGGATCGCGATCGGCGCGGCGATGAGGAAGATGTTCGCGACCGCCTGGCCGTAGGCGGACTCGATGATCTCGCGGACGCCGTGCGGCAGCTGGCTGACGGCCGGGATGCTGCCGGAGGCGAGCTCCTTCGCGACGGCTGCGCCCTTCTCGCCGAGCGCCGCGATCGCCTTGCCGAGCTCCGCCTGCTTGTCACCGATCAGGTCCGAGACCCGGGTGCCGAGGACGGTCCCGAGGACCGAGACGCCGAGCGCGCCACCGAGGGACCGGAAGAACGCGACTCCCGCGGACGCAGCGCCGATGTTCTTCGGCTCGGTGGTGTTCTGTACGACGAGGACGAGGTTCTGCATGACCGATCCGACACCGGCGCCCATGACGAACATGTAGACCGCGACGACGACGTACGGGGTGTCGTACTGGATCGTGCCCATCAGCGCGAGACCGACCACGAGTGCGATCGACCCGATCGTCATGATCGGCTTCCACTTGCCCGTCTTCGTGACGAGCATGCCGCCGACGGTCGAGGCGATGAGCAGACCGCCGATCATCGGGATGGTGAGCAGGCCGGACTGCGTCGGGGTCGCCCCGCGGGCCAGCTGCATGTACTGCGCCAGGTAGACCGTCGCGCCGAACATGGCGATGCCGACGGCGATCGAGCCGATCACGGCCATCGTGAACGTGCGGTTCCGGAAGAGGGTCATCGGGATGACCGGCTCCGTGGCGCGCAGCTCGATGAACACCGTGGCGACGAGCAGGACGACCGCGCCGATCACCATGACGAAGGACGTGGGCGACACCCAGTCGAAGTTCTTGCCGGCCAGCGTGACCCAGATCAGCAGCAGCGAGACACCGCCCGCGATGAACGCGATGCCGAGGTAGTCGATCGAGACCTTGCGCTTCGGCAGGGCACGCAGCTTCAGGGTGAGCTGGAGCAGGATGATCGCGGCGATCGCGAACGGGACGCCGACGAAGAAGTTCCAGCGCCATCCGAGGCTGTCCGTCAGCAGGCCGCCGAACAGCGGGCCGCCGACGGTGCCGACCGCCATGACGGCGCCGAAGTAGCCGCCGTAGCGCCCGCGCTCACGGGGGCTGATGATGTCGGCGAGGATGATCTGGCTCAGCGCGGTCAGACCGCCGGCACCGAGGCCCTGCACGACGCGGAAGGTGATCAGGGTGCCCGGGTTCTCCGAGAAGCCGGCGAGCGCGGAGCCGAGGACGAAGACCACGAGCGAGAGCTGGATGAGCAGCTTGCGGTTGAACAGGTCGGCGAGCTTGCCCCAGACCGGGGTCGACACGGTCGTCGCGAGCAGCGTCGACGTCACGACCCAGGTGTAGGCGCTCTCCCCACCGCCGAGGTCGCCGATGATGCGCGGGAGCGACGTGCTGACGACCGTGGACGCGAGGATCGCGACGAACATGCCGAGCAGCAGACCGGACAGCGCCTCGAGCACCTGCCGGTGCGACATCGCGGGCGCTGCGGACGACTCGTCCAGCGCGGCTGCTGGTGGTGGTGTGTGCGACATCGGGCTCCCTCGACGAGACTTCGATGCCACGCTGCATCCGAATGGTTGACCAGTGTCAATCATCTCACATCGTTGACACACGTCAACTAGTGCGGTCGCTTCGCGTCGCCGCTAGATTGTTGAACAACTTCGGCGACAGGGAGCGCGCGTGACGACGATCGACCTGAACAGCGACCTCGGCGAGGGCTTCGGCGCCTGGTCGATGGGCGACGACACCGCGATGCTCGACGTCGTCTCGAGCGCGAACATCGCCTGCGGCTTCCACGCCGGCGATCCGACGATCATGCTCGCCACGACCCGCGCTGCGGCATCGCGCGGGGTCGCGGTCGGGGCGCACGTGGCCTACCGCGACCTCGCGGGCTTCGGTCGCCGACCGGTCCAGGTCACGCCGGACGAACTCCACGCCGACGTCGTCCACCAGCTCGGCGCGATGGCGGCCACCGCACGGGTCGCCGGCACGACCGTGACCTACGTGAAGCCGCACGGCGCGCTGTACAACTCCGCGTGCGCGGACCCGGTCCAGGCCGACGCGGTGACCCGGGCGGTCGCCGACGTCGACCCGTCCCTGGCCGTGCTCGCCTTGCCGGGGTCCGAACTCCTCCGTGCCGCCGAACGCCACGGGCTGCGGACGGTCACCGAGGCCTTCGCGGACCGCGCGTACGAACCCGACGGGTCGCTTGTGTCGAGGAGCAGAGCAGGCGCGGTGCTGCACGTCCCGGACGTCGTGGCGGCCCGCGTGCTCCGGATGGTCACCGAGGGCATCGCCACCGCCGTCGACGGCACGGACGTCCCGGTGCGCGCCGACTCGGTCTGCGTGCACGGCGACTCTCCGGACGCCGTCGCGATGGCCCGCGCGATCCGGGCCCTGCTCACCGAGCAGGGCATCACGATCGCGCCGTTCGCCCCGGCGCCGTGACACCCGACGCCGTGACACCCGACGCCGTGACACCCGACGTTCGGCCAGCTGGCGGCACCGCCCTGCTCGTCACGTTCGGGTCCCTGGCCGAGGTCGTGGCGTTCCGCGAGGGGATCACCGCGGCGGTGCTGCCCGGCGTGACCGAGGTCGTGTCCGGGGCGCGGACGCTCCTCGTCCGGTTCGATCCAGCTCGGACGGACGCCGGACGACTCCGCGCCGACCTCGCACGCGTCGTGCCCGCGGACAGCGAGCGAGCTCATGACACCGACCCGCTCGTCATCCCCGTCACCTACGACGGCGACGACCTCGAGGCCGTCTGCGCCGTCACCGGCCTGACCCGCGACGAGCTCGTCGCGTGGCACACGGGTCAGGTCTGGACGAGCGCGTTCTGCGGCTTCGCCCCGGGGTTCAGCTACCTCACCGGCACGTCGCCCTCGTTGGACCTCCCCCGTCGCGACACCGCGCGCACCGCCGTCCCGAGCGGGGCCGTCGCCCTCGCGGGCGAGTTCAGCGCGGTCTACCCGCGGGTCTCGCCCGGCGGCTGGCAGCTCATCGGCCGCACCGACGTCCCGATGTGGTCGGTCGACCGCGACCCAGCGGCGCTCGCCCCCGCCGGCACACGGGTCCGCTTCGTGAGGGCCGACTCGTGAGCACGTTCACCGTCCTGCGCGTCGGCTTCGGCGTCACGACCCAGGACCTCGGCCGCCCCGGCCTCAGCGACATGGGCCTCGGCGCAGCCGGCGCCGCCGATCGCGGGTCCGCAGCACTGGCCAACCGCATGGTCGGCAACCGTCCGGACGCGGCCGTCCTGGAGGCCCTGCTCGGCTCCGTCACGCTCCGCGCCGATTCACACGTGGTCGCCGCCGTCACCGGGGCAGCTCCCGCGGTCCACGTCACGCGGGCGGACGACACGCTCCGCGGCGCGGCCGCGTACGAGGTCGTCACGCTCGCCCCCGGCGACACGCTCGACATCGGCGTGCCGGACACCGGGTTGCGCACCTACGTCGCGGTCCGTGGCGGGTTCGCGGTCGCGCCGGTCCTCGGGAGCCGGTCGTGGGATTCGCTCGCGCAGCTCGGTCCGGCACCCGCCGTCGTCGGCGACGTGCTCGGCATCGGCGACGCAGCCGACGCGTGGCCCGTCGTCGACGCCGTCGCCCCGCCGCTCGGGCCCTGGCCGTGGGAGCCCGTCGTGCTCGACGTCGTGCCGGGTCCCCGCGACGACTGGTTCACGCCCGAGTGGCGGACGACGCTCACCGGGCAGGACCACCACGTCACGCAGGACAGCGACCGTGTCGGGGTCCGGACGACCGCGGCCGAACCGCTGGTCCGGGCGGTCACGCACGAGCTCCCGAGCGAGGGCGTCGAGACCGGCTCGCTGCAGGTCCCACCGGCGGGCTTCCCCGTGCTGTTCCTCGCCGACCACCCGGTGACCGGCGGCTACCCGGTCGTCGCGGTCCTCACGCCGGGGTCCGTCGGCCGTGCATCGCAGCTCCGCCCGGGCGACACGGTCCGCTTCCGCGTCAGCGGATGAGCGCGGCCACGGCGTCGACGACGATCTGCCGCCGCCGTGCCGGGGTGACCGCTCGGACGAGTGGCTCGAACCCTGCCGGGGTCGTGCTCCACATCGCCGCCGTGGTGAGGACGAGTGCGAGGAGGACGGCCGGCCGGTAGCTCCGCGGGACGACGCCGGCGCGCTGCGCGTGCTCGATCGCCGACACGACGGCTTCGTTGGCGAAGACGACGTCCTCGACGGGGCTGGCGTCCTGGCGTTCCAGGCGGTACCAGGTCGCCAGACGGAGTGCCCAGGGTCGACGGACGTAGCTGTCGTGCAGTCGCCCGGCGTACTCGGGCAGGTCGTCGGTGTCGAGCGGCACGTCCTCGAGCGTCTCCGCGACGGATTGCGCGACGACCGCGTCGAACAGCCCTTCCTTGCTCCCGAAGTAGTGGAAGACCTGCGCCTTGTTGCTCGACGACGCCGCCGAGATGCGCTCGATCCGGGACGCCGCGAGCCCGACGGCCGCGAACTCGTCGCGCCCGGCGAGCAGGAGTCGTGCCCGGACGGCGTCGGCGGGCGGGGGCGTGAATGCGGCCATGGCCACCACGCTACCGACTCGCGTCAGCGCTTCGCCGCACAGGTGACGGTGGCCGCGCTCTGACCGGAGACGTCGGCGGGGAGCGGTGACGACGTGGGCGGAGCCGACGTGGGCGGTGCCGATGCCCCTGGTGCTGCTGCCCCTGACGGCGGCGGCGTCGCCGGCGGCGGATCCGTTGCCGGCGGCTCCGTTGCCGACGGGTCTCGGACCGCGGACCGACCGAGACTGTCGGCCCCGAGCACCACGGGCTGATCGTGCTGCAACACCGAGTCCAGGGCGCTCGCGGCACCTTGCGCGACCAGGACGCGCGCCGGGTCGGAGGGATCGTCGACGACCGGGTACTGGACGAAGGTCATGTTCGCCAGCCCGACGGAGTTCACCGCGAGCGCCAGCCGAGCGAGGGTGGTCGGGTCCGCGAGCGTGTCCGAGAGGGTCATGTGCTTCGACGCCGTCGTGGCCAGCCGCAGCACCTTCCCCGGGTCGGTGAGCGTGCGGGCGGACACCGTCTGCCGCGCGAGCGCCGCCATGAAGGTCTGCTGGTTGCTGATCCGGGCGAGGTCGCTGGAGTCCCCGACGCCGTACCGAGACCGGAGGAACGCGGCCGCCTCCGCTCCGGACAGCTTCCGGTCGCCCGCCTGCAGGTCGAGCGCCGGGGTGACGTCGGTGTCGTGGATCGGGGTCGCGAGGCACACCTCAACCCCACCGACGGCGTCCGCCATCGCCACGACGCCGTCGAAGGTGATCATGCCGGCGTAGCCGATCTGGAGTCCGGTGAGTTGGTCGATCGTCTTCGCGACACAGGCGAGCCCGTGTTGCTCGCCCCCTCGGCCGAGCGCGGTGTTGAGCATCGCTGCCGGCACCGCGGGCACGACCGTGCCCTGGTCGTTCTCGCACGCGGGGATGGGGACGACGAGGTCGCGCGGGAAGCTGACGACCGCCATGTTGGTGTGGTCCGCGGAGATGTGCACCAGCAGGTTCGAGTCGTTGTGCCCGACGCCGGAGCTCGCACGGAGGTTCGCCGCGTCGTCGAAGCCGGCACCCTGCCCCTCGCGGGTGTCCGTCGCGACGAGCAGCATGTTCACCTCGCCGGTCGCGGCCGTCAGCTGCGGTGCGGCGCTCGTGTGACTGCCCGGCATCGCGAGCGAGACCGTCGGCTTCGCATCACGCACCACCTGCCACGACGCGATCGCGGCGACGGAACCGACGCTCACCAACCCGATCGCGGCGACCGCGGCGACGGCCTTGACCATCGGACCGAGCGTGCCGTGTTGACGCTGCCGACCGTGTCGAGCAGCGGGTACCCCACCGCGCGTCACCGGATCGTCCCCGTCGCGAACCCCTCATCGTGCATGTCGTCAGTCTCGACCAGCGCTGGTGGACACCGGATCATCCTTTGGTCGACGATCGGGCACCGATGGTCTGAATCGGTCCGTCCGCGTTGCCGGCCCGCGACGGCGCTCGTAGTGTCGACGTGTCGCTGGCGGACGAGCCGTCGAGCGGACGAGGAGCGTTGCATGTCGAACCGCGAGACCGACCCCCGGACCACCGGAGCCGCGTTCCGTCGCTCTGCCGCCACCGCGGCGGTCGCCTGCGCCGTGGCCGGATCGCTCGTCGGTCTCGGTTCCGTCGGCGCACTCGCCGCACCGGAACGCACCTCGGCGCACGGCTCGACTCCGACCGCCCAGCCGACGCCCGTGCCGAAGGTGCAGTACGGCGATGCGGACATCGCGCGGTTCCAGGCATCGCCGTACGCGGACGACGCGGTCGCACTGGCCGCGGCGTGGAACACCGACGTCACGACGGCGAAGGGTCGAGCGGGCGCCGATCTGCGAGCCGGGACCGCGCTGCCGTTCGCCGCCGGGGCCGCCGCCAGCTACCCGTTCACGCAGGAGCAGCAGCGCAACGCCTTCTTCCTCGGGTACGGGGACTTCCAGCAGGCTCTGGGGCTCGCCGTCGCCTGGGGCGTGCCCGACGTCGACACCGTGAAGACGAAGCTCGGAGCTGGGGTGATCGCCCACCGACCCATGCCGGCACCGCCGACGACGTACACCGATGCCGAGTACGCGCGGGCGTTCACCGCGAGCGGGTACGACGACGGCGACGGCGCCCGTTTGGCGGCCCTCTGGCAGAGTCCTTCGACCTACAGCGCCGAGGTCACGGCGGGGAAGGCGCTCCTCGCCGGCGCCACGCTGCCGCTCTGATCGTGCCGACCACGGAGCCCCTCACCGCGCGGGTCGGTTTCGAGGTCGAGCTGCTCGCCCCCGCCGGCAGCAGTCGCCGCGCGTTGGCCGAGCGGATCGCCCTCGAGCACGGCGGCAGCGTCCACCGGGTGCTCCACGTCGACTCGGAGCCGTCGCTCGTGCCGGGAATGGGCCAGTTCTGGCACCTGACCCCCGGGTACCGGATCGACGACGCCGCGGGCAACGAGCTGGCCACCCTGGTCGACGACATCACCATCGTCGAGGACATCCGACGCGACCAGCTCGCCGCGCGGTGCGGGGGCCCCGACCACCGAGGGTGTCGGCTCTGCCGACCGGACACGGACCCCGACGCCTTCCGGATCCTGTCCGACGACCTCCGACTCCTCCGGCTCGCCGGGGACACCACCGGCGAGCAGACCTCGTTCCGGCACGCGTTGGACGGCATCGCGAACGTGTTCGACGTCGAGGTCGAGACGATCGGCGCCGTTCGACGGGTCCGCGACCGCACCGGGGCGAGCATCGCCATGGCGGCCGCCCTCGCACCGGGGCGCGAACGACCGTGCGAGATCGTGACGCCGCCGATCCGTTCCGGGCACACCGAGGCGCTCGAGGCACTGCTCGGGCCGGCGCGGGCGCTCGGCTTCCTGGTGCCGGTCGAAGCTGCCGTGCACCTGCACCTCGATGCCGGTCCGTTCCGGAGCGTCCCGGCGTTCGCGAACGTCGTCCGGTTGTTCACCGCGTACCGCAGCGGGCTGCACGCCGTCCTCGGGACGAACCCGCACTGTGTCCGGACCGGCGCGCTCCCCGAAGCCCTCACGACGGTGGTCGACACCGAGTCGCGGTCCGGCGCGGAGTGGCCGCGTCTGCAGGAAGCGGTCCGGGAGCTCGGACTCACGAAGTACCTCGACGTCAACCTCACCGCGCTCCTGACCGACCCCCCGCCCCGTGACACCATCGAGATCCGGATCCTGCCCGGCATGCTGGACGGGGCGGACATCACGCGACGAGCGGCCGTCGTGGCGTCCCTCCTCGAACGGTGTCTCGATCCGACCCCGATCCCGGAGCCACCCTCCGGCGTCCCGTCCGACGAGGCGCTGCACCACCTCCTCGCCAACGCGCACTCCCGACTGCGGGGACGCTCGCACCCGGCACTAGCGTGAGACCCGTGCAACGGCGACGCGAACCGATGGCCTGGCTCCGAGGGCCCTCGCGGCGACGGTTGGTCGTCATCGCGGCGGGCGCTGCTGCGTACTTCGTCGGTCTCGCCGTGGCGCTGCACATGGCCTGGTACCCGCAGGGGCTCCCCGGGTACGTGTTCTTCGGGGTCGCCGCCGCCGTCGCCGCCGCGACCTGTGTGCGGTGGCCGTTGGAGACGTTGATGAACCTCACGGCGTTCACGGCGTACGTCTGCCTCGCTCCGCTGCCCGAGGAGATGTACGGGTTGTACGTCCGCCCGCCGGAGGCGCTCGTCCCGCTCGCGCTCGTCACGTTCCTGATGATCTCGAACGGTGGCCCGGTGTTCGCGCCCGCTGCCACGTTCGGCACGCTGTCGGTCCTGACGATCGTCCCGTGGAAGGACGTCGTGCAGCTGGTCGCAGAACGCCGTCCGTGGTCCGAAGCCGCCCTCATCGACTCCGGGACGGACCGGTCGGTGCTGCTGGGCGAACTGATCGGCTGCGCACTCGTGGTGCTGGTCGCCGTGATGCTCCGAAGGCAGCGGCGGGTCACCGCGCAGCTCGCCGAGCAGAACCGCGAGCTGACGCGGCTGCAGGCCGCCACGATCGCGCACGCCGCCGAACGCGAACGCACCCGCGTCGCCCGGGAGGTGCACGACGAGGTGGCGCACCACGTCGCGGCACTCGTCATCCACGCCCAGTCCTCCCTGCGGATCGCCGACCGCGACCCCGGGCAGCTCGTCGACGCCATGCGGGTCGTCGCCGAGGGGGGTCAGGACGTCCTCGCCCGCATCCGCTCGGTCGTCCGGGTCCTGCGGGTACCCCCGGAGACGGCACCGGTCCTCGGCAGCCTCGCCGACGAGCTCCTCGCCCTCGCCGAGCGCATCCGCGCCATCGGGTACGACGTGGACAGCACCGTGACCGTCCGCGGAGAGGTCCCCGAACGCGAACGCACCGCCGTCCTCGGCATCGTCCAGGAGAGTCTGACCAACGTCATGCTGCACTCGTCCGCGCGGACGATCTGCATCACGGTGCAGGAGCAGCAGTGGTCGTGGACCGTCGACGTGACCGACCCGGGTCCGAAGCAGGAGCGGTTCCCGACCGTGCCCCGCGGTGGCTCGGGGATCCCATCGATGCGGGAACGCGTCGGCACCTTCGGCGGCACCTTGGTCGCCGGCCCGACCGAGGACGGTTCCGGGTGGTCGGTGTCCGCCACGATCCCCATGCTCACCCCCTCGAAGAAGGAGACGACCAGATGACGCTGCGGGTACTCGTCGTGGACGACCAGGCGATCGCACGGGCAGGCCTCGCGACGATGCTCGACGCCGAGGACGACATCGACGTCGTCGGCCAGGCGCACGACGGCGAGAGCGCGGTGCGGACGGCTCGCGCGACCGAACCGGACGTCATCGTGATGGACATCAGGATGCCCGGCCTCGACGGCATCGGTGCGACACGGCAGATCCTCGGCGCACAGGCCTGCGCGGTCGTCCTCATCACGACCTTCGACGACGACCAGTACCTGTTCGACGGCATCGCAGCCGGAGCGTCCGGGTTCCTGCTGAAGGACTCCGGACCGGACCTCATCGGGGCCGCCGTCCGCGCCGCCGCCCGCGGCGACTCCCTCATCGACCCTGCCATGACGCGTGCGCTGATCGACCAGTCGATCGCCCCCGCTCCGGCTCGACGAGCCGACGCGGTCCAGCAAGCGGCCCTGGCGTCGCTCAGTGACCGCGAGCGCGACGTCCTCAGCGCCGTCGCCCGGGGCCTGAGCAACGGGGAGATCGCCAGCGAGATGTTCCTCAGCACCGCGACTGTGAAGAGCCACATCTCGAGCGTCTTCGCGAAGACGGGCACGAAGACCCGCGTGCAGGCGGTTGTGTTCGCGTTCGCGACGGGGTTCACGAAGCCGAGCACCGGCGAGCCCGTTCCACCATCGGGCTGACCGCGAACCGTGGTGATTCCGCCGAAGGGAGGAACGCGAGGCCGGTCGAACGCGCACCGTGGAGGTATGCGCACCAACCGGATCGGTCTCAGTCTCCTCGCCGCCACCGCAACCCTGGCGGCACTCTCCGCCTGCTCGGGCACCGGCACCCCGACGGCGTCGCCGACCGCCTCGTCGACCGCCGACGCCACGACCACGACCGCCACGCAGCACGCGACTCCCCCGGCGTCCCCGTCCCCGTCCACGACGGGGACGGCACAGGGGACGTGCGGCACCCAGTCCGCTGCGGCTGCGGTGCAGCAGGCGGTCGCGACCCTGCCCCGCCCGGTCCCGAACCTGCCGGACGCGACGTGGGACGCATCGCACGCGGACACCTCCGGGTACGACCCGTGCGCCGCGCTCGCGTGGTCCGTCGTCTCGGTGACCGACGGGACGCCGAGTTCCCCGAATGCCGTCCTGCTGTTCCACGACGGCAAGTACCTCGGCACCGCCACCAAGGTGCAGTACCCGTTCGAGCCGACGGTCACCCGGAAGTCCGACACGTCGATCGCGGTCACCTACCGCTACGCGAAGCAGACCGACGCGAACGCGAACCCGTCGGGCACCGCGAACGCCACCTTCACGTGGGACGACGCGGCCGGCAAGGTCGAGATGGCGGGTGCGGTTCCTCCGGCGTCCTCCTGACCCGTCGGGATGCGCGCCGCCCGTGTCGTCAGCGGGCGGCGTGCTCGCGCGCTTCCATCGCGTCCCAGGCGAAGCTCGCGAGCCAGTGGGTCGAGTAGTACTCCTCGCCGACGCTCGCGGCCAGCCCTGATGCGAGAAGCCGATCGGCGGCCTCGTCGAGCGTGCCGGCGAGCGGGTCACCCTCATGGAGCGCGTCCACGATGCGACGGGCAGCACCGGCGCGCGACAGGTCGAGCCCGAAGAGGTGCACCTGCTGCGGGTCGTTCTCATCGCGGACGGTCGTCGGGGTGAGGATCGCGTCGCCCGGCTGCACCTCGGACAGGAACGCGCGGGCCCACGGCGCGAACTCCGCCGCCGGCAGCACCGCACGCATGAGGTCCGCCTCTGCCAGGCCCGCGGACAGGAAGTCGTGCCCGCTGCGCTCCCAGGCGAACGGCCACCCGGCGTCGTCGCCGAACCACTCCCGAGCAGCGCGCTCGCACGTCGCCGCGAGTGCGTCGCGTCCGAGGGAGCGTGCGGCCTCGAGCACGAGCAGCAGTCCGAACGCGGAGTTCGCGTGCACGCCGTGGCGCACCGGGTGGGCGGCGCCCTCGACCCAGTTCGTGACGAGTTCCTCGACGACGTCGACCAACGGGACGAACCCGGGCGCGAGGGACCGGATCACCGGGACCTCGGACGCGGTGACCTCGGCGGCGAGCCGCATCAGCCAGGCCCATCCGTACGGGCGCTCGTAGTGCGGCGTCCCGCGGAGGTAGGCCGCTTCGGTCGCGAGGTGATCCGCGCTGAGGTGGGCCTGCAGGACGGAGGTGACCCGTGCCTCCAGTCCGGCCGGCAGGCCGAATGCGACCAGGCGCGTGGCGAGCCAGTGCATGTGCACCGAGGAGTGCCAGTCGTACGAGGTGGCGAACGCGGGGTGCAGCTCGACGGGCAGCGCCCGGTCGTCCGGACCGGACGTCGTGTGGTGCGCCGCGTAGGGGTACTCGCGGGTGGTGTTCTCCACGGCGACGGCCGCGAAGCGGTCGGCCCAGGCGGCGCGGGCGAGATCAGAATGCGACAAGGTACATGACTCCGATGTTGACGACGAGCAGGATGGCGGCGGTCGGGATCTGCGCCTTGATCGGCCCGTACTTGTCCCGCATCTCGAGCAGGGCAGCGGGGACGAGGTTGAAGTTCGCGGCCATCGGGGTGACGAGGGTGCCGCAGAAGCCGGCGAGCATGCCGATCGCGAAGATCGCGGCCGGGTTGCCGTCGAAGCCCTGGACGAGCACCGGCCAGCCGATCGCGGCGGTCATGATCGGGAACGCGGCGAACGCGTTGCCCATGATGATCGTGAACAGCGCCATGCCGAGGCAGTAGACCACCACCGCGGCGATCAGTGAGCCACCGGGCAGGATCGTCTTGATGATCGTCCCGACGGCGTCGCCGACCCCGGCCTGGGTGAAGACGATGCCGAGCGTGGAGAGCATCTGCGGCAGCAGCGCTGCCCAGCCGATGGCCTGCAGCAGACGGCCGCCCTCGCGCAACGGCGTCGCGACCTTCGGTGGGCGCAGGATGAACACCGCGACGACGACCGCGAGCACCGACCCAATGCCGAGTCCGGTCAGGGTCGCACTGCCCTCGGCGAGGAGCGGCTCGCCGCCGATCGACACGAGGGGGCCGAGCGTCGCGACGAGCACCGCCACGACCGGTACGACGAGCGCCGGCACGAAGAGCCGGTTGCCGTAGCGCGCGGCGAGGGTCGCGCGTTCCGCGGGGCTGGTCGTCGCGAGCACGCCTGTCGCACGGCTCGGGCGAACCGTCACGCCGGTGGGCTCCGCGGGTCCCGTCTCCGCCCCCGCGCCCGCTCCGGGAACGGTCGCCACCCGGGTGCGGCTCGGCCGGCCACCCCGCGCCGTCGTCCCGGTGAAGCCGAGCCCGGCGAGCGCGACCATCACGAGGACGGCGATCCCCAGCACCCACGCCGGCGCCGTCTTCGCCGCGACGAACGTGCCGTAGAAGAACGACAGGCCGAGGATCCCCCAGAAGCCGGCGTTGCCGAGCCGCTTGGCGTGCGTGGTGTCCGTCACGATCAGCACCGCGACGGCGATGAAGAACGCCCCGATGAGCCAGTAGAGCCATTCGCTGGTGATCACGCGTTCGCTCCGATGGTCGTCGCCGCCTCCGAATTGCGCATGTCCGCGGCCATCCGGTCGAGCTTTCGGTCGAACAGCAGCAGCCGTGTGCCGTGCACCAGGAGCGCGGCGATGCCCGTCGGGATCGCCCACAGTGCCAGATCGATCGGCTCCAGTGAGAGCCCGTACGTCGCGTCGACGAAGGTCGTGATGAGCAGGATGGAGCCGACCGCGACGAAGACGTCCTCGCCGAAGAACACCCCGACGGTGTCCGACGACGCCGAGTAGCCCTTGATCTTCTCGCGCATCCGCTCGTCGATCCGGCCGTACTTCTTCGTCGCCGCGCCTTCTGCCATCGGGTGCACGAGCGGACGGACGGTCTGCGCAGGACCGCCGATGCTGGTCAGGCCGACGGCCGCGGTGATCTGCCGGACCGCCAGGTACCCGGCCAGGATCCTGCCCGTCGTGAGCTTGTCGAGCTTCGCGATGAGGCGCTTCGCCTGGTCCTGCAGGCCGTAGCGCTCGATCAGGCCGATCACCGGCAGGACCAACGCGAAGGTGGTGACGGACCGGCTGGAGGCGAACCCGTTGCCGAACGCGTCGAGGATGCCGACGGGACCGATCCCGCCGATGGCCGCGGTGACGATGCCCGCGACGGTCACCACGAGCAGCGCGTTGACACGCAACGCGAACCCGACGATGACGACGGCGACGCCGATGAGGACGAACATGCGGGACAGTCTGGACGTGATTGTTCAACAATCGCAAGACCCTGCCGGGATCTGTAACACCGTGGTCACACGCCTGCTCTGTGGAGGGATCGTGCCAGGATCGTGGACATGACCCGAACCGTCGGCAGCGCTGAGTCCGTCGCCGACCGGCTCCGTTCCACCATCGCCGCCGGGGAGTTCTCCCCCGGTGCGCAGCTGTCCGAGGAACGGCTCAGCGAGCAGCTCGGGGTCTCGCGGAACACCCTGCGCGAGGCGTTCCGGCTCCTCGCGCGGGACCGTCTCGTGGAGCACGTGTTCAACCGCGGGGTGTTCGTCCGTCGGCTCTCCGCCGAGGACGTCGCCGACCTCTACGCCGCCCGACGGGTGCTCGAGGACGCGGCGGTCCGCGCGATCCTGCCCGACTCCCCCGCGCTGGCGTCGGCCGCTGACGCCGTCGACACCGCACACGCAGCGGCAGCCGCCGGTGACTGGCGCGCGGTCGGCACCGCGGACATCGCGTTCCATTCGGCGCTCGTCCGAGCTGTGCCGAGCACCCGGGTCCACGCCTTGATGGACTCGTTGCTCGCGGAGATGCGACTGGCGTTCCTGACGACCGACGACCCTGCGGCGTTCCACGCCGGGTTCGTGGAGCGGAACGCCGCGATCGTCACCGCGCTGCGCGCCGGGCACACCTCGGCTGCATCAGCGCTGCTGACCGACTACCTCGACGACGCGGAGCGGACACTCCGGACGGCCGCGGGTACGGACGTCACGGGGCGGACCGGAGCCACTCGCTGAACCGGGGGCCGACCACCTCGACGTGACGCTCCGGCAGCAGGGCGCCGACGCGGAACGCCCGACCGGTCCGTCCGGGGATCCGGAGTGGCACCGGCACGAGCCCAGGAAGGCCCAGGGCCCGCGTCATCGCCCACAGCGTCGTGGTCTCGGGACCGGCGACCTCCACGACCGGGGCCGTCCGCGCGCCGACCGCGACGTCCGCGATCACCCCGGCGACCGCGTCGAGGGAGACGGGAGCGATCGTCATGCCCGGGACGAGCACGAACGGCCCGAACCGCATCCGCTCGGTGTTCTGCCGCGCGAACTCGAACCACTGCGTCGACCGGACGACGGTGAGCAGGGGGCTGACCGCGGCTGCCGACTGCTCCTGCGCCGTCTTGCCCGCGAAGTACCCGTACCCCTGCACCTCGGGTCGCGTGCAGTTGACGATCGAGAGCAGCACGTGCCGCGCGCCGCGTCGGGCGGTCGCAGCGCCGATGGCTCGCGTCGACCGCGTGAAGAAGTCCGTCGCACGCCTCCGGCTCGTCGTGAACAGCCCGGTGGCTTCGATGACCACGTCCGCATCCCCCAGGGCGGCGTCGACGTCGTCGAGCAAGACGTCGAACCCCGTCGACCGGGACAGCTGCGTCACCGTGCAACCCCGCGCCGCCACCGCATCAGCGATCGCCTTCCCGGAGATGCCCCCTCCGACCACTACCGCGTGCATGACACAGTCCGTTCTCTACACATGTAGAGAACACTACGATGGTAGAGACGGAGAGGGAAGTGATGGGACGACGCGAGGACCTCGCCGACGCCGGCGTGCGGTTGACGGCACGAGGGGGAACCAGGGCACTCACGCACCGGGCCGTGGACGCAGAAGCCGGCGTGCCGTCGGGATCGACGTCCTACTACGCGTCGACACGACGCGAGCTGACCGCGCTCGTGGTCGACCGGATCACGTCGCAACTCGCCGAGGACCTCGTCGCCCTGCAGATCCCCGAGCAGGTCGACGAGGACGCGGTTGTCTCGATCGCGGTGGGGTTCCTCGAGCACCTCGCCGCCCGCGACGTCGCACAGTCCGTCCGACTGGCGTTGCTCCTCGAACTCCGGGACGACGCGGAACTCCGCGGACCCCTCACCGGGGCCGACCCGGTCCGGGCAGCGCTCATCGACACGGCGCGAACCCTGTTGGAGCGGATCGACGTCGTCGCACCGGAGCGGTGCGCCGTCGATCTCGTCGGGCTCGTCGACGCGCTCCTGCTGTACCGCACGGCAGCCGTGGCCCCTCTGGACGAGGGGTCGATCCTCGGGGCGTACGTCGCCGGGCTCCCGCGACGTGCGACACGAGGACACCGAACGCACTGATCACCGCGCCGACGACGCGGTCATCTTGATGAGCAGTAGTAATAGGTATGAGCACCTTGACCGGAGCACATCGCGGCGTCGATCATCGGGGTCGTGACGGGCAACGCCGCCCGCCACGGAACGATCCCCGGAGGACGCAATGCCTGCACGATCCACCTCGTTCGGTCTCTCCCGCCGGTCCCTGATCGTCGGTGCCTCTGCCGTCGCCGCACTCGCGACCGCCGACACCGTCGTGGGCCCGTGGCGCGCAGCGGCCGCAGCCCCCACGGACTTCGCGCGGTACCGGTCGCAGTGGCTGGGCACGCTGATCGCGGACTACGACGCATCCGACCCTGTCCTCAACGCCTACGTGCAAGAAACCGCGAAGGCGGCGAACGCGTTCTGGCACGGCGCGACGCCGCTCGACACCTCGGCGAACCGCACGACGCTCTGGGCCGACCTGGCGAGCCCCACCACCTCGTCGACCGTGACGAGCACCGCCAACCGGCTGCGACAGCTCGCCCTGGCGCTGCGCTCCCCCGGCTCGAGCTTGTCCGGCAACAGCGCCCTGCGCGCCGACCTCGTCTCCGCACTGGACTGGTTCCTCGCGCACAAGTACGACGCGACGTCGTACTACGACAACTGGTGGGACTGGCAGATCGGGACCCCACTCGCACTGAACGACTTCGTGGTGCTGATGTACGACGACCTGTCCGCCGCGCAGATCAGCACGGCGATGGCCGCGATCCAGCACTACGAACCCGACCCGAAGGTCACCGGCGGCGCGACCTCGACGGGCGCGAACCGCAACTGGGCATGCGCGGTTACGATGCTGCGCGGTGCGATCAGCGGCGACCAGGCGGTCATCGACGGTGCACGCCACGACCTCGAGACGATCTTCCCGTACGCGACGTCGGGCGACGGCATGTACACGGACGGCGGGTTCGTCCAGCACGTGACCTACGCGTACACCGCTGGGTACGGGCTGTCGCTGCTGCAGGTCCTCAGTTCGATGATGGTCGCCTCGCTCGGCACCCCGTGGGCGTTTTCGACCGCACAGGTCGCCGAGGTCTTCGACTGGACGCAGGACAACTTCGCCCCGTGGATCTACGGCGGCGGCTTCATGGACATGAACCACGGTCGAGGGATCTCCCGGTTCTACGAGACCGATCGCCGGCAGGGCAGGCTGGTGCTCGGTGTCCTGCTCCAGCTCGCGGCCGTGTTCCCCACGACGGGAGCACAGCAGCTCCGGTCCCAGGTCAAGGGGTGGCTCACCGCCTACGACTCGTACTCGTTCACCGGGAGCACGCCGGGGGAACGCCAGCCGGGGTTCTTCACGTACGACCCCGTCCCCGTCCAGCAGGTCCTGTTCACGTCGGTGGTCCTCGGCCGCGCGCTGATGGCCGACACGGGCGTCCCGGTGGGCGACGAGTCGACCAGGACCGTCGTCGCGACCTCGATGGCACGAGCGGTGCACCGCCGACCGGGGTTCGCGATGGGGTTCGCGATGGAGACCACCGCGATCAAGCCCTACGAGTGCGCCAACGGCGAGAACCGGATGGGCTGGTACCAGGGCGAAGGCGCGGTCTACCTGTACCTGCCGAACCAGCTGGGGCACTGGGCGAACGAGTGGTGGCCCACCGCGGACAAGACCCGCATCCCCGGGACGACCGTCGTCCAGAAGACCCCGACCGTCGGCGTCGGCGTCCGCTCCACCGTGGCGAACACCTGGGCCGGCGGCGCGGTGCTCGACGGCGACGCGGCGATCGGGATGGGCTTGTCGTTCACGACGCAGCCGCTCCGTGCGCGGAAGTCGTGGTTCTGCATCGGCGACGCGGTCGTCTGCCTCGGCGCGGGGATCACGAGCACCGACGGCAACGTCGTCCAGACGATCGTCGAACAGCGCAACGTCGGACCGTCCGGGCGCACGGCACCGATCATCGACGGCACGACCTTCGACACCGTCCGGAACACCCCGACCGCGTTCACACCGAAGTGGGCGTACATCCCGAGCACCTGCGGGTACCTCTTCCCGCAGGGAGGCACCACGGTGCAGGTCGTGCGTGAGGACCGCACCGGCAAGTGGACGGACATGGACGACCGCGGCACGTACGGGGACGACACGACGTACTCGCGGCGGTTCATCGGGCTCTGGATCGACCACGGCATCGATCCGACCGACGCCCGGTACGCGTACATCCAGCTCCCCGGCGCGACCCAGGCGCAGGTCGCCGGGGCCGCAGCCACGATGGCCGACGTGACGATCGCCGCGAACACCGACGACGTGCAAGCCGTCACCAGGAAGACCGGCGCGGCGACGAGCACCGACCACGTCACGATGGCGAACTTCTGGAAGGCCACCACGCCACCGAAGGCCGCCGGCATCCAGGTCGACCAGCGGGCGTCCGTGGTGCTCAGCCGACAGGGCGACCAGCTCTCCGTCGCCGTCAGCGACCCGACCCAGCGCGTCACCGGCGAGGTCGTCGTCACACTCGACAGCGCCGTGCTCGAACGCGACCCGGCGGACCCGGGCGACACCGAGGTCCGCGTGGTCTCGACGAGCCCGCGGCTGCAGATCGCGGTCCCGGTCGGCGGCGCAGCGGGAAGGTCGTTCGTGGCTCGATTCCGGACCTCCTGAACCGGCTGGGAGATCATTTTCAGGATATTTCGCTGCTCATACGTATGAACGCGCGATATCGCGTACGGTCATCCGTATTACCTCATCGACGAGGTCGACAGCTCCGGAGCAGACCCCATGCCAGCACCCCACGCACGCGTCACACAGCGCATGATCGCCGACATCGCCGGCGTGAGTCAGTCCACCGTGTCGCTCGTGCTGAACGGCAAGGCGGACGAGACCCGTCGGATCCCGGCGGCGACCCGGGACCGCGTGCTCGACGTCATCCGCGAGACCACCTACGTCGCGAACCCGGTCGCGCGGAGCCTCGTCGGCGCGACGAACGACCTCATCGGCGTCTTCACGTACGAGCCGGCGTTCCCGAACCGCTCGTCGGACTTCTACACGCCGCTGCTCACCGGCATCGAGAGCGCCGCGGAACACGTCAGGGCCGACCTGCTCGTGTTCACGAGCACCCCCGTGGTGAACGGCAGGCGGCGGCTGTTCCACGAGTCGAACCGCCTGCGGCTCGCGGACGGCTGCATCCTGCTCGGCCGTGAGATGGACGCCGACGAGCTCGAACGGCTGCTGGACACGGACTACCCGTTCGTGGCCATCGGCCGTCGCGACGTAGCCGGTGGCCGGGTGCCCTACATCGGTGTCGACTACGCGGCCGCGACGCAGGCGCTCGTCCAGCGTGCGCTCGACCTCGGGCACGTCCGGTTCGGCCTGCTGCGCCTGCCGCTCGGTGCCGAGTCGTCCCGCGACCGGCGTGCCGGCATCGTCGCCGCCCTCACCCGAGCCGGGCTCGAAACGGCGGACGCACTCGTGGAGACCGCGGTGACCGACCACCGGACGGTGGCCGACGCGTGGGAGGCGATCCGGGCCTCCCGTCCGACCGTCGTCCTGGTCGAGGACCCGGACGACGGCGAGGAGCTGCTCGAACTGCTCGCCGACGACGTCCCTGCCAGGGTGTCGGTCGTCGTGCTCGGTGAGCACACCCGTCACCGCGACCGCGGGACGGACGTCACGCGGCTCAGCGCGCCGCGGACCGAACTCGGTGCCCGCGCCGTCGCCGCGCTCACCGAGCGCATCGCCGCCGTCCAACGCGGCGACGCCCCGGATCCGGTGCAGGAGCTGCTCGCCTGCACACTCGTCGCCGGCACCACTCTCGGCCCGCCCCCGCGCTGAGCCGAACGCGCCCGACCGCACACCATCGTGGCCGCCCGCGCGCACCCGATCCCGCCCGCTCCCGCCCGCTCCCCGAACCGCCCCATCCGTCAGGAGTCGCTCCACCATGCCCGGAACCACCCCAACACCGCCCCCGACCGTCGACGCCACCACGGAGGCCGTCACGACCGACGTCGTCATCGTCGGCGGCGGCCTCGGCGGCGTCGCTGCCGCGATCGCCGTCTGCCGAGCGGGTCGACGCGCCGTCCTCACCGAGGAGACGGACTGGCTCGGCGGACAGCTGACCAGCCAGGCCGTGCCGCCGGACGAGCACCCGTGGGTCGAGCAGTTCGGCGTCACCCGGAGCTACCGTGCCCTGCGCGACGGCATCCGCGACCACTACCGCCGGGCGTACCCGCTCCGCGCCGAGGCAGCCGCGCTCCCCGACCTGAACCCCGGTGCCGGCCGCGTGAGCAAGCTCTGCCACGAGCCGCGCGTCGCACTCGCGGTGATCGAGGAGATGCTCCAGCCGTACCGCACCGCCGGGCTCCTGACGGTCAAGCTCGACCACCGCCCCGTCGCCGCGACGGCCGACGGGGACCGGGTCACGAGCGTCACCGTCGAACGTCCGGACGGTCGCCGGACCGAGCTCCGTGGCGCGTTCGTCCTGGACGCGACCGAGACCGGCGACGTCCTGCCGCTCGCCGGCGTCGAGCACGTCGTCGGCGCGGAGTCGCGCGACGAGCACGGCGAGCCGCACGCACCGGAGGTCGCCGACCCGGCGAACCAGCAGGGCATCACGTTCTGCTTCGCCGTGTCGCACCACGAGGGCGAGGACCACACCATCGAGCGCCCCGAGATGTACGACTTCTGGCGCTCCTACCAGCCGGACTTCTGGCCGGCGCCGCTCATCGGGTTCCTCGCACCGGACCCGCGCACGCTCGACGCACACCCGCGCACCTTCGAGCCGAACCCGGACACCGACCCCCTCGCCGTCAGCGCCGACCAGAGCGCCGACGCCGGCGACAAGGAGCTGTGGGGCTTCCGGCGGATCGTCGCGCGGAAGCTGTTCGCGGACGGGGCGTTCGAGTCCGACATCTGCCTCGTCAACTGGCCGCTCAACGACTACTGGCTGAAGCCCGTGATCGGGACCTCCGGCGACGCCGAGGTCGACGCGGAGACCACCAGGCAGGCCCTGCACGAGGCACGACAGCTCTCGCGCTCCGTCCTGTACTGGTTGCAGACCGAGGCACCCCGGCCCGATGGCGGAGCCGGCTTCCCCGGTCTCCGACTGCGTGGCGACGTCACCGGCAGCGAAGACGGTCTCGCCAAGGCCGCCTACATCCGCGAGTCCCGCCGGATCCGTGCGGTGACGACGATCGTCGAGCAGGACGTCTCCGCCGAGGTCGTCGGTGTGACCGGCCGGACGCGCTACCGCGACTCGGTCGGCGTCGGAAGCTACCGACTCGACCTGCACCCGTCCACCGGCGGCGACAACTACGTCGACATCGCGAGCGTCCCGTTCGAGATCCCGCTCGGTGCCCTCGTCCCGCGGCGTGTGACGAACCTGCTGCCCGCCGGCAAGGACATCGGCACCACCCACATCACCAACGGCTGCTACCGGCTGCACCCCGTCGAGTGGAACGTCGGCGAGGTCGCCGGCGCACTCGCGGCCCACTGCATCGCGACCGACTCCACCCCCCAGGCCGTCCAGGCCGACGACGCCCGCTTCGCCGCCTTCGCCGCCGGTCTCGACCGCGACGGCGTCGAACGGCGCTGGCCAGCGGTCCAGGGCTACTGACGCTCCCTGGCCCGCGGGCCAGGGCTCCTGACGCTCCCCGGCCCGCGGGCCAGGGCTCCTGACGCTCCACCTCACCCGAAAGGTCACAACGACGTGAAACCCAACGCACTGCGCATCGGCATCGACGTCGGTGGCACGTTCACCGACGCGGTCGCCATCGACGCCGCCACCCTGCAGCTCATCGGGCAGGCCAAGGTCCCGACCAGCCACGACCACCCCGACGGCGTCGCACACGGCATCGTCGAGGCGCTCCACCAGCTGCTCGACCGGATCGGCCGTTCCGCCGAGGACGTCGTGTTCCTGGCGCACGGCACCACCCAGGCGACGAACGCCCTGCTCGAGGGCGACGTCGACCCGGTCGGCCTCATCGGCGTCGGGACCGGTCCGGCCGGCTTCTTCGCGAAGCGGCTCCGACGGCTCGCGAAGATCGAGATCGCGGACGGCAAGAAGCTCCCCGTCGCGTACGAGCACGTCCCGCGCGCCGACGACGACCGGCACGTCGACGGTGTCCTCGACCGCTTCGAGCAGGCCGGGATCCGCTCGATCGTCGTCACCGAGCCGTTCTCCGTCGACGACCCCATCGGCGAGGAACGCATCACCGGACGAGCACGCGCCCGCGGGTTCCTCGTCACCGCGACGCACGACATCAGCTCGCTCTACGGGCTGAGCAAGCGGACGCGGACGGCGGTGCTCAACGCGGTCATCCTGCCGCGGATGTTCGCGACCGCCGACCTGGTGCAGTCGAGCATCGACGCGGCCGGGATCACCGCTCCGCTGATGGTGATGCGGTGCGACGGCGGCGTGATGTCGCTCGACGAGATGCGGCGGCGCCCGCTGCTCACGGTGCTGTCCGGCCCCGCCGCCGGCGTCGCCGGGGCGCTCATGCAGGAGAAGCTCTCCGACGGCGTCTTCCTGGAGACCGGCGGGACCTCGACCGACATCTCGGTCATCCGCCGCGGCAAGGTCGCGGTGCAGTACACCGAGTTCGGCGGCAGCTCGACGTACCTGTCGGCGCTCGACGTCCGCACCGTCGGCGTCGGTGGCGGTTCCATGGTCCGGATCCGGACGGGAGGCTCGGCACAGGTCACGCACGTCGGCCCACGCAGCGCGCACATCGCGGGACTCCCCTACGCGTGCTTCGCGACGCTCGCCGACCTGGACGGTGCAACGCTGTCCACGGTCGCGCCGGTCGACGGCGACCCGGCCGACCACGCCGTGGTGGACGCGGCCGGTGGCCGCTTCGCGATCACGATGACCTGCGCCGCCAACGCCCTCGGTCTGGTGCCGGACGCCGACTACGCGCACGCCGACCAGGCGGTCGCACGTGCCGCACTCGCACCGCTCGCGAGCGCACTCGGCACCGACGTCGACGGTGCCGCACGTGCCGTCCTCGATGCCGGTGTCGCACCGGTCCGTGCGGTCGTCGAGCGCATGGTCGAGGACTACCGGATCCCCGAGGAGACCGTGCAGCTCGTCGGCGGTGGCGGTGGCGCTGCCTCGGTCACCCCGCACACCGGGCAACGAGCCGGCAAGCCGTGGCGGATCGCCGACCACAGCGAGGTGATCAGCCCGATCGGCGTCGCGCTCGCCCTCATCCGCGAGCAGGTCGAGCGGGTGATCCCCGGTGCGACCGACGAGCAGATCCTCGCGGTCCGTCGCGAGGCCGAGCAGGCCGTGATCAAGCAGGGTGCCGCACCGGCGGAGGTGTCCGTCGACGTCACGGTCGACCCGCAGTCGAACACCGTCCGTGCCGTCGCGACGGGCGCCACCGAGCTCCGCACACAGGACCGCACGGCGCGGCTCACCGAGGACGACCTCCGGGCCGTCGCCGCCGGGAGCCTCGGCGTCGACGCGCGGGCGCTGACCGTCCTCGCGTCCACCGACAGCCACGTCGTGTTCGGGTCGCCGGAAGAGCGTCGGTTCCTCCGCAAGCCGAAGCACCCGGTGCGCGTGCTCGACCGCGACGGCGTCATCCGCTTCGCATCGAGTGACGCACTCGTGGACCAGACCACGGCGGGAGCCGGCGCCGAAGCGATCCCCCGGCTCATCACCGAGCACACCTCCTACGGTGACGGTGGGTCCCGTGCGCCGGCGCTCCAGCTGCTCGTCGGGCCGCGGATCGCCGACCTGTCCGGGGTGCTCGACGAGTCGCAGCTCGTGTCGCTCGCGCGCACCGAGGTCGAGGGACACGACCGGGCGGAGTCACTCGTGGCCGTGCTCGAGGTCCGGTCGTGACCGTCGTGGCCGAGGCAGCGGCGATGCGCGCGCTCGAGGACCTGGACGACGCCGAGCTCGGCGCGCAGCTGCTCCGTGGCGTGCCGACGAACGAGCTCCGCAGCGACGAGGAACTGCTGCGACACGCTGCCAGGGCGACCGCGTTCGGGACCGAGCTGGCCGCTTCGACGCCGGCCGGCTCGACGGCCGCTTCGACGCCGGCGATCGTCGAGCACGCCGGAGGCCTCGGCGCAGCGCTGCTCGCGCAGTACGACTCCGGGCACCACCGGATCGACCTGTTCACCGACACGATCGCGTTCTGCGAGCGGCTCGTCGACGACCTCGGGTGGCGACACCTGTTCCCGGTCGGCTCGGTGCGCGCGGCGGCCGTCGAGCACGAGCGGGCGCACCACCTCGTCACGGCCGACCGGTCCCGTGCCCTCCGTGCGGCGCTCGACCACCAGGTGTTCCGACTCGGACGCTTCCGCCGGCTCGCCTACATCGCCGGCACCGACGAGGTGGCCGCACACGCGTTCGCCGCCAGGAGCCTCGGACTCACCCGGTCCCCGCTCCTCCTCACCCGAGCGGCGACGGCCGCGATCCGGACGCGCAACGATGCGCGCTCCGCTTCGAACCCGAAGGAGAACTGACCAATGGGCATCGCAATCATCGTCATCATGGCGATCGGGGTCGCCCTGATCCTCACCGGCAAACTCCCCACGGCGTTCGCCCTCGTACTGCTCGCGGTGGCGATCGCGCTCGCGGGTGGTGCCTCGTTCGTCGGCGCCGAGAACAGCGTGCTGACCACCGTGATCCAGAACGGGGCGATCACCCTCGCCTCCACGATGGTGGCCATCCTGCTGGGCTCGTGGCTCGGCTCCCTGATGCGGGACACCGCGATCGCCTCGACCCTGGTCCGGAAGACCGTCGAGTTCGGCGGCGACCGTCCCGTCGTGATCGCGCTCGGTGTGCTGGTGATCTCGGCCCTCTGCGGCGCGGTGACCGGCTCGGCCCCCGCTGCCCTGCTCGCCGGTGTGATCGGCATCCCCGCCATGATCGCCGTCGGTGTCCCGAAGGTCACCGCCGCCGGCACGATCCTGATGGGCATCGGCGCCGGGGTGCCGTTCGAGCTGCCGGTGTGGCAGTTCTTCTCGACCGCGCTGCACCTCCCCATCCCGCAGGTGCGATCGTTCATGATCCTGCTGTTCCCGTTCGCCGCCGCAGCAGCCGTCGCCTACGTCATCGTCGAGACCCGACGACGCGGCACGGTGCACGCCTGGTCCCTCGCGGCCCCGGCCGACGGAGCCCGCGTCGTCACGAGCCGGCGTCGACGCCTCGGCGATGCGCCGTGGTTCGCGCTGCTGACCCCGCTCGTGCCGATCGTCCTGGCGCTCGTGCTGCAGGTGCCGATCATCCCGTCGCTCCTGGCGGGTGTGCTGTTCGCCGTCGTCACGACGACCCGACCGGCCCTCTGGGGCACCACGATGCTGCGGTCGCTCTACGACGGGTTCAAGGTCGCCGCACCGCCGATCACGCTGTTCATCGCGATCGGCATGCTCCTCGCCGCCGTGGGCCTGCCGGGGTCGGTCGCCGCCCTGCGTCCGATCGTCGAGGCCGTCGCGCCGACGAACATCTGGCTGTACGTGATCGTGTTCTCGGTGCTCGTGCCGCTGTGCCTGTACCGCGGTCCGCTCAACATCTTCGGTCTCGGTGCGGGGATCGCCGGCGCGATGACAGCCATCGGCTTCTACTCACCGATGGCCGTCCTCGGGCTGATGACCTCGTACAACCAGGTGTTCGGTGTCGCAGACCCGACGAGCACGCAGACGGTGTGGGCGTCGCAGTACGCGGGCGTCTCCCCGCAGGCCGTGATGCTCCGTGTGCTGCCGTACGTGTGGGTCGTGGCCATCGCCGGCATCGTCCTGTCGGCGGTCAAGTACCTCTGACGACGGGCCGCGGGCGGCCGATCCGGTCAACGGGACGGATCGGCCGCTCCTCGCCGGACACCGCACGACCGCCGCCCGTAGTGTTCGAGTGTGCCCACCGACCCGCGTCACTGGTTCCTCGCTCGCGACGAACGCGGCAACCTCGCCACCGAGGTGCACGCCGGCGGAGACGACGCCGCACCGTGGTCCGAGGGCAACGCGGTACGCCCGCTGGTGCACGGCGCCCCGTACTTCGCTCGCATCCACGCGGAGCTGTGCGCGCTGCAACCGGGTGACCGGGTGTGGTTCACGGACTGGCGCGGCGACGCGGACGAGCGGCTCCTGCCGGACGGTCCGACGATCGGCGACCTGCTCGCCGAACGCGCACGCGACGGTGTCGAGGTCCGCGGCCTGATCTGGCGATCCCACGGCGAACGCGTCTCGGCGTCGATCAGCGCCCGCTCGAACGAGCTGCTCGGCCGGAAGATCAACGACGCAGGCGGCGAGGTCCTCCTCGACCAGCGCGTGCGCGTCTTCGGGTCGCACCACCAGAAGTTCTTCGTGATCCAGCACCGGGACGACCCCTCGCGGGACGTAGCGTTCGTCGGCGGGATCGACCTCTGCCACAGCCGCCGCGACGACGCCGCACACCAGGGCGACCCGCAGCCCGTCTCGATCGACGCCAGGTACGGCGAGCGCCCCGCCTGGCACGACGCCTCGATGGAGCTCCGCGGGCCGGTGGTCGCCGACGTCCTGGCGGTCTTCGCCGAGCGGTGGGACGACCCGCACCCGCTCGACCGCAGCCTGCCGTACCGGATGCTGCTGCAGCGCCTCACGCACATGCCCCGTCGGCCGGAGCCGCTGCCCGAGCGCACGCCCCCGCCACCGCGTGCCGGTGACCACGCCGTGCAACTGCTGCGCACGTACGGGGTGAAGCGGCCGCCGTTCCCCTTCGCGCCGGAGGGTGAGCGCAGCATCGCCCGCGCCTACGCGAAGGCGTTCTCGAAGGCGAAGTCCCTGCTCTACATCGAGGACCAGTACCTCTGGTCCCGCGAGGTCGCGTCGGGGATCGCCGAGGCCCTCGAGCGGAACCGGGACCTCCGGGTGATCATCCTCGTGCCGCGGTACCCGAACTCCGACGGGCCGCTCGGTGGTCCACCCAGCCGACTCGGGCAGATCGAGGCGCTGCGCTCCCTCCGCCGGACCGCTCCGGACCGGGTCGGCGTGTTCGACCTCGAGCACGAGGACGGCCGACCGATCTACATCCACGCGAAGATCTGCGTCGTCGACGACCAGTGGTTCACGATCGGGTCGGACAACTTCAACCGCCGGTCGTGGACGTCCGACAGCGAACTCACCTGTGCCGTGGTGGACGGCTCCGCCGGCGACGGCTCCCTCGCGCAGGACCTCCGGCTGCAGCTCTGGGCCGAGCACCTCGCGACGACACCCGACGACCCGAGCCTGATCGGCTCCGGTGCAGAACTCCTGGCGCTGTGGCGAGCCCGAGCCCGCGCGCTCGACCACTGGCAGGAGGACGGGCGCCCCGGCGAACGACCGCCGGGCCGGATCCGCCGGCACGAGCCGGAGCCGGTGTCGGCGCTGCAGCGCCTGTGGGCGCGGCCGGCGACGCGCCTGGCGGTCGATCCCGACGGGCGTCCGCGTGGACTGCGGGGCTCGACCCGCTTCTGACAGCCGCTCCACTCGAAGTGGGGGCTGTGCCCCGGGCGCGACCACCCCCAGACTTGTGCGGTTCTCAAGTTACAAGGAGTCGCATGCCCCGCCCCCAGCCCGAGCAGCCACAGTCACGCAAGAGCCGCCGCTTGCCCGTCTCCACCTGGGTGGGCATCATCGGAACCGCGCTCATGGCGCTCATCGGACTCGCGTCCGGCGGCTTCTGGATGATGGTGTTCATGGCATCGATCGTGGTCCTGCTCACCGCGGTGTACGGCGTGCTCTTCCGTCGGACGACATGGCTCCGCCTCCCCCGGAAGCGCGCCGCCGCCGGGATCGGTGCAGCGGTCGCGTTCGCAGTGCTGATCGGGTCGACGTCGGCGTACGGTGCCACGCACCCTGAGGTGACGACGCAGAACCGACCGGTCTCGTTCGCATCAGCACCCGCAGCGGCACACACGTCCGCGACACCGCACCGGACCGCGACGCCGACCCCCACGCCCACGTCAGTCCTCACGACGAAGACCGTCACCGAGACTCTGCCGATCCCGTTCACGGCGAGCACGGTCGAGAGCGCGACCCTCGCGAGCGGAACGTCGTCGGTCACGACAGCCGGCGTGGACGGCGTCGAGACCAAGACGTGGACGGTGTCCTACACCGACGGTGTCGAGACGGGGCGGACCCTTGCGAGCGACGTCACCACGACGCAGCCGGTCACGCAGGTCACGACCGTCGGGACCTACGTCGCGCCGCCACCACCCGCGGCGCCGACCTGCACGAACGGCACGTACGTCAACACCGCGGGCAACACGGTCTGCCGACCGGAGGTGTCGACGACCGCCCCGAGCGGCGCGACCGCGAAGTGCGGCGACGGCACCTACAGCTTCAGCCAGTCACGTCGCGGCACCTGCTCGTCACACGGGGGCGTCGCGGTCTGGCTCTGATCTTGCCCGACTCAATCCGCTTCTGACGGGAGGCTCGGTGCCAGCCGGCACCGAGCCTCCCGTCCGACCCGTGGCGGCCCCACGGCCGCGGATCAGAACCAGCGGAGGGCGAACTGCTCGACGACGTTCCGGACGACGCCGACGACCCCGGTCGCCGGTTCGCCGGAGTCGCGGCCGACGGCCCGGCGCAGCGCAGCCTGCGCCGCCTCGTACTCGCTCCGTTCTTCGCCCGAGAAGTCCTCGGGCGCCGTGGTCCGGACCGTGCTGATCGCCTCGACCCGCCGGATCCCGTAGCGGAAGCCGATCGGTCGCGGTGCGGCCTGGATGATCTGCAGGAGCTGCTGGTGCGAGTACCGGTCGGAGCAGTCGGCCGCCGCGGCGATGAAGTCGGTCAGTCCACGGAGCCCGGCTTCGGAACTGACGAACCCGACTTGCACGAGGCGTGCTCGACTGCAGAGGTCGTACATCAGTGCTTCGTCCATCGCGGTCCCCTCCCGACTGCCTGATCAGAGCCTGCCACAAGCCGCCCGGCAGGAGGAGTGTGCTCAGGCGGTGGCGTGCGCGGCGACGACGGTCCTGATCGCATCGACCACGTGCTCGACCGTCATCCCCCGAGCGGTGAGAGCCTGGTCAGCCGGCGCCGAGAGGCCGAACCCGTCGATCCCGACGACCATGCCGTGCGGACCGGCGATGCCCTCCCAACCGAACGAGCTCGCGGCCTCGACGACCACGCGCGCGGTCCGGTCGCTCGGCAGGACCCGTTCGCGGTACTCCTCGTCCTGCTCGGCGAACCACTCGCGCGACGGCATGGACACCACCCGCACAGGCAGGCCGACGGCATCGGCTGCCGAGAGCGCCAGCGCGACCTCGCTCCCGGTCGCGACGATCACCACGTCGGCCCCCTCGTCGTCGCGGATGACGTATGCCCCGCGTGCGACGCCCTTGCGCACGGCGGCGACGGTCGTCTGCGCGACGGGCAGCGGCTGCCGCGCCAGCACCAGACCCGCGGGCGCGTCCCGCTCCAGGATCGCGAGCCACGCGGCAGCGGTCTCGTTCGCATCGGCCGGACGGACGACGGCGAACCCCGGCAGGGCACGGAGCGCGGCAAGGTGTTCGACGGGCTGGTGCGTGGGTCCGTCCGCGCCGAGGGCGACCGAGTCATGCGACCAGAGGTAGGTGACCGGAAGCTGCATCAGCGCGGCCAGGCGGATCGCGGGCTTCTGGTAGTCGCTGAAGACGAGGAACGTCCCCGCGAAGAACCTCGAACCCCCGACGAGCGCGATCCCGTTCATCGCAGCGGCCATCGCGTGCTCACGGACGCCCCAGTGCACGTTGCGACCCGTGCGGTCGGCGGGCAGGAACGAACCGCCGCCGACGATCGCCGTGCGGTTCGGCTCGGCGAGGTCCGCCGACCCACCCCACAGCTCCGGCATCGCCGATGCGAGCGCCTGGATGGTCGCACCGGAGGCATCGCGTGTCGCGAGGCTGTCGCCCGCGTCCCAGATCGGAAGTGCTCCGGCGAGTGTGGTGGGGAGCCGTCGAGATCGCGCGCGGCTCCGCTCACAGTCCGCGTCCGGGTGCGTGCTGGCCCATGCACGGTGGCGTTCGTCCCACGCTTCGTGCAGCCGCCGGCCTCGGTCGACGGCGACACGCGTCGTGTCGAGCACCGCTGCCGGCACGTCGAACGGCGCGCGGTCGATGCCGAGGACGCGGCGGGTCGCCGCCACCTCGTCGGCGCCGAGGGGCGCTCCGTGCGCCGATGCGGTGTGCTGCGCGTTCGGGGCGGGCCAGGCGATGCGGGACTTCAGGACCACCAGGTGCGGCTTCCCCGCGTGCGGACCGACGGACAACACGGCGTCGAGCGCGTCGACGTCGACGTCGCCGTCGGGAGCGAGTCCGACCAGATCGACGTGCCAGCCCTGCGCGCGGAACCGGGCTGCGGTGTCCTCAGAGGAGGTGAGCGTCGTGCTGCCCTCGATCTGGATGTCGTTGTCGTCGTAGACCACGACGAGGTTGTCCAGACGGTGGTGCCCGGCGAGCGCTCCGGCTTCGTAGGAGATCCCCTCCTGCAGGTCCCCGTCGGACACCAGGACGAACACGCGCTGTCCGAACGGCGACTCGTCCGCGCCGGGATCGAGTCGAGCCCGGTCCCGCTGCAGCCCCATGGCCATGCCGACGGCGGTCGCGAGCCCCTGGCCGAGCGGTCCGGTCGTGGTCTCGATCCCCGGGGTGTGGCCGAACTCGGGGTGCCCAGGGGTCCGCGACCCGAACGACCGGAACGCCCGGAGGTCGTCGAGTGAGACGTCGTACCCCGTCAGGAACAGCTGGGTGTACTGCAGGATGCTCGCGTGCCCGCACGACAGGACGAAGCGGTCCCGTCCTGCCCAGTCCGGATCCGACGGGTCGTGGCGAACGTGCCGCTGGAAGAGCAGGTGGGCGACCGGTGCGAGCGCGGCCGCGGTCCCGGGGTGGCCGGATCCTGCAGCCTCGACGGCGTCGAGCGCGAGCATACGGGCGGTGTCGATGGCGAGCCGGTCGGCGTCGTTGACCATTCGGGACTCCTTGTGCGTCGGTGTGGGATCAGGGTAGATCCATGCATCATGTCGTCATGACGTATTAGGATGAATGCTTGCTCGGCTTGCGTTCCGGACCCGATCGCGACTACCGTCCAAGACGTCAAGTCGTCATGACGATCAGACGACAGCCCCACCGGCACCGACGACACCACACAACGACGTGGAGGAACCATGCGCACGATGAGCGGAACGAGCAAGTACGTCGCCGTCCGCGAGCACCTGCTCTCGCGCATCGTCAAGCTCGCGCCCGGCACCCGGCTCGCCCCCGAGCCGGTCCTCTGCGAGGAGTACGGCGTGAGCCGGATCACCCTCCGGCACGCCGTGGACGGACTCATCGCCGACGGGCACCTCGTCCGCGAGCAGGGCCGGGGCACCTTCGTCACCGAACCGCAGTTCCGCACCCACTACCGGGAGCGCTTCGCCGACGACGTCAAGGGGTTCTACGTCCAGCAGACCGAAGAGGGCTTCACGGTCACGAGCCAGGTCCTCCGGCAGCGGGTCGTCCTCGCCGGGGAGTCCGTCGCGGCGCAACTGGACCTCTCCTCCGCCGACCAGGTCGTCGAACTCCTCCGCCTGCGCTTCGTGAACGGGTCGCTGCACCACCTCGTGACGACGTTCCTGCCGTTCGACCGCTTCCCGGCGACCGAGACCCGCGACTTCACCGACGGCTCGCTCTTCGAGTTCCTGCGCAGCGAGTACCAGGTCGCCCTCGGTCGGAACGACCTCCTCGTCTCGATCGCCGCCGCCGACTCGGTCACCGCCGACGCGCTCATGCTCGACCCCGGGGAGAAGCTGCTCCGGGTCGCCTCCACCGTCTTCGACCACGACGACCGCGCCGTCGCCTACGGCATCTCCGACTTCACGCCGCAGAACTCCGAACTGTTCTTCGGCCTGCACAGCTGACGACCCGAAGGGACCACTGATGCTCACCGAACTCCTCATCCCCGACCGGATCCGATTCGCCGACGACGTCGGTTCGTGGCGCACCGCGATCACGCTCCTGTCGGAACCGCTCGTCGCCGACGGGACGATCACCACCGACTACGTCGACGCCGTCACGGAGTCGATCGCGGCACCGGGCGGGACCTACATCGACCTCGGGTTCGGGTTCGCGCTGGCGCACGCCCGCCCCGAGCGCGGCGTCGTCCGCCCGGGCTTGTCGTACCTCCGGGTCCGACCGGCCGTCGACCTCGCCGACGATCCGGCGCACCCGATCGACGTCTTCCTCCTGCTCGCCGCCACCGATTCGTCCGAGCACGTCCAGACCATGCAAGAACTCGCGATGCTCCTCACCGACGAGGACGCGCGCACCCGGCTCCTGGAAGCCGTCAGCCCGGCCGACGTGACGTCGGCTCTCTCCCAGATTGGACAGAACGCATGAAGATCCTCGCCGTCTGCAGCACCGGCCTCGGTTCGAGTTTCATGACCCACCTCAACATCGACAAGGCCCTGAAGAACCTCGGTGTCAGCGGCGTCGAGGTCGACCACGCGGACCTCGGCTCCGTCAGCGCCGACTCGGCCGACGCCGTCTTCGTCGGTCGCGACATCGCCGAGGCGGCCCAGGGACTCGGTGACGTCGTCGTGCTCGACAGCCTCATCGACCAGAACGAGATCCAGACCAAGGTGGCCGCGACCCTCGAGCGCCACGGCATCGAGGTGCCCTCGTGAACGGCGTCCTGAGCGTCCTGCTGGACGTCTTCCGCCAGCCGTCGATCATCGTCGCGCTCATCTCGCTGATCGGGCTGACCATCCAACGCAAGAGCGGCAGCGACGTCTTCAAGGGCACCGTCCGCACCCTCGTCGGCTTCCTCGTGCTCGCCGCCGGCGCCGGTGTCGTGAGCAACTCGCTCGCCCCGTTCGGCGAGATGTTCCAGCACGCGTTCCACGTGCAGGGCGTCGTCCCGAACAACGAGGCGATCGTCGGACAGGTCCTGGTCGAGTACGGGTCCGCCGCCGCGCTCATCTTCTTCTTCGGGATGATCGTCAACGTCGCACTCGCGGCGACGACCCAGTACAAGTACATCTACCTGTCCGGGCACGTCGCCTTCTACATGGCGGCGATGATCGCGGTGATCTTCGGCGTCGCCGGATTCAGCACGTGGCAGGTCATCCTCTGGGGGTCGATCGCGCAGGGTCTCGTCATGACGGTCTCTCCCGCGATCGTGCAGCCCTTCATGCGGAAGGTCACCGGTACCGACGACGTCGCGCTCGGACACACCGGGGGCGCCGGCATCGCGCTGTCCGGTGTCGTCGCGACCCTGACCCGCAGCAAGACGAAGCCGTCGAAGTCCACCGAGGACATCAAGTTCCCGTCGGGACTCGGGTTCCTCCGCGACACCACCGTGATCGTGGCACTCTCCATGGCCGTGATCTACATCATCGTGGCGCTCTTCGCCGGCCCCGAGTTCATCCAGGGCAAGCTGAGCGACGGGCAGAACTTCGTGCTGTTCGCGATCATGCAGGCCGCGACGTTCTCCGCCGGTGTGTTCATCATCCTGGCCGGTGTCCGCGTCGTCCTCGCCGAGATCGTCCCTGCGTTCAAGGGCATCAGCGAACGCCTCGTCAAGAACGCCAAGCCGGCGCTCGACGTGCCGATCACGTTCACGTTCGCCCCGAACGCCGTGCTCATCGGCTTCCTGTCCAGCTTCGTCGGCGGCATCGTCGGCATGGTGGTCATGGCGGTTTCTGGAACCGCGATCATCATCCCGGGCATCGTCGCGCACTTCATGACCGGTGCCGCCTCCGGCGTCATCGGCAACGGTGCCGGCGGACGACGCGGAGCCGTGCTCGGTGCGTTCACGAACGGCCTCGCGATCACGTTCTTGCCGCTCCTGCTGCTGCCCGTGCTCGGTGACGTCGGGCTCTCGAACTCGACGTTTTCGGACGCCGACTTCGGTGTGGTCGGACTCGTGCTCGGCCACATCAGCAGTGGTGGTGGCCAGGTCGCGGTGATCATCGCCCTGGTGGTCGCACTCCTCGTGGTCTACGGCTCCTCCCTCGTCCTCCGCAACCGCGCGAGGCGTCGTGAGGAGTTCGAAGCCGCGAACGCCGACGACAGCCGTGAGGCCGAGACGAGCGCCGCACGATGACGGACCGCCGGGCGCGGGACTCCGCAGGGGGTCCCGCGCCCGCGGTGTTCCCGGTCGACGGCGTCCTGTTCGACTGCGACGGCGTGCTCGTCGACTCGCTCGAGGCCGCCGCCGTCGCCTGGGACCGCTGGTCCGCCCGCTGGGCTCCGCACTTCGACTTCCGCACCCAGGTGCGGCACGGCGTGCGGGCGATCGACCTCGTGGCGGAGCTCGTCCCGACCGCCAACGTCGAGCGCGCCGCGGCCGAGCTCGCGTCCGAGGAGCTCGCCACGGTCGCCGGCACGACGGCCGTGCCGGGAGCGGTCGAACTCACGCGCGCGCTGACCGACCACGGCGTGCCGTGGGCGGTCGTCACGTCCGGGCTCCGCCCCCTGGCGCTCGGTCGACTCCGCGCGGCCGGCCTGGCCGTCCCCGACGTGGTCGTCACGGCCGAGGACGTCTCGGCCGGCAAGCCCGACCCCGAGCCGTACGGCGCCGGGGCCGACCGGCTCGGGCTCGCACCGTCGTCGTGCGCCGTCTTCGAGGACGCCCCGGCTGGAGTCCGTTCGGCACGAGCCGCCGGCGTGACCGCCGTGATCGGCGTGGGCCACGGCCTCGATGAGGCCCACGCAGTCGCGGATGCCCGCCCCGCCGCCGTGGTCCTCGACCTCCGCTCGGTGACGGTCGAGGGCGGCAGGCTCGTGCTCACGCATCCGATCGGCTGAGCGCCGCCCCTTCCTGGACCCGCTCCTGAGCGAACCGGAGGCCCGCGACCCCGCGCTCCACGGCTTCCTCATCGACGGCAGCAGGACATTTCCGACATGACCACGAACGACCGCGTCGGAGTCCGCCCGGCGCGCTGGCTCCACCAGACCCGCGGGCAGCAGGCCGTCCTCGCCGGGATCGTGCTGCTCGGAGCGGTGCTGACCAGTTGGAACCTCGCCCGTGGTGGCGACTCCGAGTTCTACGCCGCGGCGGCCCGCTCGATGTCCGAGTCCCTGCCGGCGTTCCTGTCCGGGTCGTTCGACCCTGGCGCGACCGTGACGCTCGACAAGCTCGCCGGCTTCGCCGTGCCCCAGGCGATCAGCGTCCACCTGTTCGGCATGTCCACCGCCTCGCTCGCCCTGCCGCAGGTCCTCGAGGGCGCCGTCACGACCGTCGCGGTCGCCGTGGTGGCGCTGCGCTGGCTCGGAGCCCGGGCCGGACTCGTCGCAGCGGCCCTCGCAGCCGGCACCCCGATCTTCGTGTCGATGTTCGGGCACCCGATGGAGGACGGGCTCCTCACGATGGCCCTCGCCGTCGCGCTCGTCTGGTGGCAGCGCGCCGCGATCACCGGCGCATGGTGGCCGCTGGTCCTCGCCGGTGCCTTCGTCGGGATCGGGTTCCAGGCGAAGATGCTGCAGGCCTGGCTGATCCTGCCGGCGCTCGTCGTCGGCACGGTCGTCGCGGCCAGCAGCGGTGGCGGGGCGGGCAGCGGTGGTGGGGCGGGCAGCGGTGGTGGGGCGCGGTGGCGTCGGGCTGTCGCGCACTCCGCGGTGCTCGTCGGCGCGACGCTGGTGACGAGCCTCGGCTGGTCCGTGGTCGTCGCGCTCCTCCCCTCCTCCGACCACCCCTACATCGACGGGTCGACCGACGACAGCGTCTTCGCGATGGTCCTCGGCTACAACGGGGTCGACCGGTTCCTTCCCGGCCTGTGGCCGGGAGCGGTCGGCGCGATCGGCGCAGCGGTCGGACACGCGGGCACGCACGTCGCCGACCTGTTCCACACCGCCGGCGGAGCCGGTCGCGGCGGGCACTCCGTCCTGCAGCTCTTCTCACCGCGCTACGCGTCGCAGGTCGGCTGGAGTTGGCCCGCCGCGCTCACCGGCACCGGGATCGGCGCGGTCCGATGGTGGCCGCGTCGGTCCGGCCGGGAGGCTCGCCCCGCCTCCGCCGTCTTCCTCACCCTGGTCGTCTGGCTGGCGACGGCGGTCGCGGTCCTGTCCGTCCTGCGGCTCCCGCACACCGCCTACGTCGCCGGCATCGGCGTCCAGCTCGCGGCCCTCGGCGCGCTCGGGTGGTGGGGCGCAGCCGGGCTGCTCGACGCTCCCGACCGCCGGCTCCGGCTCGTGCCGACGGGCCTGCTCGTCGTGCAGGGCGGGTGGTGGATCTGGCTCGCACGGTCCTCCGCCGAACCGGCGGTGCTCTCGACGATCGCGGTCGGCGTGACCGTCGCCGCCCTGGTGGCGCTGCTCGTACGCCGACGATCGACGTTCGGAGTCGGTTCCACCCGAGGACGCCGGACGGCCGCCGGGCTGCTGGTCGCCGCCGTGGTGCTCGGCCCCGCGTGCTTCTCCCTGCAGGCGCTCGACGCGGCACGGGACGGCAGCGGCGGCGACGCCTCGGTGGGGATCACCACCGGCGCCTTCCCCGGTGCCGGGCACCTCCCCACCCGTGCGTTCGCGCTCGGCAGGTCACCGTCGCGCGATCGGACCGGCGACACCTCGACGGCGTTCCGGATCTCGGTGCCCGACGTCATCGGCGGCCACACTCCTCTCGACGCGTCGGAAGCCGCACTCGTCGCCGACGCCGAACGGCACGGCGGCGGGAAGGACGGCGCCCCGCTGTTCCTGACCGATTCGTGGCGGATCGCCGCCGACGTCATCGGGGACACCGGCGACGAGGTGCTCACGGACGGCGGGTTCTCCGGCCGGGTCCCGGTGTTCACGACGGCGCAGATCGAGTCGATGATCCGTGCGGGGAAGGAGCGACTGTTCGTCGTCGCGAACGGGACGGCGTCGACCGACCCGGTGCGTCAGGCGACCGCGGCCCTCGGGTGTCGGGTGGTGCACCGCTGGGGGGCGACGTTCGCCTCGTCGTCCGGGGCACCGTGGCGGTCGCCAGCGGACGCGTCGTTCGCACTCGAAGAGTGCTCCTGAGCGGCGGCCGTCCGGCTCAGACCGTCGCCTCCGTGCCCCGCACCCGCCCGATCACGACGTCGACGATGCCGGCGAGGAGGGCGGCGCCGACGAACCCGAGCGCCACACCGAGTCCGAGCGGCAGCCCGTTCGCGTAGTCACCTCGCGAGCTCGCGAGCGCCGAGTAGAACACGCTGCCGACCGCCGCGATGCCGATCGCCGAGCCGACCCGCGCGCCGACCTGGATGAGTCCGCCGGCGGAGCCGCCCTGCGCGACGGGCACCTCGGACAGCGTCAGGGTCTGGTTCGGGGAGATCGTGAGCCCGGAGCCGACGCCCGCCACCAGCAGCGGCAGGACCAGCCACCAGCCGACGTCCGACTCGTAGTGGTTCGCGACGACCCAGATCACCGCTCCGAGACCGATGAGCACGAGGATCGTCCCGATCACGATGAGCTGACGACCGAACCGGTGCACGATCCGGCCGCCGATCGTCGACGCGATGCCGGAGCCGATCGCGAACGGCACCGAGGACAGTCCCGCCAGCAGCGCCGAGTAGTGCAGCCCGGACTGCAGGGCGAGCGTCAGGACGAAGAACAGCGGGGTGAACCCGGCGAAGTAGAGCGTCGCGAGTCCCACGCCGAGCGAGAACGACCGGCGCCGGAAGAGTGCGAGGTCGACCACCGGCTCCTTCGTCCGACCGTAGTGTCGCTCCCACAGGACGAACAGCACGGCGAGTACGACCGCGACGACCACGAGCCACCACTTCGCGTTCCCCTTCCACTCCTGCGACTGCACGAACGGCAGCAGCAGCGCGACCACCGCAGCACCGAGCAGTGCGATGCCGACCGGGTCGAAGTCGTGCTTCTTTCCCCGCTCGTGCGCACTGGCCGCGGGGAGGTAGCGCATCGCCAACAGCATCGTGACGAGCCCGAACGGCAAGTTCACGAAGAACACGAACCGCCAGCCGTTCTCGGTGCCGAACGCCGTGATGAGGAGGCCGCCGACGAGCGGGCCGATGGCGGTGGCGATGCCCACCGTCGCCCCGAACAGGCCGAACGCGGTGCCGCGCTCCTTGCCGCGGAACAGCTGTTGGATGAGCGCCGTGACCTGCGGGGTGAGGAGCCCGCCCGCAAGACCCTGCACGAGGCGGGCGATCACCAGGACGATGCCGTTCGGGGCGAACCCGCAGAGGGCGCTCGCGAGCGTGAACAGCCCGACGCCGATGACGAACATGCGACGGCGTCCGGTGGCGTCCCCGAGTCGCCCGCCGGGGACGAGCAAGAGGCCGAACGACAGCGCGTACCCGGAGAGGATCCACTGGACGGCCTCCGGGCTCGCCCCGGGCAGGCCCGTCGAGATGGACTGCAGGGCGACGTTGACGATCGACACGTCGAGCAGGACGATGCCACCGCCGAGGAGGCAGATGACGAGCGCCTTCCAGCGGTTCGGGTCCGGCTGGTCGCCGGAGTCCGCCGGCGTGGCACGCGACTCGGGCGACCCGCTCGATGGCGCGTCGGAGGTCGCTACGTGGTGCGCGCCGTGGTGTTCGACGCTGGGAGCCGCATCGGGCTCGACGGGTTTGCGGTGTTCGGCTGCCATGAGGACCCCACGGTAGGCCCGTCCGCCCCACCCGTCGTCAGCCGAACGGGATGACGCGTACCCCGATCGCCACGACGAGCATCGCCATCGCCACGACGGCCGCACGCCAGAGCACTTTCTTGTGGTGGTCGCCGAGGTTCACGTTCGCCAGGGAGACCAGCAGCAGGATCGCCGGCACGAGCGGGCTCTGCATGTGCACCGGCTGCCCGACGACCGATGCCCGGGCCATCTCCGCCGGGGTGATCCCGAACGAGGCGGCGCTCTCGGACAGCACCGGAAGGATGCCGAAGTAGAACGCGTCGTTACTCATGAAGAAGGTCAGCGGCATGCTCAGCACCCCGGTGATGCCCGCGAGGTACGGCCCCATCGAGTCCGGGATCACCGCGACGAGCCAGTCGGCCATCGCGGACACCATCCCGGTGCCGTCGAGCACGCCGATGAGCACCCCCGCAGCGAACACCATCGAGACGACGCCGACGATGCTCGGGGCGTGCGCGACGATCTGCTCGGTCTGCTGCTTGAGCTGCGGGAAGTTCACGAGGAGCGCGATCGCGGTCCCGATCATGAACACGAAGTGCAGCGGCAACAGGCCGACGACGAGCGCGACCATGACCGCGACGGTCAGCCCGAGGTTGATCCAGATCCGCTTCGGTCGCAGCGTCGGACGGTTCGGGTCGAGCATCGTCGCGGCCATCGTCCCCGCGCCGCTGTCCACCCCGTCGTCGATCCCGCCGACCCCGCCGTCCACACCCTCGCCGTCCGCGCGTCGTCCGTCCGCCGTGCCGCCGCGCAGCCCGAGCGCCACCGTCGGACTCGTGAACATCCCACCGCCGTTCCCACCGACCGCCGCGAGCATCCGCGACCCGACGCGCGAGCCGCTCCCCGCCTCGGCCGCCCGCCCGCCGCGCACACCGGTGGTGAACTCGATCAGCCCGAGCCGCTTCCGCTCCCGCAGCCCCATCGACCACGCGAACCCGAAGCACAGCAGCAGGCCGACGACCAGTGACGGCACGAGCGGCACGAAGATGTCCGTCGGGTCGAGCTTGAGCGCAGCCGCCGCCCGAGCCGTCGGCCCGCCCCACGGCACGATGTTGAGCGTCCCGTTCGTCAGCCCGGCGACGCACGTCAGCACGACCGGGCTCATCCCGAGCTTCAGGTAGATCGGCAGCATCGCCGCCGTCACCACGATGAACGTCGTCGACCCGTCCCCGTCGAGTGACACCGCACCCGCCAGGAGCGCCGTCCCGAGCACGATCTTCGCGGGGTCGTTCCCGGTCACCCGCAGGATGAACCGCACGAGCGGGTCGAACAGTCCGACGTCGATCATCAAGCCGAAGTACATGATCGCGAACATCAGCAGCGCGGCCGTCGGCGCCAGCGTCCCGATCGCCTTCGTCACCATGTCGCCGAGCCCCAGCCCGGCACCGGCGAACAGTCCGAACACGGTCGGCACGATGATCAGGGCGAGCATCGGCGACATGCGCTTGGTCATGATCAGGACCATGAAGGTCAGGACCATCGCGTACCCGAGGATGACGAGCATCAGGACTCCTTCGTCCGTGTCTGGCAGTCCGGGCACGCTACGACCCGGACGGGAGGCTCGGCTCGCTTCTGCACATTGGCCCACCAACGCGCGTTGACCGCGTTCTGTGCATTCTGCGCACGGCCATCGGCTCGTGCTCCGTACGCTGGTGCCGTGACCGACGACCGTTCACGGCGCCCCAGGCTCCGATTCGCCACCGAGGTACTGGTGTTGCAGCTCGTCGTCGTGGTCGCCGTCGTCGTGCTCACGAGCGCGGTGTTCGTCCGGATCGAGGTCGTCCGGCTGGAGCGCGCAGCCGAGGGGACGGCGCTGGCCATCGCGCAGAGCGTCGCCGCGCAGGACGAGGTCCGAGCCGAGGTCGCGCGGCTGAGCGTCGACGGCACGGACCTCGATCCAGCGGTCCTCGACGACGGTCCGGTACAGCGAGCGGCCCTCGCGACACAGCAACGCACCGGTGCCCTGTTCGTGGTGGTGACCGACGACCGTGGGATCCGCCTCGCCCATCCCGATGCGGACCGCATCGGGGAGATGGTGAGCACCTCACCAGCCGCAGCGCTCGACGGACGCGAGTCCGTGTCCTGGGCGCGCGGCACCCTCGGTGAGTCGGCGCGGGCGAAGGTGCCCGTTCGCGCGCCCGCAGCCGGCGAGACGGAGCCGAGCCGGGCCTCCAGTCGGGGCGCGGTCGTCGGTGAGGTGAGCGTCGGGTTCAACCGGGCTCGCGTGTACGACACCCTCGTCGAGGACAGCATGCCGGTGGTCGGAGCCGGTCTCGCCGCCGTCCTGCTCGCCGTCGTGGCGTCGGCGCTGATCCGCCGGCGACTCGTGCGGAAGACGCTCGGCCTGCAACCGGAGGAGCTCGTGACCCTCGTGCAGAACCAGGAGGCCGTGCTCGGCGGAGTCGGTGAGGGCGTCATCGCCGTCGCACCCGACGGATCCGTCACCGTGTGCAACCCGGAGGCTGCTCGACTGCTCTCCTCGCCTGCATCGATCGCCGACCTGCCCTCGACGCTGGCTGACATGCTCGTCCCCGGCGCCGAGGTCCCGGCGAGCGCCACCATCGTGGTCGGACACCAGGTGCTGCTCGTCGACGTCCGGGCGGTGTCCCGTGACGGTGTCGACCTGGGGCGGGTGGCCGTCCTGCGCGACCGGACCGACGTCGAGGCGCTCACCCGTCGGCTCGATGCGGTCGGCTCGATGAGTCAGGCGCTCCGGGCACAGCGTCACGAGTTCGCCAACCGGTTGCACGCGATCTCGGGGTTGCTCGACATCGGCGAGACCGACCGCGCGCGGGCGTACCTGGCGGACGTGCAGGACCACGGGCCGCTGCGGTACCCGGTGCAGCACTCCGATCGGGTGACGGAACCGTACCTGCAGGCGTTCCTGGGGGCGAAGGGTGTCGAGGCGGCGGAACGAGGGGTGCTGGTGCGGATCGGTGCGGAGACGCTCGTGCAGGGAACGATCACAGACCCGGGCGACGTCACGACGGTGCTCGGCAACCTCGTGGACAACGCGGTCGCAGCGGCCCTCGGTGGAGGAGACGCGTCGCCGTGGGTGGAGGTCGAGGTCCTCGACGACGGAACCGACTTGCACATGTCGGTGATGGACTCCGGAGCCGGGATCGTCGGTTCGCCCGATCTCTTCACGCGGTCCGGCGCCGACGACGCCGACGTGTCGCGGGTGCACGGGCTCCGGATCGGCCTGCCGCTCTCGCGGGAGATCGCCCGGCGGCGGGGCGGCGACGTGTGGCTCGCCTCGGCCGGCGGCGACGACCACGGCGCGGTGTTCTGCGCCCGGCTCGCGGGGGTGGTCCGCCCGTGACCGCGACGTTCACCGTGCTCGTCGTCGACGACGACTTCCACGTCGCCGACCTGCACCGCCGCGAGGTCGACCAGGTGCCGGGGTTCCGCGTGCTGGAACCCGTCGGCACCCTCGCCGCAGCACGGTCCGCCTTGTCGTCGACCGTCGTCGACCTCGTGCTCGTCGACGTCTACCTGCCGGACGGCAGCGGACTCGACCTGCTCCGGACGGTCGACACCGACGCGTTCGTGCTGAGCGCCGCATCGGACTCGTCCACCGTGCGCCGTGCCATGCGTCGAGGCGCCTTGGCGTACCTGATCAAGCCGTTCTCCGCCGGCGTGCTCGCGGAGCGGCTGCGAGCGTACGCGCGCTCCCGGAACGTGCTCGACGAGCGGACGAACCTCGACCAGGAGGCCGTCGAGCGAGCGTTCCGGATCCTGCACGCCGGAGAGGGTGCCGGCGCTTCCCCGTCGCGCGCGGCGACGGCGGCGCTCGTGCTCGAGCAGCTCTCCTCCGACGTCGAGCGGTCAGCGGCGGACGTCGCTTCGGCCATCGGGGTCTCACGGGCGACGGCGCAGCGGTACCTCGCCCAGCTCACCGCGGACGGGACGGTGGCGATGCAGTTGCGGTACGGGGCCGCGGGGAGGCCGGAGCACCGCTACACGCGTCGCTGAGACGCGGCCCGGGTCAGTCGACCGGCGTCACCGGAACGTCCGCGGGCTGCGGCTGCCGCAACCCCGTGACCAGGAGCGTCACGCTCGTCCGGACGTCGTACTCCGGATCCCGAGGGCTCCACGCGACGAGATCACCGACGGCACGGAGCAGCTGGTACGGCGCGATCGACGCGACCACCTCCCCCGAGTCCCGGGCGGCATCGAGCAGCCGGCCGAGCACCGGGACGAGCTCGTCGATGAAGAGTGCGTGCAGCGCCGTGAACCCGTCGGCGTCGCCCTCCCAGACCCGCGCCAGCCCGTGCTTGGTCCCGAGGAAGTCGACGAACTGGTGCACCCAGCGCAGGACCGCCACGAACGGCGTGGGCTCCGACGCGAGCAGCGCCGGCCCGGCTTCCGCGCAGGCGACGATCTGGTGCCGGTAGACCGCGACGACCAGGTCGGAACGGGTCGGGAAGTGCCGGTAGAGCGTCCCCACGCCGACGCCGGCCGCCGCAGCGACCTCGCGCACGGGAGCGCCGACGCCCGACGCAGCGAACACCCCGCCGGCGGCGTCCAGGATCGCCCGCTCGTTCCGCTCGACGTCACGCCGACGCCGAGGCGCGTCATCCCCGGTCGGCAGCGTGCTCACCACCCGATCATCCCATGCCCGCCACGGAGAACGGAGCGCTGCTCCGTTTCCTCTTGCAATCCGGATCACTGTTCCGTATCGTTCCGGAACGTCGCTCCGTTTCGGCGACCACGGCCTCCAGGAAGGACCATTATGACCAGCGACCAGCACCCCATCGGCACCGGCTTCACCGCCTCCAGCACCGCGGACGAGGTCCTCGCGGGCATCGACCTCACCGGCCGCAACGTCGTCGTCACCGGCGGCCACGGCCGCCTCGGCCACGAGACCAGCCGTGCACTCACCGCGGCCGGCGCGTCCGTGATCGTCGCTGCACGGGACACCGATCGCGCATCCGCCGCGGTCGCCGACATCCCCGGCGTCCGAGTGGAACAGCTCGACCTCACCGACCCGGCATCGATCGACGCCTTCGCCGCACGGTGGTCGACCTCCGGCCGCCCGCTCCACGCGTTGGTGAACAACGCCTCGACACTCTTCACCCCGGACCGCCAGCTCGACGCGCGCGGCAACGAGCGCTCGTTCTCGACGGCGCACCTGGGGCACTTCCAGCTCACGCGGGCACTCGTCCCCGCCCTCCTGGAGGCTCGTGGTGCGCGGGTCCTCACCGTGACGTCCGGCGCGGCCCGGGTCGGACAGATCCGCTGGGACGACCTGGCGTTCGCCAGCGGATACGACGCCGTCGCTGCGTACGGGCAGGCCAAGCGGGCGAACGTGCTCTTCACGGTGGAGCTCGACCGTCGGTACGCCGACCAGGGCATCCGGGCCTTCGCCGCACACCCCGGCGTGATCATCGGACCCGGCCCGCACGACCCGAGCCGGATCGCGTCCTACCGCCAGCAGGGGCTCGTCGACGAGCACGGTGCGACGATCATCGACCCGTCGAACGGCAAGAAGACGATCGAACAGGGCGCCGCGACGCTCGTGCTCGGCGCCGCGAGCCCGCTGCTCGACGGCATCGGCGGCGTCTACCTGAAGGACGGCGACGTCGCCGTGATCGATGACGAGATCCGACCACTCACCGCCGACAGCATCCCCGCTGATGCGAACTCCGCGATGCTGGACCCCGACGACGCCCGGCGGCTGTGGACGCTCACGGAGCAGCTCCTCGCCTGACGAACCTGCCGGGTCAGGGGCGGGTGGCATCGGGATGCCCGGCGCGAGCCGAGGCCCCTATCGTGGACGGATGGGGGAACGACTCGACGCGTGGGACGACCCCGGCGATGACCTGGTGCTCCGTCCCACGCAACCACAACGGAAGCCGGGCGCGATCGACCTCACCGTGACGATCGTTGCCCTCGCCGTGAGCTACCTCGCCGCCCCGGCCGCGTGGGGCGCCGTGGTCATCAGCCAGATGGCCTTCGACGCCTGTGCGATGCCGTCCCCGGGGTGTGACTACCGTGCCGGCAGCGCCGTGCTCGTCTGGCACCCGACCGTGACCGCGGTCGTCCTCGTCCTCGGGACCTGCTGGGCCGTCCTCCGCCGGGTCCGCGGGCGAGCAGCGTCACTCGTCGGGCTGGGCACGCTCGCCGGCGTGGTCGTCACGTTCCTCGCGGCCGAGGTCGCGACGCACATCGCGAGTGCGGGCCACCTCTTCTAGGACGACGTCACGGAGGGCCACGGCGGGGACGACCAGCAGAGTCCGCATCCCGGCAGCACGCGCGCCGGCGATGTCGTGCGCGGGGTTGTCCCCGACGAAGAGGCAGTCGGCCGGGTCCACGCCCAACTCGTCGGCCAGCGTCAGGAACGCCAGCTCGTCCGGCTTCTGGAAGCCGATGCGCTCGGACGTGCAGACGACGTCGAACGCGACGTCCAGGCCGGTCCGTGCCAGCTTGTCGCGCTGCTGCTCCTCCGACCCGTTGGTCAGGACGCCGAGCCCGAACCCCTGGGCCCGGAGCTCGTGCAGCAGCGGCAGCGCGTCGGGGAACGCCCGCCAAGACGCCCGGTACACGCGCAGGTAGTCCTCGAACAGCGCGTCCAGCCCGACCTCGTCGTCCGGAACGTCGATGCCGAACGGCGGCAGCACCGTTCGAAGACGCTCCCGTCGCTGCTCCTGGAAGCTGATCTCCCCCGAACGCCACCGCTCGAACTGCTCGTCCTCGGCAGCGAACCAGGCATCGAGTGCCGTCTCGGTGACGTCGAGCCCGAGCCCTCCGAGGAACGCAGCCGCGCCCGCACGCCCCGACCCACGATGGTCGAAGAGCGTCCCGTCCAGGTCGAACCCGACCGCTCGCATCGTCCCCACCCCCACAGCGTAGGACCCGGATGGCGGAACGTTGCGCGCGATGCTCGATACCCCGCGTGACGCCGCAGATTGCGCACGAATCCGCCGGAGATGGGCAACTTTCCGTCCGTCGCTTTTCCCTAGGCTCAGGAAAAGCACGTTCAACGCCGCACCGCAGCGGCCGACCCGATGACGGGAGGTTCGACATGTCGCAATTCGTCCAGAGGTTCACGCAGGACGCCATCGTCGGTGAGCCCGAGGTCGTCGAGGACCGCCTGGACGTGCGCGAGGTCGCAGCACTTCCCGCGTGGCACCGCCTCAAGGACGCCGTCGTGTCGTTCCGATCCCTGCAGACGCAGGACGGCTCGATACCCGACCCGTCGGATCACCGCACCGCTTCCGGGTACCTGGCCACGATCCTCCCGGCCGTCGCCGAACTGGCACCGCACTTCCCGCACGATGCGGCGTACCTCGATGCATTGCAGCGCGACTTCGCGCGATGGGAACAGCAGGGATTCGGGGTCCCGGACTTCCTGGACTCGCTGAACGCATTCCAGCCGCAACAGCACCGGGTGGACGGGCTCGGCCACCTCGTCGTCTTCCCGATGGTCACGCAGAACGGCAGTTCCTCGCGGCTCGTCGAAGCCGTCCTCGTCGAGGTCATCTGGCCCGGGTTCATCGCGGACCTCGAAGCCGGCGCCTACGACAACGCGCTCTTCGTCGCACTCCGCTTCGTCGACTTCACCCCCGGGTACGACACGAACTCCGCGGTACTGTTCCCCGAGACCGTGGCGATGCGGGAGATCCCGGCGTTCACGTGGGGTGCGATCTTCCAGGACCGCGAAGCCGCACGCTACCGGCGGGTCGTCCGAGCCGCTGCGGACATCACCAAACTCGAACTGCCCGCCGAAGCAGCGGCGATGCTCGACGACCAAGAACTCACGGAGCGGGTCTTCGTGATGTGGGACATCATCCACGACCGTTCCCACATGCGCGGCGATCTGCCCTTCGACCCGTTCATGATCAAGCAGCGGATGCCGTTCTTCCTCTACTCGCTCGAAGAACTCCGGTGCGACCTGACTGCATTCCGGGAATCGGTCCGGCTCGACCGCGAATTGTCTGCTCGCACCGACGAACTGTCCGACGCGGATCGCGCCATCCGCGACCATGCGCGACTCGTGCAGTACGCCGTCGTCTTCGACCGCATCTTCCGGTTCGCGATCACCGGCAGCCGCGTCCGGAACTACGACGGACTCGGCGGCCAGCTGCTCTTCGCGTGGATGCACCAGCACGACGTCCTGCACTGGACGGACACGCAGCTCACGATCGACTGGGACGAGGTGCCGGACGTGATCATCGCGCTCAGCGACCAGATCAACGAGCTGTACTGGCGCTCGATCGACCGGCCGAAGTCGGCGCACTGGCTCGCCGCCTACGAGATGCTGACCCGGACGCTCACGCCGCACCCGGCCTCCCGGTGGGCGCAGGGGCTGCCCGCCGAGACGCTCGCCGGGCCGCCGAAGGGCTACACCGACGCGGTGCTCGACGACGAGTTCCCGCTGTCCATGTTCTACGAGGCGCTCAACAAGAAGATGGCAGCGGTCATCGCGTCGACGGCCGGCATCACCGGCGCTTCGTCCGTCACGCCCGCCGACGTCGCGGACGCAGCGTGAGCGCTGGGCCCGTGGCCAGCCGCGTGGTGCTGATCGCGGGAGCGACCAGCGCCAGCGGCGCGGCCGTCGCGCGCGCACTCACCGCCGCCGGTGCGACCGTCGTCGCCGTCGGCACCCGATCCGACGCACTGAAGGCACTGCGCGCGTCCGTCCCGGGCGTCACCACCTCCACGTGCGACCTCTCCGACCATGGTGCGGTCGTCTCGTTGGCCGCCGAGGTCCGTGATTCCGTCGGTCCCGTCGACGGCCTGGTCCACCTCGTCGGCGGCTGGCGCGGTGGCGGTGGCCTCGCGGGCCAGTCCGACGAGGACTGGGACTTCTTCGACCGGGGCTTCCGGACCCTGCGGAACACGACCAGGGTGTTCGACGACGACCTCGTCGCGTCACCGGCCGGACGGCTCGCGATCGTGTCGTCCACCGCGGTCGACTCCCCCATGGCCGGCGGCGCGAACTACGCCGCCGCCAAGGCCGCGGCCGACGCCTGGGTGCGTGCCGTGGCGCAGGGCTTCCGGAAGCGCGCGCCGCAGGCCGCAGCCGCGATCTTCGTCGTGCGCACACTCGACGGAGTCGAGGAACGGCTCGGCGACGAGGTCGTCCGGCTCTGGTCCGCCGCGCCCGCCGACGTGAACGGCGCCCGACTCCCCCTCTCCCCGCTCCCTAGGATGAACCAGTGACCCTCCAACTCCACGACCTGGACCTGCGGGGCTTCGCCTCCGACAACTACGCCGGCGTCCACCCCGAGATCCTCGACGCGATCGCCGCGGCCAACCAGGGCCACCAGATCGCCTACGGCGAGGACGTCTACACGGCGCGGCTGCAGGAGGTCATCACCGAGCACTTCGGCGCGCAGGCCCAGGCGTTCCCGGTGTTCAACGGCACCGGCGCCAACGTCGTCGGACTGCAGTCGATGCTGCCGCGGTGGGGCGCCGTCGTGTGCACCTCGACCGCGCACATCCACACCGACGAAGCCGGAGCGCCGGAACGCGTCGGCGGCATGAAGCTCCTCACCGTCGATGCACCAGACGGCAAGCTCACGCCCGAGCTGATCGACCGCGAGGCATGGGGCTGGGGCGACGAACACCGTGCCCAGCCGCTCGTCGTGTCGATCACCCAGACCACCGAGCTCGGCACCGCGTACACCGTCGAGGAGATCCGGGCGATCGCGGACCACATCCACCCGCTCGGCATGACGCTGCACATGGACGGTGCCCGCATCTCGAACGCCGCGGCGACCCTCGGGCTCCCCCTCCGCGACTTCACCACCGACGCCGGCGTCGACGTCCTGAGCTTCGGCGGCACGAAGAACGGGATGCTCTACGGCGAGGCGATCGTCGTGCTGAACCCCGCCGCGTCCGAGGGGCTGCAGTACCTCCGCAAGATGAACATGCAGCTCTCGTCGAAGATGCGGTTCGTGTCGGCGCAGCTCATCGCACTGTTGACCGACGACCTCTACCTCCGCTCGGCCTCGCACGCGAACGCCATGGCGCAGCGGCTCCGTGGTGCGCTCGAGGCGGGGATCGCCGACGGCAGCATCCAGGGCGTCGGGTTCAGCCAGGAGACCCAGGCGAACGGGGTGTTCGCGACGCTGCCGGCGGGCGTGGCCGATCGGCTCCGCGAGCACTTCCGGTTCTACGACTGGGACGCCAGCCGGAACGAGGTGCGGTGGATGTGCTCGTTCGACACCTCGGAGCAGGACATCGACGCGTTCGTCGCGGCGCTCACGCGGGAGCTCGGCTGACTGCGTCGCCGTTCAGTCCTGCGCCGTGGGCCGGATGATCACCTCGCCGACGTCGACACCCGCCGGCTGGGCGATCGCGTAGGCGACGGCAGCCGCCACGGCGTCGGCGGGCATGGCGATCGCGGCCATCCGGGCCGCGAGCGCAGCGCGCTGCTCGGGGTCGTCCGTCTTCGTGACACCCTCGGTGGCGGTGAAGCCGGGCGAGACGACCGTGACCCGCAGGTCGGGGCCGGCCTCTTGTCGGAGTGCTTCGCTGAGGACCCGCACGGCGGTCTTGGTCGCCGCGTACACACCCTGCGCCGGCACGATGCGGTGCGCCGACGTCGATGCCGTGTGCACGAAGTGCCCGAACCCCTGCTCGCGGAACACCGGCAGCGCGGCGGCGATCCCGTTGAGGACCCCGACCAGGTTGACGTCGACCATCTGCTGCCAGCCGTCGACGTCGAGGGCATCGAACGGCGAGACCGCCATGCTGCCCGCGTTCTGGTGGAGCACGTCCAGGCGACCGAATCGGGACCGGGCCGACGCGACCAACGCGTGCAGCGCCTCCCGGCTGCGGACGTCGGTCTCGACCGCGACCGCTTCGCCACCGGCCGCGGAGATCTGCTCGACGACGGACGCGAGCCGATCGACCCGGCGGGCGCCGAGCACGACCTTCGCGCCCGAGGCGGCGAGGCGGAGCGCTGTGGCCTCGCCGATACCGCTCGATGCTCCGGTGACGGCGACGACCTTGCCCTGGATCCCCTCCATGGTCTTCCCTTCGCTAGAGTGAAGCGGACGCTTGTCCGCTTCACCGAGGGAGGCTACCGGACACATGTCCGCTTCGCAATCGGTCCGCCGCGCCGACGCTGAACGCAACCGCGCGCGTCTCGTCGACGTCGCGCGGGAAGCGCTGCGCGTCGACCCAGCGACGACCATGCAGTCGGTGGCACGACTCGCTGGCGTCGGTCAAGGAACCATCTACCGCCATTTCCCCAGCCGGGAGGCCCTGCTCGCCGAGGTCTACCGCGATGACTTCCAGGGCCTGGTCGCGTCCGCACGCGACTCGGCAGGATCGCCCGACCAGCGGACGGCACTCCGGTCCTGGCTCGACGAGCTCGCCGCATTCGGGTACCAGAAGCACGCGCTGGCCGACGTCCTGGACGCGGCCACCCGTCGACAGCTGCACGACGAGCAGTACGACGAGATCGTCGACGCGATCGCCACCCTGCTCGACGCCGGAGTGCGCGCCGACGTCCTCCGTCCCGACGTGTCACCACCCGATCTGCTCGCACTCGTCGCGTTCCTCTGGCAGCTCGGGTCCTCGGCCGCCGACCGGGCACCGCACCTGCTCGACCTCGTCGTGGACGGACTGCGCGCCGACCGCAACCCAACGTAGAATCCCGTGTGATCTCCGAGCACCCCGAACCCAGCGGCATCCTCCCCGAGGACCTCGACGCCACCCTCCGGGTCCTCGACCAGATGACCGCGATCGAGGAGACGCACCCCGACTTCGTGCGGGTTCGTCAGGCCACGGCGAAGATGTTCAAGGCCGTGAAGCGGGCCCACCGGCTCGAGAAGCGCGCGGTCATCGCGGAGGCCGACCGCCTGGTGATCGCTGCGACGGCCACCGGCGCCGCCGACCGCATCGACGACGAGACCCGCGGCGTCCCGATCAGCGCCTCGACCAGTGCCTCCACCGCCGGCACCCTGCTGAAGTCCCGCCCGTGCTACATGTGCAAGCAGCACTACACGGTGGTCGACGCGTTCTACCACCAGCTCTGCCCCTCGTGCGCCGCCATGAGCCACGCCAAGCGCGACGCCAGGACCGACCTGACCGGCAAGCGCGCGCTGCTCACCGGCGGACGCGCGAAGATCGGCATGTACATCGCGCTCCGTCTCCTGCGAGACGGGGCACACACCACCATCACGACGCGGTTCCCCCGCGATGCGGTGCGCCGGTTCTCGAGCCTCCCCGACTCCGCCGAGTGGATCTCGCGCCTCAAGGTCGTCGGCATCGATCTGCGCGACCCCGCCCAGGTCATCGGCCTCGCCGAGGACGTCGCCGCGGCTGGGCCCCTCGACATCCTGATCAACAACGCCACACAGACCGTGCGCCGGTCGACCGGCGCGTACCAGCCCCTCGTCGACGCCGAACTCGCGCCGCTCCCTGACGGGCCCCTCCCCGAGCTCGTGACGTTCGGGCACACGAACGACCAGCACCCGCAGGCGCTCGCCCGCTCCGTCACGGCGCACCCGATCCTCGCGGCCGCTGCTGCTCGCGCCGACGAACTCACCGAGCAGGCCATGGCCCCTGGCTCGAGCTCGCTCGAACGGCTCGCCATGGGCACCGCGATCGACGCCGGCGGCCTCGTGCCCGACCTGCACGACGTGAACTCCTGGACGCAGCACGTCAACGAGGTCGACCCGCTCGAGATGCTCGAGGTCCAGCTGGCCAACACCACGGCGCCGTTCATCCTGATCTCCAAGCTCCGCCCGTCCATGGCGGCGAGCGGGGCGCACCGCACCTACGTCGTCAACGTCAGCGCCATGGAAGGGGTGTTCGGCCGCGCCTACAAGGGCCCCGGGCACCCGCACACGAACATGGCGAAGGCCGCCGTGAACATGCTGACGCGTACGAGTGCCCAGGAGATGTTCGAGACCGACGGCATCCTGATGACGAGCGTCGACACCGGGTGGATCACCGACGAGCGACCGCACCCGACGAAGGTCCGGCTGGCAGAAGAGGGCTTCCACGCGCCACTCGACCTCGTCGACGGGGCTGCCCGTGTCTACGACCCGATCGTCCGCGGCGAGGCGGGCGACGACGTGTTCGGCGTCTTCTTGAAGGACTACAAGCCCAGCTCCTGGTGAGCTGGCGCACGCCGCGCACGGCCGCCCACCCTCGGTCGTGACGTCGACGCCGATCGACTGCACACGACTTACCAAGACCACAGCCGTGGCTCATGGTCGGCCGATGACGGTCGCTGACGATCGTCGTCATGACCACCCACGCACCGGACGTCACCGCGCCGCACCCTCCGTCGACGAGGGCCGCAGCCAGCGCTGCCCGCCCCACGGTCAGCCATCGACTGCGACGGCTGGTCCGCGGCCGGGCTGATGCCGCCCGGTGGGAGCGTCCGGCGTTGCTCGGCCTGCTGCTGGCGACGGGTGTGCTCTACGTCGTGAACCTCGGCGTGAACGGCTGGGCGAACGCCTTCTACTCCGCGGCGGTGCAGGCCGGGAGCCAGAGCTGGGAGGCGTTCTTCTACGGATCGTCCGACGCCGCGAACGCCATCACCGTGGACAAGCCGCCCGCCTTCCTCTGGGTGATCGGGATCTCGGTCCGGCTCTTCGGGCTGAACTCGTGGGCGATCCTGCTGCCCCAGGCGCTGATGGGGGTCGCGTCGGTGGCCATCCTGTACCGGATCGTGCGTCGCCGGTTCTCAGCCGGTGCGGCACTCGTCGCCGGCGCGGTGCTCGCCACCACCCCGGTGGCGACACTGATGTTCCGCTACGACAACCCGGACGCGCTGCTCGTCCTGCTCACGGTCGGAGCGATCGCCCTGACCCTGCGCGGCATCGAGTCCGGGCGGATGCGCTGGGTCGTGTGGGCCGGCGTTCTGGTCGGACTCGGCTTCCTGACGAAGCAGCTGCAGGCGCTCCTCGTGCTGCCACCCCTGGTCGGCGTGTACCTCGTCGCGTCGCCCCGTCCGGTGCTCCGCCGGGTCGGCCACCTGGCGGCCGCTGCCGCCGCGCTCCTCGTGTCCGCCGGATGGTGGGTCGCGATCGTCGAGCTCGTCCCGGCGTCGGCCCGGCCGTACATCGGCGGGTCACAGACGAACAGCTTCCTGGAGCTCACCTTCGGCTACAACGGTCTCGGCCGGGTCACCGGCGACGAGACCGGCAGCGTCGTTCCCGGCGGGACCACCGGCGCGGGCTCCTGGGGCTCGACCGGCCTGACGCGGCTGTTCGGCTCGGAGTTCGGCACCCAGGTCACGTGGCTGCTGCCGACCGCGCTGCTGTTGCTCGTCGTGTCGCTCGTCGCCGTCGGTGTCCGGCGCCGCAGCGACCCACGGCAGGCGACCGTGCTGGTGCTCGGTGGTTCGCTGCTCGTCACCGGAGCGGTCTTCAGCTTCATGGGCGGGATCTTCCACCCGTACTACACCGTCGCGCTCGCCCCCTACATCGCCGGCCTGGTGGGCATCGGCGCAGGACTCGTGTGGCAGCGCCGCGCGGTGCTCGCCTGGCGGATCGCGACGTCCGTGATCGTTGCCGTCTCCGGAGCCTGGTCCTTCGCGCTGCTGACCCAGGCGTCGTCGTGGCAGCCGTGGATCCGCTGGGTGGTGTTGGCCGCGACGGTGGTCGGGGCCGTGCTGGTCCTGGTGCCGCCGCGAGGCCGGGGTGTGGCGTCGGCCACGATCGCGGTGGTGCTCGTCGCGGCACTGCTCGGGCCGACGGCGTTCTCGGTACAGACCACCACGGTGGGGCACACCGGCGCACTCCCCTCCGCCGGCCCGAGCGTGACGTCGGCGGGCCCAGGGGGCGGCATGGGTGGGCCCGGTGGTGCCGGCGGCGGGCAGGGTGGCGTCGGCGGCGGGCAGCCCGGGCAGCAGCAAGCACCCGGCGGGCAGGCACCGGGTGGTCAGGCTCCGGGTGGTCAGGCTCCCAGCCAGTTCCAGGGCGACGGCGCCGCTGGTGGCACGAACCTGCTCGGTGGTTCGACGGAGGTGTCGGAGAAGGTCGTGGCGGCGCTGTCCGCCGACGCCGACGACTACACCTGGGCGGCCGCGACCGTCGGCTCGAACAGCGCCGCCACCTACCAGCTCGCGACGGGCGACCCGGTGATGGCGATCGGCGGGTACAACGGCACCGATCCGTCGCCGACGCTGGCGGAGTTCACGACCTTGGTCGCCGAAGGGCGAGTGCACTGGTTCATCGGCAGCTCCACGAACACCAGCGGCAGCAGCGGGAGCGATGCCGCCACGAAGATCGCGGCGTGGGTCGCCGCGAACTTCGACGCGCAGACCGTCGGTGGCGTCACGATGTACGACCTGACCAGCGGTGCTTGACCGGGCAACGGCCGGACAGGAGGCACGGTGTCAGCCCGCACCGCGCCTCCTGTCCGCTCGTCAGCGCAGGTTCTCCTCGACAGCCAGGTCCTTCTGCACCGCGAACTGCGTACGGTGCAGTTCCTCGTACCGGCCGCCGGCCGCCAGCAGTTGCTCGTGCGTGCCGCGCTCCACGATCGACCCGTCCTCGACCACGAGGATCATGTCCGCGCTGCGGATGGTCGACAGGCGGTGTGCGATCACCATCGCGGTCCGTCCCTCCAGCGCCTCGCTCAGTGCTGCCTGCACGGCGGCCTCGGACGTCGAGTCGAGCGCTGCCGTCGCCTCGTCGAGGATGACGACACGCGGCTGCGCGAGCAGCAGTCTCGCGATGGTCATCCGCTGACGCTCACCACCGGACAGTCGGTAGCCGCGCTCCCCCACCATGGTGTCGAGCTGATCGGGCAGGGACCGGATGAGCGGCTCGAGCCGGGCACGGCGGACGGCGTCCCAGACCTCGTCGTCGGACGCCCCTGGCCGGGCGAGGCGCAGGTTGGAGCGGATGGTCTCGTGGAACAGGTGACCGTCCTGCGTCACCATGCCGAGCGAGTGCCGCATCGACGCGAAGGTGACGTCGCGGACGTCCTTCCCGGCCAGCCGCACCGCCCCGCTGTCGACGTCGTACAGCCGCGACAGGAGCTGCGCGATCGTGGACTTGCCGGCGCCGGAGGTCCCGACGAGCGCGACGGTCTGCCCCGGCTCGATCCGGAAGGACACACCGTGCAGGACCTCTTCGCCACCGCGGGCGTCCAGCGTGGAGACCTCTTCGAGCGAGGCGAGCGACACCTTGTCCGCCGACGGGTACGCGAAGCGGACGTCGTCGAACTCGACCGACACCGGGCCGTCGGGGACGGTGCCCGCGTCGGGCTTCTCCTGGATGAGCGGTTCGAGGTCCAGCACCTCGAAGACCCGCTCGAAGCTGACCACCGCGCTCATGATCTCCACCCGCGCGTTCGCCAGGCTGGTCAGCGGGGCGTACAGGCGGGTGAGGAGCAGGGCGAGCGTCACCACGTCGCCGGTGTTCAGCTGCCCACCGAGTGCGAGGGCGCCGCCGACCCCGTAGACGAGCGCGAGCGCGAGCGCGGAGACGAGCGTGAGCGCGGTGACGAAGACGAACTGCAGCAGGGCGCTCCGGACGCCGATGTCGCGGACGCGCGCCGCGCGCACGCGGAACTCCTCGGCCTCTTCGTCGGGACGACCGAAGAGCTTGACGAGGGTGGCGCCTGGCGCCGAGAACCGCTCGGTCATCTGCGTGCTCATCGCTGCGTTGTGATCAGCGGCCTCGCGGCGGAGCGCAGCGAGCCGGCTGCCCATCCGGCGTGCTGGGATGAGGAAGATCGGGAGCATGACCACCGCGAGCACGGTCACGAGCCACGACGTGCTGAGCATGACGGCGAGGGTGAGGACCAGCGCCACGATGTTCGTGACCACGCCGGACAGCGTGCCGCTGAAGGCCTGCTGCGCGCCGATCACGTCGTTGTTGAGACGGCTGACGAGCGCGCCCGTCCGCGTCCGGGTGAAGAAGGCGATCGGCATCTTCTGCACGTGGTTGAAGACGGCGGTGCGGAGGTCGAGGATCACACCCTCGCCGATCCGTGCCGAGTACCAGCGGGTCAGGAGTGACGCGGCGGCGTCGGCGACGGCGACCAGGGCGATGACGACGGCGAGCCAGACGATCGTGCCGGCTGCCCCCTTGGCGGCGATGACGTCGACCACCTGGCCGGCGAGCACCGGCGTCGCGACCGCCAGGAAGGCCCCGACGACGGACAGCGCGATGAACACCACCAACTTCGCGCGGTACGGCACGGCGAACGTCATGATCCGCCGGACGGACTCACGGGAGATGCCGTGCTTGCCGTCCCTCGCGGTGGAGATCTTGTACAGCGAGCTCCAGGCCGCGCCTTCCATGCTCATGGCTGTTCCTTCCGTGGGCGACGGTCCGATCGTGTCGGCGAGCTGGAGCAACGATACGGCGGACGACCGACGAAGGAGGTCACCCGCCCTGCGTCAGGCCGGTGATGAGGTTGATGGCGACCGCGACCACGAAGGTGCCGAAGAAGTACGACAACAGCGCGTGCCCCATGGCGATACGCCGCGACGGGGTGGACGACTGGGTGATGTTGCCCGCGTTGTAGGCCATCCCGATCGAGAACGCCGAGTAGGCGAAGTCGCTGTAGGACGGGTCCTCGTCCTGGTCGAAGTCGAAGCGGTGGCTGTCGTCGATGTAGTACATCCGCGCGTACCGGAACGCGTAGACGGTGTTCATGACCGCCCACGCCGCGACGACGCCGACCACCGCGAGGATCGCCGCCGCGGAGCCGACCGGGTCGTGCCGCTGGCTGCGGACGAGCGCGAAGATCACCAGCACCAGGCTGAGGAGCGTGGCGATGATGACGACCGCATCGACCAGCTTCCGGGATCGATCCTCGTGACGGGCGAGGTCCCTGGTCCGTTCGGGGTCTGCTGGCCAGGCTTCGGACCACGCGCACAGGAGGAAGACCCCTGCGGCGACCACCCAGCCGAGCAGCGCGGACAGGTCGGGGACACCGAGGAGCGCGGCGACCACCGCGCTCGCGCCGCCGACGATCGCGGCGATCCCGGCTTTCACTGACAACTGCGACATGGCACTTCCCCTTCTCGCGGTGGAGCTCGGCTCGGCGCCTACACGGAACGGGCCGCCGAGAGTGGGACGTACAGCCCGGCGCGCTCGGCGCGCACGGCGGCGAGCGTCCGGGAGGTGGCGTCCAGTTTGAGCAGGATGTGTTCGATGTGCGCGGCGACGGTGCGCGGTGCGATCGCCAGCGCCCGGGCGATCTCGAGGTTGGAGCAGCCCTCGATGACGTGACCCAGCACCTCGAGCTCCCGCGGCGTCAGGCCGCGCAGGTCCGTGGCAGGTGCGAGTACCACGACGCCGCAGGCCACGGTGCTGAGGTCCGCCTCGCCCGCGAGGACCGTCACCCTCGCGTAGGCGTCCGGCGACTGTCGGCTCCCACGCGGCCAGAGGAACGAAGCGTGCTCCTGCCCCTCGCAGATGGCGTCCCTGGCTGCGTCGACGAGGTCCGATCCGGTGGTGAGGAGCTCGTCGTCGGACAGGCCCGGGATGCGCACGATCCCGTGGCCGGCAAGGAGGACCACGCCGGATTCGACGCCGCTGACCCAGGCGACCGTCGCGGCGAGCGACCTGACCGGGTCGATGCCCGATGCGAGCGCCGGTGCGAACCGAGCGAGTCGTCGCCGGGTCGTCTCGGACGGCGGGGTCGCGCTCCGGAAGAGCACCGTCACGAGGCCGACCGAGCGGTGCCCGTCCGCGCACAGCACCACGGAGAGCGCCTCCCGGAAGCCGGCAGCGGGTGGGCACGCTGTCGACGACGGGCCCGAGGGGGCATCGTGCGTGACCCGAGACCCGCGTAGGAAGCCGACACTCACATCGTCGAGACCGCTGCTCGCGACCGTGCTGTACCGAGCGCCGTCTCCATCGGCCAGCGCCATCCACGCGGCGTCGAACGGGATGTGGTGGTGCAGTCCTTCCAGCAGTGCTCGAGCCCGCTCCTCCACCGGTCCCGGACGGACCGCGGTCCGCTCGGACGACGCTGCAGTCCGTTCCACGGAACTCGCCCCCTTCCTGACCATCGTCTGCGGGAATCGGGGCGAGTGTCCGAAAACCGTTGATCACCGGTGTAGCGATCGCCGCCTGTCCCGACGCTCAGGTCGGCCGAGCGGATGGGCAGGTCTGCCGATGGTGCGACTGCGCTCGAGGGCGTGACATGGGCCCATCGCGTGGTCGACCGGCCCGCGGCTCGTTCAGGGCACGTCACCGACGTGAGGAGTCGAACATGAAAGCCGTTGTCTACCAGGGGCCACGCACGGTCTCGGTGCAGGACGTACCGGACGCGCGTATCGAGCGTCTCACCGACGTGCTGGTGCGCGTCACGACGACCAACATCTGTGGGTCCGACCTGCACATGTACGAGGGCCGCACCAGCTTCGAGACCGGGCGCTGGTTCGGTCACGAGAACATGGGCGAGGTGATCGAGGTCGGTCACGGCGTCGACAAGGTCAAGGTGGGCGACGTCGTCGTCCTGCCGTTCAACGTCGCGTGCGGCCACTGCAAGAACTGTGAACGCGGACTGACCAACTACTGCCTCACGGCGCAACCGGTCCCCGAGTGGGCAGGTGCGGCGTACGGCTTCGCGGACATGGGACCGTGGGCAGGCGGCCAGGCAGAACTGCTGCGCGTTCCGTGGGGCGACTTCAACTGTCTCCGACTCGGTGAGGACGCCGAGGAGCGGTCCGCCGACTACGTGATGCTCGCCGACATCTTCCCGACCGGCTACCACGCCACCGAGATGGCCGGCGTGCAACCGGGCGACCAGACCGTCATCTACGGTGCAGGCCCGGTCGGACTGATGGCAGCGCTGTCGGCCGCGATCCGGGGTGCGAGCAAGGTGATGGTGGTGGACCGTCATCCCGATCGACTCCGGCTGGCGGAGTCGATCGGCGCGATCGCGATCGACGACTCGAAGGTCGATCCGGTGCAGGCCGTGCTCGAGCAGACGATGGGACTCGGCGCCGACAACGGCTGTGAGTGCGTCGGGTACCAGGCGCACGAGCCCTCCGGCGACGAGCAGACGAACCTCACGCTCAACCGTCTGGTGCAGTCGGTCCGGTTCACCGGACGGATCGGGACGGTCGGGGTGTTCGTCCCACAGGACCCCGGCGGCCCGGACGAGCTGGCGAAGCAGGGGCAGGTCGCGTTCGACATGGGGCTGCACTGGTTCAAGGGCCAGACCATGGGGACGGGACAGGCTCCGGTCAAGAAGTACAACCGACGGCTCCGTGACCTGATCGCGGGGGGCAAGGCGACACCGTCGTTCATCGTGAGCCACGAGATCCCGCTGGACCAAGCGCCGGACGCCTACGAGCACTTCGACAACCGGGACGACGGCTGGACCAAGGTCGTCCTCAAGCCGGGGAAGGTGGCCTGACCATGGTGGGCAGAGCTGCTGCCGCGGTCGGCGTCGCCGGGATCGCCGTCGGCCTGGTCGCCCGGTCTCTGGTGAAGCGACAGCGGGGATCGGACGGTGACGCGGCGCATCCGGAAGGCTGGAAGGCGGTCACCGTGCTGGGCGATGCAGATGTGTTCGAGCGCGACGGCTACCCCGAGCCGCTCGGACGCCTGGCTGCGGCGCTCGAGATCCGGATCGACCCCGCGCCAGGGGACAAGGGCTTCGAGGTGCATGCCCGGGTGCGGGACGGAGCCGATCTCGGCTTGGACGGCCATGATCCGAACAGGACCCTGCGGGAAGCGCTGCGCGACGCCAAACAGCTCTTCGAGACCGGCGAGGTCCTCCGTGCGACGCCTCGACCTCACGGAGAACGTCCGCGGACCCTGCTCGGGAGCGCGGTCGACGAAGCGGAGTCCGACGCAAAGGGCGGTGGTGTGCTGTGAAGGCCCTCTGCTGGACCGGGGTGAACCGACTCGCCGTGGAGCGGGTCGACGACCCCGAGATCGTCAACGCCCACGACGCCATCGTCAAGGTGACGTTGAGCACGACCTGCGGATCGGACCTCCACCTCCTCGGTGGGTACGTCCCGACCATGCGCGCGGGCGATGTGCTCGGCCACGAGTTCGTCGGCGAGATCGTCGAGGTGGGATCCGCCGTCACGAAGCACGCCGTCGGCGACCGCGTCGTCGTCTGCTCGTTCATCAGCTGCGGGAAGTGCTGGTTCTGTCGCAACGACCTCACCTCGTTGTGCGACAACGGGAACCCGAACGCCGGCATCCCCGAGATACTCTGGGGCCAGGCGCCCGGCGGCTGCTACGGCTACTCACACGCACTGGGCGGGTGGGCCGGCAGCCATGCCGAGTACATCCGTGTGCCGTATGCCGACCAGGACGCCTTCCCCGTCCCCGATGGCGTGAGCGACGAGCGGGCGCTCTTCGCCTCCGACGCCGCTCCGACCGGATGGATGGGAGCCGATCTCGGCGGCGTCGCCCCCGGGGACACCGTTGCGGTCTGGGGTGCAGGCGGCGTCGGCCAGATGGCCGCGCGCGCGTCACTCCTGCTCGGTGCCGAGCGGGTCATCGTCATCGACCGCTTCCAGGAGCGGCTGACGCAGGTGGAGCAGGTCATCGGTGGGGAGACCATGAACTACGAGACCAGCGAGGTGACGGCCGAGCTCCGGGAACGCACGGGCGGTCGCGGCCCGGACGTCTGCATCGAGGCGGTCGGGATGGAAGCCCACCGCGACGGTCCGGACTTCGCGTACGACCAGCTGAAGCAGCAGCTGCGGCTGCAGACGGACCGGCCCACCGCCGTCCGGGAGGCCGTGTTCGCCGCACGCAAGGGCGGCAGCCTGTTCGTGCTGGGCGTCTTCGGCGGGTTCGTGGACAAGTTCCCGCTCGGGGCAGTGATGAACAAGGGCCTGACGCTCCGGTCCGCTCAGCAGCACGGGCACCGCTACATCCCGATGCTCCTCGAACGGATGGCACGCGACGAGCTCGTCACGGAGCACCTGGCGACACACGTCATGCCGCTCGACGATGCTCCCGAGGGCTACGCCAAGTTCAAGGACAAGACCGACGGGTGCGTGCGTGCCGTCTTCCGTCCCTGAACGCCGCCACGGGGTTCGAGGCGACAGCCTGGAGGCGCGACCCGCCTGACCGACGCGGGTCGCGCCTCCAGGCCGGTCACCGCGCACGCCGCCGGCGGCGGTCCGCAGACTGCCGCACGGCTACCCCAGCGGCTCGACGCCGTAGCTCGTCACGACGGCGCGGAGTTCGTCCAGGTACGTCTGCGCCTGCACGGTGAGGGGGACCGACGCGTGCGCGATCCAGCCGATCTCGATGCGTTCGTCGACGTCCAGCGGGATGGCGACGATCTCCGGGTCGAGGTCGTCACTGATGAGCCCGGTCGAGATCGTGTAGCCGCCGAGGCCGATCATCAGGTTGAAGATCGTCGCCCGGTCGGACACCCGGATCTCCCGCTTGCTCGACATCGTCGACAGGATCTCCTCCGCCAGGTAGAAGGAGTTGTTCGCGCCCTGGTCGAACGTCAGCCGAGGCAGGTCGGCGAGGTCGTCGAGGGTCGCACGCGCCTGTGACGCGATCGGGTTCCGTCGGGACACGAAGATGTGCGGCTCCGCGACGAACAGCGGCGTGAACACGACCCCGGCGTCCCGCAGCAGCTTCCCGAGCACCTGCCGGTTGAAGTCGTTGCGGTAGAGGATCCCCACCTCGCTCCGCAGCGTGCGGACGTCCTCGATGATGTCCCACGTGCGCGTCTCCCGGAGCGAGAACTCGTACTCGTCCGCAGCGGCGCCCTCCACCATGCGGACGAACGCCTCCACCGCGAACGAGTAGTGCTGCGCGGAGACTCCGAGCAACCGGCGCGAGGGCTGCCCGCCGACGTAGCGCTGCTCCAGCAGGGAGACCTGCTCGACCACCTGCCGGGCGTACCCCAGGAACTCGACGCCGTCGACGGTGAGGACGACACCACGCGCCGAACGCACGAAGAGCGCCCGGCCGATCCGAGCCTCCAGGTCCTTCATGGCAGCCGACAACGTCGGCTGCGCGACGTAGAGCAAGTCGGCCGCTGCGCTGATCGAGCCCTCCGTCGCGACCTCGATGAAGTACCGGAGCTGCTGCAAGGTGATGTCGTTCGAGACACGAGCCATAGGCGCAGGCTATACGACGGCATAGTGATTGGGGATTACCCGATGACCCGCGCCTGCCGTCATGATCAGGGGATGGCGAACGACCTGACCTTCAGCATCACGCGGACACGCTTCGACGAGGACTACTCCCCCGCCGACAGCTCGCGCCTGACCACGAACTTCGCCAACCTCGCGCGCGGGGAGCAGCGGCAGCAGAACCTCCGTCGTGCGATCGCCATGATCGATCGCCGCTGCAACGACCTCGCTACTGGTGACCCGTCGGGCGACCGGTACCGGGTGGAGCTCGACATCGTCTCGGTCGCCGCACACTTCGTCGACGGGGGCTCGGACGAGCAGTTCCCCCTGCTCGAGATGCTCGACGTCACGATCGTGGAACAGCACACCGGCGAGCGCCACCAGGGGATCCTCGGCAACAACTTCTCGTCGTACCTCCGCGACTACGACTTCTCCGTGCTGCTGCCGACCCTCGACAAGAGCGCCGGCATCCCCGAGCACTTCGGGTACCTGCACGGCCAGCTCTTCCAGCGCTTCCTGGAGTCTCCTGCGTTCCAGGACCACTTCGATGCCGAGCCCGTCGTCTGCATCAGCGTCTCCACGAGCCAGACATACCGGCAGTCGGGCACCGTCCACCCGGTGCTCGGCGCCGAGTACCTGCACGAGCACTCGTCGCTCACCGACGACTACTTCGGCCGCATGGGGATGCAGGCGCGCTACTTCATGCCCGCCGGCGGGAAGGCGCCGCTCGCGTTCTACACGCGCGGCGACCTGCTGGGCGACTACACGGACCTGCAGCTCATCGGCACGATCAGCACGATGGAGACGTTCCAGAAGATCTACCGCCCGGAGATCTACAACGCGAACACGCCCGCGCCGAGCACCTACCGTCCGACCCTCTCGCACTCGGATTACACGTCGACCGGCGTCGCCTACGACCGCGAGGAACGCAGCCGCCTCGGCGTCACCCAGGGCCGCTACACCGAGGAGCACCTCGTGCAGCCGCACCGAGCACTCCTCGAGCGGTGGGCCTCCGGTGCCGCCGTCGCCTCCCACTGAACCGTTAGGAACCCCACGAGCATGAGCACCCTTCTGCCCACCTCGATCGTCGGCAGCCTGCCGAAGCCGTCCTGGCTCGCCGAGCCCGAGAAGCTCTGGTCCCCCTGGCAGCTGGACGGCGCGGCGCTGACCGAGGGCAAGCAGGACGCACTCCGGGCCGCCGTCCACGAGCAGGAGCGCGCCGGCATCGACATCGTCAGCGACGGCGAGCAAACCCGCCAGCACTTCGTCACGACGTTCATCGAGCACCTCGACGGCGTCGACCTCGACCGCAAGGAGACCGTCCGCATCCGCGACCGGTACGACGCGGCCGTCCCGACCGTCGTCGGCGCCGTGAGCCGCCGGGCACCGGTATTCGTGGAGGACGCGAAGTTCCTGCGAGCGCAGACCGACCGCCCGATCAAGTGGGCCCTCCCCGGCCCGATGACCATGATCGACACGCTCTCCGACCAGCACTACAAGAGCCGCGAGAAGCTGGCGTGGGAGTTCGCCACGATCCTCAACCAGGAGGCCAGGGAGCTCGAAGCGGCCGGCGTCGACATCATCCAGTTCGACGAGCCCGCGTTCACGGTCTTCCACGACGAGGTGCAGGACTGGGGCGTCGCCGCGCTCGAGCGTGCTGCCGAAGGACTCCGCGCCGAGACCGCCGTGCACATCTGTTACGGGTACGGCATCGAGGCGAACAACAAGTGGAAGGAGACGCTCGGGGCGGAGTGGCGTCAGTACGAGCAGTCCTTCCCGCTGCTGCAGCAGTCCTCGATCGACATCGTGTCGCTCGAATGCATCCACTCCCACGTCCCGCTCGACCTCGTCGAGCTCATCCGCGGGAAGAAGGTCATGCTCGGGGCGATCGACGTCGCGACCGAGACCGTGGAGACGCCGGAAGAGGTCGCCGATGTGCTCCGTCGTGCGCTCGAGTTCGTCGACGCCGACAAGCTCATCCCGAGCTCCAACTGCGGGATGGCGCCGCTGGCGCGGGGTGCGGCGCTGGAGAAGCTCGGCGCGCTGTCCGCTGGAGCGGACATCGTCCGAGCTGAACTCACGAGTGTCCCCGCCGGGTCAGCCCGGTAGTCCGCCGGGAACATCGCGTCGGCTGGGCGCTATCCAGCCTGGAAGCCCGGCTCGGGTCCGTCCCGGAGGTCACGCTGCCGACAGGGAAGCGCGTCGTATTGCGCGGGCCGATGAGGGAGCACCTGCACCGCGAGCCCCATCGTTACCGATGGGGCTCGTTTGCGGCTACTGACGGCCAGCGACCGCTTCACTGATGGTCACTCCCGGATGCTCGACGCGGTATCGGCGCACTTCCTGGGGGTCCACGGTCATTCCTGGCGGAATGAACGCGTTCCCCACGATGCGCTTGCTGGACCCGGCGGACCACAGCGTGGCGACTGCGACCGCGCAGGCATAGAGCGGGCCGAACAACGCCAGCGCGAGTCCTGCGGCGGCGAGCCCCGCGAACGTGCGGATCGCGGGCGTCCACCGCTTCACGAGAAGCACTCCTGCTCCAGAAGGTCTTCGCCGCCTTTGCGACACCTCCGAGCGTTTCGATGAGCTTCCTTGAGCGTGAGCCAGGCGGCCATCCCGACGAGTCCCTTCGCGATGCTCCCCCACCTGAGTCAGCCGCCGGCTGTACGAAGACTTGCGCGCCAGTGTCCGGAGCTCTCAAGCGGACTCCGCAATGGGCCCCTCTCTCTGCGCACGGCTCGCTGGTGTCCGGCAACCGACCGATCGTCAAACGGGATCATTTGGGGTGGATGTGGTGATCGCGTGCGTCGAGCTGGAGCTGGTGGTGGCGGGCCGTCCGAGGTGCAGGTCCTGCCAGGTCTCCGAGGCAGAGACGATCGGGTTCGCGCGGCCACGGCGGACTCGGGATCGGCGCGTGGTGATCCGAATCGCACGCCAAAGGCAGTAGATGACGAGGTACAACCACGGCAGAGGGCCAATGGGGATGCCGACGTTCGTGGTCGCGATCACGGCGATGCCGGCGATGATCGCGATGGCATCGGAGGTGCGTCGTACCAGAGTGGCTACGAGGTGGCGTGGATGGGTGATGACTTCTCCTGACCTGATGGAGTCGTTCCAGCCGACCGAGTCATCGCGGCTCGCGGCCTTCGGAGCGGATGGCGATCCACTGCCGGGCGTACGGGAGCAGGGTCGGCTTGCCGGTGTGCATGTGATCCTGCCTCTCGTCGGTGAGATGAGCTGGGAGCAGCCTAACCCGTCCCGCAACATCAGTGTAACATATTTCGTGTCTCATGAGATCGATACGAGGCAAGAGCCTGGCCCAGCTGCACGAGAACTTGACGCGCAGTATGGCCCCCTCCGCCTGAACAAACGACCACGAAGCGACCTCCACTCAACTGTCGACGCCACTCGCATGACCAGCCGGATTTCGGGTTGCCACCCCACCCAAGATCGTGCACCCTGTGTTCATCCGGTAAAACTTCACCGGCAACTCAAGGGTGAGAAATGAAGACGATCAACGCGCTCTCCGCGGCGCTCGTGTCGACCGCCGTCGCTGCATCTGCACTGGTCATGGCTGCCCCAGCGAACGCGACTGCGGGTACTGATACTGCGGGTGTCTCGATCCCGCCGAACGTCGTCGTGGATGAGAGCTTTGACCCCAACGCCGAGGTCGTGGTGGCTGGAGATGGTCCAGCACCGAGGTCGGGTGACTGCAAGGACCGTGCGTTCACGGCCGTCGCGGTCATGAGCGAGTCCCTCAACGGATGCAATGTGATCGGTTGGAACAACTCAGCACAGGCGACCTACAAGTGGTACAAGCACCAGGGCAACGCCAGCCCCTGCATGTGGGGGAAGTCCTTCAACTCGAAGCACACACCGACGTGGACGGCGCTTGATTGCGGCACGGGGCGTACGAAGAATGTTCCGTGGGGCAACGTCGCGGGCACCAAGAAGGTGAAGGGCCTCACCGGCATCGGGTGGGCTGGCGTTCAGTGGCAGTAATACGCCAGAGTGTGCGGCGACGTAGTCTCGGGGTCATCGCCTCGGGCTGCGTTGCCGCAGCCGTTCTGTCGGGGTGCGCACACGATGAGTCACGGACGAACGCCGCGGACCCCAGCGCCCGTCCGACAGAGCATGCGCTCAGCGTGCAATCGACGCAGTCGATCGCTGACCAGCTGCGCCAGTCCGTGCCGTGCGCTGATGCCGACGCATGGCTTGACGACCTCGCGTTCTGGGATGCGATGCGAGGGTTTGATTGCTTGGACGGCGATGACTCTGTCTTCATCCGTGTCTACGCTCACGCAGCCTCGGTTCAGCAGACACTCGAGGACTGGGCCGACACCATCAGCAGCGAGCGGATGATCGCGCGCGGCCAGAACTGGTACGTCATCGGACCACCCGACGTGGTCAACGCGTTGAAGTTCCCTCGCGATGCACCGAAGATCGCCGGCGACGTCGGGGTTCCGGCGAAGCTGACAGCCGAGCAGGACTACCTCACCACCTGCGCGCGCTTCGTCGCAAGCGAAGGGGAACGGTACGTGGAACATCCGGGGAAGCGCAGCGGCTCGGCGAAGCAGTACGAGGCATTGTTCCCGGGCGTCACCGCGGAACTGCACGCGGCGATTAACAGCCTCGGACGGAAACGGATCCGCAACATCCCGGATACCGAGCGGTGGATAGCAGCGCTATCACCGATCGGCCATCGCTTGAAGGCAACGTGCGCAACCGCCTACCAACAGGTTCGCGACACCGTCGACCCGCTCGAGGAAGGTCCATGACAAACGCGTCCACTCCCGCCGTCGCACGCACGGCAGCGTTCAGTACCGCCACGATCGCAGTGCTCGGCAGCACCGTGCTCGCCGTGGACAACGCGCTGGGATTCATCGATTTCCACTTACTCGGCTTCGGGATGGCGCCGTTCATCGCCGCAGCGGTGGTGCTCTCGGGTGCGGTGTGCGCAGGCCTTGCAGTATGGACACACGATCTTGCACGCGGCATCGCTGCGGCGGCCGTGGTCGGATTTGTGCTCACGCAGTCCCCGGCCCTCGCGCCAACCCTGTGGTTCCCGGTCTCCATCGTGTTACAGGGGCTGGTACCGCTCGGGTTCGCGACCAGCGCGGCCATCACCTGGCGCAGCTCAACGGGCGGGCTGAGGACGCTGCCTGCGATCGCCGCGGTCCTCGCCGTGGGATGGGCGATAGGCGCGTTCATTCCACTGCGACTTGAAGTGTTCCTCGCTCTACAGGCCATGACGATTCTGGCAGTTTCCGTTCTCGTGACAAGCCCGTGGCTCAGACGCATCGCGAACCACGTACGGACCCTCTGGGACAGCGCAGCAATACGCTGATCTCCCACTCACCGACGCCCTTGATGCCTCAAGACCACGCGGACGCGTCGGTCGGAGAGGGCACCGTGACGGACACCACCAGCAACGCCGGGCTGCAGGCGATGATCGACCGCGCCGGGCAGATCACCGCCGACGAGGCAGAGGCGCTCGACGTCACCTGGAAGGCCGACGAGGGGATCTTGCTGCCGGAACCGAGCGCATCGCTCGCGATCCAGGGAGGCGCCGACGGACGGATGGTCACGAACGCCGACCTCGTCGCCGCGTGGCAGCACGCACTCGAGGCCGCTGGTGCAGCGGGACGCGTCGAGGAGATCGAGGCCGCGCAGGAGGCCGGGCGCGCAGTGCGGCACTCGGACGCGCACTTGCGAGACCGCGCCGGCGCCGAGGAAGCCGTGCGGTCCGCGGTGCTCGCGACCGGGATGCGCGACCTCGTCTCCGACGATGAATTCGCCACGCTCACGGCGGCCTGGCGGAAGGTGCTCGGCGAGATCCGAACTGGCCGTCGCACCGTGTGCGGGTCCTCGCGCCGAGAACGCTCTGCTCATCGGGTACGCCCGAGCCTCCACGCGCGAACAGGGCCTTACCGCTCAACGCATCGCGCTTGAACAACTCGGGGTCGTCCCGCCCGACCGCCACACAGACAACCGCCGACCGGTACCAACCGATAGCGGATCGGGCTCCGCGAAGCCGCGGCCTCCGCGCGGAGACCGCCGTGCACATCTGTTACGGGTACGGCATCGAGGCGAACAACAAGTGGAAGGCGACGCTCGGGGCGGAGTGGCGCCAGTACGAGCAATACTTCCCGCTGCTGCAGCAGTCCTCGCCGACAAGCTCATCCCGAGCTCCAACTGCGGGATGACACCGTTGGCGCGAGGGGCAGCGCTGGACAAGCTCGGCGCGCTCGCAGCGGGGACCGACATCGCGCGGGCCGAGCTCGTCGACTCCGCCGTCGCTGCAGCGCGCTGAGCCGCGGTTCCCCGATCGCCGTCAACCGCCCGCGGGACCCCTCCACGGCCCCCATGCGGGGTCGTGCCCCGGCCACACCTCGACACCCGGCAGCCGCGCCAGGTCGGCCAGCCGGTCGACGGACCGCTGGGCGTCGGGCTCGTCACCCGTGACGCCGACCCACCCGCACGGCGTCCGCTCGGTGAGGTTCCGCTCGAGATCCGCTGCGTCGCACGCCAACACCACCGCATGGTCCGGCAGGTCGACCCGCACCGACTGATGACCAGGAGTGTGCCCTCGGGTGTCGAGCACGCCGAGCCCGGGCGCGAGGTCGGTGTCCCCATCGACCAGCCGCACCTCGACGTCGGCGCCGAGGACGTCGCCGACGACGACGGTCTCCCGGCGTCCGATCCCGCTCCGGAGCCACTCCCACTCGCGGCGTTGCAGCACGACGGGCGTACCTGGTGGCACGAGGCGGAGGCCACCGGTGTGGTCGAGGTGCACGTGGGAGATCACGCTGGCTGCGAGAGCATCCCACGCGAGCCCCGCAGCCGCGATCCCCTCGGCCAGCGCATCGCCCGGCGGCACGACGGCTGTGTAGTTCGCATGGTCGTAGTGGGCCGCCCGCTGCTTTGGATCCCGGACGCGGTCGAGGTCGAAGCCGCCGTCGACGAGCACCCAGCCCTCGTCGAAGACGACCGCGACCGCCGTGACCGGTTCGAGGAGGAACCGGGCCGGGTCTCCGCCGCGGAGCGAGATCGACTCCGGGATGGGCTCCCACCCGAGCACGAGGGGAACGAGGCGACGCGGGCGACCCCCGAGCGCCATGTCGCCTGCCGCCAGGTCGCGGACTGCTCGGACCACGGTTGACCCCTCCCGCTGATTGGATACAATAACTACAAAACCGAATCCATTCTGCCGGAGTTCCCGGAGGGACGCATGACCGACGCGATCGACATCAACATCCCGATCCACACCGAGATGCTGCACTGGGGTCGGCGTCCGACCTACGAGATGGTGGAGCAGATCGCCGACGGGTTCCCCTCGGACGTCTCGCGGTGGGTGATCGGCGCCCACACCGGCACCCACGTCGACGCCCCATCGCACTTCGTCCCCGGCGCCGCGACCGTCGACGAGATCGCGCTGGACAGCGTCGTCGGACCGGTCCGGGTCCTGGACCTCCGTCACGTCGCCGAGGAGATCACGGCCGAGGACCTCGCGAGCGCCGGAGCCGGCGGGTCGGAGCGCGTGCTCTTCCGCACCCGGAACTCGACCGACGCGCTGACTCGGAACGTGCGTTCCGACACGTGGGTCGGCCTCGGCCCGAGCGGTGCCGCGTGGCTCGTCGAGAACGGGGTCCGGTTCGCGGGCATCGACTACATGACGATGGAGGCACCCGCACACACCGAGGCGTGGCCGACGCACGTCGCGCTCTGCGGGGCGGGCATCGTGATCCTCGAGAACGCGGACCTGTCCGACGTCGACCCGGGCGACTACCTCATGGTCTGCCAGCCGGTGCCGTTCGCCGGGCGGGAGGCCGCGCCGGCCCCGACCGTCCTGCTCCCCCTCGTCGCGGCGGTCGGCGCGTGAGCACCTCGACGGTGCACGTCGTCCTGGTCCACGGTGCCGGTGGGTCACCGTCGGCGTGGTCCTCCGTCACGCCGCTCCTGCGTGCTCGCGGCATCGCCTACACGCTCGCCGACAACGCCCTGACGTCACTGCGGGACGACGAGGCATCGGTGCGCGCACTCGTCGACGCGGTCGACGGTCCGGTCCTGCTCGTCGGGCACTCGTACGGCGGTGCCGTGATCACGAACGCCGGTACGCACGAGCGCGTGGTGGGTCTGGTCTACGTCGCGGCGTTCGCGCCGGACGCCGGCGAGTCCGTCTCCGCGATCGTCGAACGCAGCGAACCCGCCCTCGTCTCGCGGTACACCGACCGCGGCCCGGACGGCGAGTGGGTCACCCGCGACGACGAGGAGTCCCGGGCCGCGCTCGCCTGGGACGTACCGGACGACGTCCTGCAGGCGGCACGGTACGAGCGCCGCGCGACCGCGGACGCCGCGTTCCAGCAGCCGACGGGCGAGCCCGCGTGGGCCACCCGGCCGAGCTGGTACCTGGTGGCGTCGAGCGACCGGCACCTGCTCCCGGAGATCCAGCGCGACTTCGTCGCGCGCATGGGCGCGGACGCCGAGGAGGTCGACACCAGTCACGCAGTGGCCCACGCCGCCCCCGAGCGGGTCGTCGCGGTCATCGAGCGCGCGATCGCCGCCGTCGCCTGACCACCACGCGGTGACCATCGTCAGGAGGCCGTGGTCACCAGGCCGTCGAGGTCCTTGACCGCGCGTCCGGACTGCAGGACCGCGCGGACGTTGGCAGCGTCGGCGAGCGCGCCGACGTCGACGAGCGGGTCGACGCGCGAGACGACCAGGTCACCGACCTTGCCGGGCTCGACGGAGCCGAGCCGGTCCTCCAGTCCGAGGAGCCGCGCCCCGTGGAGGGTGCCGGCCGTGACGGCGGCGAGCGGCGTCAGACCGACCTGTACCAGCCGTGCGAGCTCCGCCAGGTTGCGGCCGTGCGGATGGACGCCGGCGTCGGTACCGAGCGCGACGGGAACCCCGGCGGCGACGGCGCGACGGACGCTGTCGAGGCCGCGCTCGTGCAGGGCGGCACGGTGCCGCAGGCGCTCGTCGGAGGTGGTGGTCGGGTCGAGTTCGCGGAGCAGCGTGCTGAGCGTGGGGACCAGCGCCGTCCCGCGTTCGACCATCAGCGCGATGGTCTCGTCGCTGAGGTCGTACCCGTGCTCGATGCTCGACGCGCCGCCGAGCACCGCCGCGCGGACGGCTGCATCGGTCAGGGCGTGTGCGGCGACCGGACGCCCACCGCGTTCGCCGACCAGCCGGACGACCAGGCGGACCTGCTCCTCGGTGATCCCGACGTCGTCCGGGTCGTCCGTCGGTGATCCGACGCCGCCGGAGGTCGAGAGCTTGATCGCGTCGGCTCCCGTGCGGAGCAGGGTGCGGACGGCACGGACGACGTCCTCGTCGGTGTCGACCACGCCGGGCTCTGGCATCCCCGACCGCACGGCCCACGCCGGGAGCGAGCCGTTCGGCCGGACGGGGTCCGCGTGGCCGCCGGTGGGCGAGAGCATCGCGATGGCGAGGTGGAGTCGCGGGCCCACGACCGTGCCCCGCGCGACGGCGTTCCGGTAGCCGGGGGTGAGGCCGTCGAGGTCCCGTGCGGTGGTGACGCCGGCGTGCAGCGTGGAGCGGAGCACCTCGGCGACCTCGAGCACGTCCTCCTCGGGGAACCGCGCTCGCTGCTCCTCCGGAGCGGTCGGCACCATGCTGAGGTGCACGTGGGCGTCGATGAAGCCGGGCAGCAGCCACGTACCGGTGAGGTCGGCGACGGGGACGCCGGGCGCCGGCTCGCGTCGCGGACCGGCGTAGGTGACGATGCCGTCGTGCAGCTCGACCTCGGCGTCGGCGCGCGGCGGCGTGCCGGTGCCGTCGACCAGTGTTGCGCCGACCAGCCGGAGCACGCCGGGGGTGTGTGGGGTCGTCGGGAGTCGTGCCGCCATTGACGGAACCTTCCGTGGTCGGTCAGCCGGCCAGGCTGAAGCGGGCGGATCCGGGGTCGGCGTCGAGCAGCCGACGCGTGTACCAGTGCTGCGGATCGGCGTAGATCTGCTCGACGGGACCGGACTCGACCACCTCGCCCTGGAAGAGCACCACGACCTCGTCGCTGACGCGCTGCACGACGGCGAGGTTGTGCGAGATGAAGACCATCGTCAGCCCGAGGGACTCCTTGATTTCGGCCAGCAACTCGAGGATCTGCGCCTGCACCGACACGTCGAGCGCCGAGGTGATCTCGTCGGCGATCACGAGGTGGGGGTCGATGACCAGCCCGCGAGCGATCGCGATCCGTTGCCGCTGGCCGCCGGAGAACTCGTGCGGGTAGCGGTGCATCATGTCCGGTGCGAGCCCGACCCGCTCGAGCCAGCTGCCGATGAGTCCTTCGTGGACGGACACGCGCGGACGGATCGGGTCGATGGCCTCGGCCAGCGTCTGCGCCACGGTCCGCCGTGGCGAGAGTGACGAGTAGGGGTCCTGCGGGATCATCTGGATCCGGCGGCGGGCGGCGTGCAGGGCGGACCGGTGCGCCGAGCCGAGGTCGACGCCGTCGACCGTGACGCTCCCGGCGGCCGGTTTCACCGTGCCGACGAGGACCTTGGCGAGCGTGGACTTGCCGGAGCCGGACTCGCCGACGATGCCCACCGTGCGGCCGCGGTCGAGGCGGAGGTCGACGTCGTGGAGCACGGTCGTCGACCCGAATGCGACGTCGAGTGCGCGGACGTCGATCATCGGCCCGGTCTGGTCGGCGACCGCGTTCCGGGTCCTGGTCGTGTCGGTCACGCGCGCGCCTCCGTCTGCTCCGTGGGGACCGTCACGACCGGCGTGGCCGCGAGCAGCTGCTTCGTGTACGGGTGCTCGACCGTCTCCGGGGACAGCGCGGCGACGTCGTCGATGCGTTCCACGATCGATCCGTTGCGCATCACGAGCACCCGGTCGCACAGCGCTCGGACGACGCCGAGGTCGTGCGAGATGAAGAGCACGGCCGTCCCGGAGTCCTCGTTCATGCGCTTCAGCACGGTGAGGACCTCGCGCTGGACGGTCACGTCGAGCGCGGTGGTCGGCTCGTCGGCGATGAGCAGGTCCGGCTTCGTGCTCATCGCCGACGCGATCATCGCGCGCTGCTTCATGCCGCCGGAGAGCTGGTGCGGGTACTGGCGGAGGCGCCCCTCGGGGTCGGTGAGCTTGACGGCCCGGAACCCCTGTGTCAGCAGCCGCAGGGCGTCGCGTCGGCTGTGGCGGAGGCGCATCCTGAGGACGTCGGACAGCTGGATGCCGAGCACCATCGCCGGGTTCAGGGCGGTGCCCGGGTCCTGGTAGACCAGGCCGATCCGCGATGCGAGCACACGGTCCGGAACGCGGCCGAGCAGGTCGACGCCGCCCAGTTCGAGTCGGCGAGCCGAGGCCTCGAGCCCCTCGCTGAGCAGCTTGGCGACGACGGAGGCGGTGAGGGACTTGCCGGAACCCGATTCCCCGACGATCCCGAGCACCTCGCCGCGACGGATGGTGAACGAGACGTCGTCGACGAGCGGTCGACCGCTCGCAGCGTGCCGCACGGTGATGCCGTCGGCGACGAGCACGGCGTCGTCCTCGACCGCGAGCGTGGACGTCTCGGGGGATCGCGTCGTCCGGGCCCGCGTCGAGTTCGACCGCGGGTTCGCGGCTGCGGCGAGGCCGTCCCCGACGAGCAGGGCGGCGAGGGACGCGAAGGTGAGGGCGACTGCCGGACCGACGATGACGATCGGGTTCACCGCGATGCGGTCGAGGCCGTCGTTGAGCAGCGTGCCCCAGTCGAAGGCGGGGGTCTGCGCGCCGAGCCCGATGAAGGACAGGCCGGAGATCTCGACGAGCGACCCGGAGAACGCGCCCGCGATGAGGATCAGCGTCGGCTCTGCCATGTTCGGGAGCACGTGGCGCACCGCCACCCGGTGCGCCGGGACGCCCATCAGTCGGGCGGTCGTGACGTACTCGCTGGTGGAGATCTTGGCGGCGAGGTTGGCCGTGAGCCGCGCGAACCCGGCGATGTTGGCGACGGCGATCGCGACCACCACCTGGACCGTCCCCTGCCCGAGGATCGCGGCGACGATGATGGCGACGAGCATCGTCGGGTAGCTGACGGCGAACTCGATCGCACGGAGACCGAATTCGCGGAGCCGCGTCGGTGCGAGCCAGACGCCGATGCCGAGCGCGATGCCGACCACCGCCGAGAGCGCCGTGGCGGCGAGCGCCATGACGACCGTTGCACGGGTGGCAACGAGCGTGCGGGCGAGCATGTCGCGACCGAGCGTGTCGGTACCGAGGGGGTGCTCCGCGGTCGAGCCGAGGCCGGCCGTGCCCCCGATGCCCCGCGCTTGGGCACCGAGTACGAACGGTGCGACGACCGCGACGAGGAGGATCAGTCCGAACATGACGAGACCGACGACAAGTCCCGCGTTCCAGTTGAACGCCCGCGGCCGTGCCGGCTGGTCGACACTGGCGGCGCGGACGGCGGTGATGGTGTCAGCCACGCTTGTCTCCGAGGGTGCGCGGGTCGATGAGACCCAAGATGATGTCGATGACGAGGGTGATCACGAGCGAGATCAGGCCGATCACGAAGACGGCTGCGCGGATCACCGGGTAGTCCTTGTCCACGGCGATCGCCTGCACGATCACGCCACCGAGGCCCGGCCACGCGAACACCGCCTCGGTGATGAGTGCGGAGCCGAGCAGCGCGGTCAGGATGATCCCGGAGAGCGTCAGCGCCGTGGTGAGGAGGTTCGGCAGCATGTGCTTCGCGTAGATCGACAGTGCCGGCAGCCGCCATCCGCGCGCGGTGCGCATGTAGTCCTGCTCGAGGATGACCGCCGTCTCACGCCGCACGATGCGCGCCACGGAACAGGTGCCGCCGATGGTCAGCGAGGCGATCGGCAGGACGGCGGCCGCCCCGAAGTCGTAGGCCGGTGAGTAGGCCGGGGGCAGGACGTGGAGCAGGACCGCGAACACGACCACGAATCCGGTGGCGAGGACGTAGACCGGGATGGACGAGATGAGCCCGGTCACGGCCGTGAACGACACGTCGAGCCAGCGGTGGCGGTCGCCGCGGGTCAGCACCCCGACCGTCATCCCGAGCCCCAGGCCGAGCACGAGGAGGAGCAGCACGGCGGCGATCGTGATGGTGAGCGTGTACGGCACGGCCGTCATCACGACGTCCATCGCCGGGATCCGGTACTTGTACGAGTCCCCGAAGTCGCCCTGCACCACGCCGGCGACGTAGTGCCAGAGCTGGACGGGGATCGGCTGGTCCAGGCCGAGCTGGTGCCGGACCAGCTCGACCTGCGCGAGCGTCGCGGTGTCACCGGCGATGGCGGTGGCCGGGTCGCCGGGGATGAGCTGCACGATCAGGAAGGTCACGAGGACGAGCAACGCGAGGTTGACGATGAGACCGACGGCGCGGCGGAGGAGGAACCGCCGCCAGGCGCTCCCGAGGCTCGCGGCTCGGGGACCAGCGGCGACGGGGTCGCCCGGACCGGGCACGGGGGGATGGTCGACGGTGGTGGTGCTCATCGTGGGTCCTCCAGGTGCTCCGGTCCGGGCGGTGGTGGGTGTTGCTGGTGGTGCGCGCGGTCAGCGGGTCAGCCGACGATCCGCATCGCGGACGGGTCCCAGTAGCCCGAGAACACGTGCGTTGCGAAGCCCTTGCGGGCGACGTAGCGGTGCGTGTCCGTGATGAGCGGGGTCATGTCGACGCGCTCGAGGATCGACTTCTGCGCGGTCTCGAAGTCGGCGCACTGCTGGTCGGCATCGGTGGTCGCCATCGCTGCCTGATACGCCTTCACGCCCTCGGGGTTGTCGCTCGAGGAGACGTTCGTGCCGCCGTCGGGGTAGGTCGCACCGAGGTACCGGGCGATCGAGAGGTTGATCAGACCGACCTGTGCGTCCTCGGCCGCGATCGCGACGTCCCAGGTCTTCGGCTCGGTCCGCATCTGCTTCGTCCAGTCGGCGGGGTCGGGCGCGGACACCGTCACGGTCGCACCGGCGTTCCGCAGCGATTCCGCGAGGAAGTCGGCAGCGGGGTCCCAGTTCGACATCATGAGGAGGCGGATGGTCTTGCCCTCGAGCTCCTTGGCCGCGGCCTTCGGGTCGTACGACTGCACGAGGGACGAGCCGTCCACGGCGCAGCGGTAGCTCGCGGCGTTCACGGTCGTCTGCTTCACCCCGAGGCCGTCGAGTCCGGCGTCGTTGAAGCCCTTGGTGTCGATCGCCTGGGCGACGGCCGCACGCAGGGGCTGGTTGTCTGCGAACACCGAGCCGGAGCCCTCGGCCTCGTTGAACACGAGGTTGTACGCCGAGCTCGCGAACTTCACCGTCGAGTAGTCGCCCTTCTCGAACCGTTCGGCGTTCGAGTCGTAGAAGCGCGCGACGTCGACACCGCCGGACTGCAGCAGGTTGGCGCTCGTGTTCGAGTCCCCCTGCACGGTCATGTTGATGGTCTTGGCCGGCTTGCCCTCGACCGTCTTCCAGTCGGGCCAGGCGTCGTAGTCCGAGCGGAGCGAGTACTGCACGCTCTTGCCGGCCGACGACTTCGTGAGCGTGTACGGACCGGACCAGGCGCCCTTCACGGTGCCGGCGGCGAGGCCCTTCGGGTCGGCGATGCCGGCCGGGCAGATGACACCGGTGCCGGGGCGCGTCAGGCCGCCGAGCAGCTGCGAGTACGGTGCGCTGAGCGAGATCGTCAGGGTGCCCGCGGAGTCGTCGGGGGTGAAGGTCGGGTCGCCGGAGCCGAACGCCTGGTTCTTCCAGGTCTGCGCGCCCGAGTCGTCAAGACCCACGAGGTACTCGAAGGACTTCGCCACGACGCTCGGCGTGATCTTCGTGCCGTCGGAGCAGGTCGCGCCGTCACGGATGGTGAACTCGTACTTCGACGCCGACTCGGCGTCCCACTTGGTCGCGAGTCCGCCGACGTACCCGCCGTCGTCGCCCTCGGCCTGGCGGAGCAGGGTGTCGAAGCCGAGTCGGGCGACCTCGACGTCGGAGCTGGCCGAGGCCTTCGCCGGGTCGAACGTCGCCGGTGCGTACCAGAGCTCGGCGTTGATCGTGTCGGTGGTCGACGAGCCGCCACCGGTACCGGCGTTGCCGGACGCGGTGCACGCGCTCAGGGAGAGGCCGACGGCGGTCGCCACTGCGACGCCGACGAGGATGCGCTTCCTCACCATGGTGCTGTCCTCCAATGGGATTCGGGGTGATGCCAGGGGGTCAGTCCCAGGGTCCGGGTCCAACTTGGATCCAATCTAAGACAATACGCATCCAACTATGTTTCGGGTGGATTACATCTCCACGGGATGGACCGTCTCTCCGCCGACCTCCGTGCGGAGCACCCGGGCCTCGGCGAAGGCCTCCGGCGAGCACGAGGCCGGATCGACGTCGAGCAGCACCCAGTCGGCGAGCGCCCCGGGTCGGAGGACCCCGCGACGGTCCTCGGCGAACGCGGCATGAGCGGATCCGCGGGTGTAGGCGGCGACCGCCTCCAGGACCGAGATCGACTGCTCTGGCCCGACCGGCGCATCGGAGCCCCGCATGCGTCGCGCCGACGCCATCGGGACGACTTCCCGTGGGTCGAACGGGAAGTAGGGCGCGTCGGACCCCATCGCCACGACCGCGCCGGCATCGAGCCAGGACCGCATCGGGTTCACCGGGTCCACCCGGTCGCCGAGCCGTCGACGGAGCCCCGCTGCGTTCTTCCACGCGATCGAGGGCTGAAGCGACGCGACGACACCGAGACGAGCGGCACGCGCCGTGCTCTCCGGGCTCGGCTCGAGGTAAGCGTGGATGAGCTGGCACCGGAGTGGTGCGACCGGGCGACCGGTGCGCTGCTCGGCCGTCTCGAGCCCGTCGAGCACCTCGGCGACCGCGCGACTGCCGACCGCGTGCACGCCGAGCCCCCACCCGGATGCGACACAGCCCGCTGCGAGCCGAGCGAAGTCGTCCGCCGAGATGCGCTGGACGCCGTGGTCGTCGCCGGACCAGGGCGCCTCCAGCAGCGCCTGGCCCTTCATGCCCTCGCCGTCGTAGTAGACCTTGATCGGCCCGAGCCGGAGCCGGTCGTCGCCGTCACCCGTCACGCCGTCGATGGTGCCGAGCAGGGCGAGCGCTGCGTCGACGTCGGGGACAGCGGGGCTGCCGATCTCCGGGTAGGGCATCGCGACCACACGCATCGTCAGGAGTCCGCGGCCGTACGCCTCGCGGTACCCCTCGAGCTCCGGGAGCGTGACGGCGGGGTCCACGACACCGGTGAAGCCCATCGCGTGCAGGAGCGGCTGGACCCTAGCGATCGCGGCGAGTCGGTCGTCGATCGTCGGAGGCGTCTCGCCGAGCCAGTCGGGGGCGTCTGGATCGGCGTCCCCGTCGGCGAGCATCGCGGCGGAGAACGTCTCGGCGTCCGCTCCGGCGTCGACGAGCTGGAGTGCCTTCAGGCCGGCACGCTGCGCATGGCAGTGGGCGTCCGTGAAACCGGGGAGGACGGTCCCGGGGACGTGGTCCTCGACGACATCGACCGGTGCGGCCGCTCGCACCTCGGTGAGGGACCCGACCGCCGCGATCCGGTCGGCCACGACGAGCATCGCCTCGGCCGTCGGCCGCTCGGGGTCCATCGTCCGGATGGCCCCGACCACGATCCGGGCCGCGCGGCCGGGCGCGGGTACGGGAGCGTCAGACACCGACGGGCTCCCGCTCGTCGAGCCAGGTGTGCACGTCGGCCGCGGTCACGAGGGCGTCGCGCTGCAGGTACCGGATCGCCTCGAGGGTCGCATCGTGCGCCCGCTCGCTCGACCCCGCGACGCAGTCGGTGAGGACCCGGACGGCGTAGTCGTGTTGGTGCGCGTCCGCAGCGGTGTAGTGGATGCACACGTCGGTGAGGCCGCCGACGAGGAGGAGCGTACCGGCGCGGTAGGCCTTCAGGACGATCTCGAGTTCGGTGCCGAAGAAGGCCGAGTAGCGGCGTTTGCGGATCACGAACTCCTCGGGGCGGGGATCCAGCCAGGAGGCGAGCTCGGTCTGCGCGTCCCCCTCGATGCAGTGCGGCCCCTCGGCGCCGTCGAGTTCGCGGCCGATGTCCACGAGGTCCGGCTTGTGCACCTCCTGGATGAACACGACCGGGACGCCGGCCCTGCGGCAGTGTTCGATGAGGGCACGGACACGGGGCGCACGCTCGGCGCGACCGCTCATGACGGGGATGCCCGGTGTCGGCATCGTCGAGGCGGCGCCTCCCTGGATGTCGACCACGACGAGGACGGGGTTGCCGGAGACGGCGAGCATGGGTGGTTCCTTTCACGACGGGGGCGCTCGGGTGGGGACCGGTGCCCGTCGTCATCGTCATCCTCCGATGCACTCGGACACCGAACGGGTCAGTGGCGTTTCCGCCGTGTTAAGCCTCGGGTGTTGCCGAACCGGCCGGCCCACCCGAACCGGCCGGACCACCCGAACCGGCCGAACCGGCGGAACGGGCCGAACGGCGACGACGGAACGGCAGCAGGTCGGCGACGGCGACCTGCCCGAAGCCGTCGCCGACCGCGACCCACACGCGCGCATCGGGCGCGTGGTCGGCGAGGAGCTCCGCGCACACGCCGCACGGCTCGATGAGGTGCCTGCTCCCGGCGGGTCGCCGGAGCACGCCGACGACCGACACGACCGGCTGCCCGGCGACGACCGCCGCACTGAGGGCAGCGGACTCGGCGCAGACCGACGCCCGCCCGGCGGACGCCTCGACGTGCAGGCCGGTCACGACGCTCCCGTCGGCCAGCCGGAGCGCCGCCGCGACCTCGTGCACCCCGGCGCGGTACCGGGCTGCCAGCAGGGTCGTCGCGACCTCGAGGAGCTCGCGGTCGCTGTCGTCCATCCCGGGTGGCGGCCCGTGCAGCACCGGCCGGTCCGCAGCAGACGGGACGGGCGCGTCGGTCACGCCCAGCCCATGATGCGCGCCATGTTGCCGCCCTCGACGAGGGCCCGGTCGGCCTCGTCCGGGATGGCCTTGGCGATCTTCATCCGTTCGAGGTCGAAGTCGCTCCCCGGCCACTCCGAGCCGAGCAGGATCTTCTCGGCGCCGAGCCGGGCGTAGGCCCGCTTGACGTCGGACATCAGGGTGGCCGAGGTCTCGAGGTACACGTGCGGGTTCCGTTCCGCGACGATGATCGCCTCCGGGACGTTCCACACCGCACCCATGTGGGCGATGATCGTCGGCACGGTCGGGTGTCCCTTGGCGATCTCCTCGATGGCGAACGGCGCACAGAACGCGTCGTCGAGGGCGTTGATGAGCACGGGGAGGCCGAGCTCGGCGCAGGTCTCGAAGAGCGGGTCGAGCAGTCCGTGGTCGGCGACGTGGTAGCCGTGCAGGCTCGGGTGCAGCTTCAGCCCGACCAGCCCGCCGTCGGCGAAGCGGCGGATCTCGTCGGTGGCGTTCTCCCACTGCGGCATGACCTGCCCGAAGCCGAACAGTCGGTCGGGGTGCGCGGCCACGAGGTCCATCAGGAAGTCGTTCTCGATGCCCTGGGCGAGCGAGCAGACCATGGCCCGGTCGACGCCGGCCGCGTCCATGCGGTCGAGGATGCGCTTCGCATCGAAGGGCGTGTACGCCGGGGGCTCCTCGCCGGGTCGCACGCCGCTGAGGTAGTCGCTGCGACCGCGGCGGTCCTGCGTGGTGTTGTAGGCGTCGATGATCATCGTGAGCGTCTCCTCGTCGGCGGCTGGTGGGCCGTGATCGCCCACATGACATCCGATACTGCCAGAATTGGATCCAATTTGCGAGGGATCGGTCGAGCGGGGCTGGTCAGTGCACCACGACCATCGCTCCCATCGCGAGGAGGCTCGCGAGCGATGCGCGCGGCGAGCAGCCTCGACGCGCGGCAGTCGACGGCCGAGCAGTCCGTGGGCGACGATCCCGGCGTGCACCACGACGGCGACCGCCAGCGGCAACAACACGACGGCACCGTGGTCGTGTGTCGAGGCGGACGCAGCCACCCCGTGCGACGCCGCGCCGTCGAGCAGGACGAACCCCGCTCCGAGCAGCATGCCGAGCGCGTGCAGGTGGTCGGCGTCCGGTCTGGACGCACGGCGCAGGCGGTCGACGAGCGCGGTGCCGAGGGCACAGCCCCCGAGCGCGAGCGCCCAGAACGGGGCAGGCACCACGCCGAGCCCCGGCACGTGGACGTCGACCATCGCGACGAGCATGGCAACCTCGGCCACGAGGGTGAACCGGCCCACCCTGCGCACCCCGACGACACCGAGCACGAGCGCGACCAGGGCCGCCGCGATCGTGGTGGCGAGCAGGATGACCATGATTGGATCCAATCATGGGCGAGTCGGATACGGCAATGGGGTACACCACCTGGCAGGATTGGACCGCAGCGGCGCAGACCGCGGGCGGCGCCCGCCGCCAGCGGCGCCCGCCGCGACGACGCACCGAGGGAGACCACGACGTGACAACCACCGACGGCAACGCACTCGTCGACGACCTCGCCGCCCGCATCCGCGCCAAGATCATGTCCGGCGAGATCCCGATCGGCGCCCCGCTCCGGCAGGCAGACCTCGCCGCCCAGTTCGGCATCAGCCGGACGCCCGTGCGCGAGGCGCTCCGGCAGCTGCAGACCGGGGGGCTCATCGAGGTCGTCCCGAACCGTGGTGCCGTCGTCCGGGTCCCCGTGCCGTGGGAGGTCCGTGAGGCGTACGAGGTCCGCGCCGAGCTCGAGTCCCTCGCGGCACGTCGCGCCGTCGACCGGCTCGACGACGCCACCATCGCCCAGCTCCGCTCCGTGAACCAGGCGATGTACGAGCGATCGCTCGCCGCAGCCGGAGACGAGGGCGCCGACGGCGGTGCCGGCACCAGCACCGGCACCGGCGAGCAGCCGAAGCAGCGCGAGGGCGTCGACAACGACCAGTTCCACGGGCTGATCTACGGCGCGTCGGGGAACACCCGGCTGACGCGCATGCTCGTCGAGATCAACGACGCGTTCCCCCGCAACGTCTCCGGACTCGTGCTCCGTGAGAACTCCCGCCACCGCGAGGAGAACTTCCGAGAGCACGAGGAGATCGTCGAGGCCTTCGTCGCCGGGGACCACGACCGTGCCGCCGGCCTCATGCGCGAGCACGTCCTGCGCGCGGGTGAGCACCTAGCGCACTGGTACGAGCGCCGCTCGTCCACGGTCTTCACGGGCTGACCGAGTCGGCCGCGCACCGAGCGCGGCCGACCCACCGGGGCCGCCCCGCGCCTCCAGGCCGTCAGGAGGTCGGCACCCGCCGGATCCAGCCGGTCGCCTCCTCGATGGCGCGCGTGACCGCGAGCAGCTGCTCCTCACGCCCGTACCGGCCGACCACCTGGACGCCGACGGGCAGCCCGTCCGGCGTGAAGCCCGCCGACGTGACCACCACCGGGTGCGCCGCGAGCGTCAGCCGGTTGGCGAGCATCTGCCAGGTGAAGTACCGGTCGAACCGGTGCCCGTCGACCTCGTCGACCCACTCGACCCCTGCGGGCGGTGCGACGACCGGCGTGGCCGGCAGGACCAGCACGTCGTGCCGGTCGAGGACCGCCGCCGTGTCCCGGTACATGCGTGTCCGTCGCTCGTAGGCGTCCGCGAGCCGGGTCGCGGTCGTGGCCCGACCCTGCTCGACGTTCCGGACGTAGTCGGGCCGGAAGCCCCGCGCGCCGGCGTCGACCGCGTGCCGACCGCCGAGGAAGAACTCGAACGTCTCGATGGTCTCCCACGCCTCGTCCGCGCCCGTGAAGTCGGGCTCGTCCGGCTCGACGACGGCACCGAGTCCGACGAGCTGCTCGGCGAACGCGCGGTGCACGGCCCGCACGGCGGGATCGATCGGCAGGCCACCGGCGTCGTCGCTCCAGGCGATCCGCAGGCCGTCGACCTGGACGGGTCGCACGGGGTGGACGGGCATCGCGGACATCGGCCAGACGGACTTCTCGACGGCGAGCGCCTGCAGGAAGCGAGCCGCGTCGGCCGAGTCACGCGCCATCGGACCGGTCACGCCGTGCGGCGTCCAGGCGTTGCCGGTCCGGCCGCTCGGCACCCGGCCGGGGCTCGGACGGACACCGACGACGTTGCAGAACGCCGCCGGGTAGCGCAGGCTCCCGCCGCTGTCCGAGCCGTCGGCGATCGGCAGCATCCGCGCGGCGAGCGCGGCGCCGGCACCGCCGCTCGACCCGCCCGCGTGCCGCGACGGGTCCCACGGGTTCACGGTGGTCCCGAAGACCGGGTTGAACGTCAGGACGCCCTGCCCCATCTCCGGGGTGTTCGTCTTCCCGATGATGATCGCGCCGGCGTCGCGGAGCAGGGTCGCGAGCACGCTGTCGTGCTGGGCCGGTCGAGCGTCCGCGAACGCGGCCGACCCGTTGGTGGTCGGGAACCCGGCGACGTCCATCAGGTCCTTCACCGCGGTGGGCAGGCCGTGCAGCGGCGGGAGCGGCTCGCCGGTGGCGCGAGCCTCGGCGGTGCGACGGTCGGCTGCCTCGGCCGCGGCGAGGGAGACCGAGTCCGGCTGCTGCGAGACCACGGCACGGAGGCCCGGGTTGCGTTCCTCGATCCGTTCCAGGTGGGCGCGCATCACCTCCACCGCTGACACCTCCCTGGTCGCGACGGCGTCGGCGAGGCGGACGGCGGACCAGTCGGCGAGGTGCTCGGGAGCGTCGTGCTGCGGCATCAGCGGCCGCCCTCGTGGTCGTGCTGCTGCTCGGCGGGGACGTGCCCGTCGTGCGCAGCGTGCGTGTCGTGGCCGGCGTGGTCGTGGCCCGCGTGGCCTGCGCCCGGGGCGCAGTGGGCCGACGCCGACGGGGGCACGTCGAGGGACGGGTTGCGGTCGAAGAACCCGTCCGGCTCCAATCGGAAGCCGATCGAGTCGACGGGCATGATCGGCCACTGCTCGGGCCGCGGGAAGTGGTGCACGCCGAGGACCGGCCAGAGCACGAGGCGTTCGTCCTCGAGCGAGCGGTCGGCACGCTGCCAGACGTGCACGCCGTCGTCGCCGAGCTCGCCCTGGTTCGGGTACTCGCCGGCGATGAAGCGCTCCTCGGCGTCGAACGCGCTCGCCCACAGGTGCTTCGCGACGAACGGCGCCTTCCGCTCGACGATGCTGCCGGGACGCACGTGCAGCTGGGCCGTGTCCTTGATCGCCAGGCGGTAGGCGGTCGCCTCGCCGAAGCGGTTCCGCGCCGACTCGCTCTCGATCCGCCAGTGCAGGGCGCGCGCGGGGTCGGTCGTGCGGGCGGCGGATGTCTCGGAGACGATCGGCGTCTCGACGGCGATGCAGGCGTTGCCGTAGGGGTTCAGCGCCTCGTCCGGCTCCGGTTCGGCGTGTACCTCGACGAGCCGGTTCAGCGGTCCGTCGACGGCGGTGTCGAGCCGCACGGCGAAGTAGTGCTGGTGGGTCGGGGCCTGCACATTCGGGGCGACCATCCGGCCGGACCGCGGCTGCTCCCCGTCGGCGATCCCGGACACGGACATGATGCCGGTGAGCTTGACCTCGAGCTCGACGGAGCCGTCCTGGTACAGCGACCAGTAGAAGCCGTAGTCGTAGTTGGCCACGGTCGCGAAGCTCGAGATGACGAGCCGGCGACCGCGGCGGACCTCTGCGCTGCCGGTGCGGGTGTTGACGTGCTTCCAGAGGATCGAGTCGTCCTCCTCGTGCAGGCAGATGCCGTTCACGATGGTCTGCGGTTCGCCGTGCCCGTCCAGGAAGTCGACGTCGAAGTAGCGGATCTCCCCGAGGCAGTCGCACCCGAGCTCGAGGCTCGCCGTGAGGGGACCTGCGCCGTACTCGCCCCAGTCGAAGAAGTTCTTGCGGTACGCCGTCGGGTCGCTGTCGAGGTACGGGACGTACATCTCGTTCACGGCGGCACGGCGGAGCACGGGCCGTTCGACCTCGCCGTCGCGGTAGGTCAGGTCGTGCAGGACGAGGCCCTCGCGGTGCGAGAAGCCGACGCGGAACGACCAGTTCTGCCACCGGACCTCGTGGCCGTCGACGGCGAAGCCGGGGCCGTCCGGCTGCACGATGTCGAGCGCCGACACCTCGCGGTCCGGACCCCACGTGCCGGAGGTGTAGACGCCGGTCTCGCTCGCCATCGGGACGACTCCGTGGTCCTCGATGCGGACGACCTCGAGCGTGTCCAGGTCGAGGATCGGGACGAGTCCGGCGACCGGTCGGGCGTAGCCGTTGTCCTCCGGGAACTCGCGGTACCAGACCGTGCCCCAGCTGAGCCTGCGGTCGGCGAGGTCCTCCGGCACGAAGCCCGTGATCGACTCGGGGTCGACCCAGACGAGCGAGGTGTCGGTGATGCCGCGCTTCGCGAGCGCCTCGACGATGAGCGGGGAGTTCCGGGCGGCCTGTGCGATGAGGCGCGCCTCGTCACTCGAGACACCGGGACGACGGTGGTCGACGTCCGTCCACAGCTCCACGATGGCGGGCGAGTCGGGACCGGCGGTCCAGCCCCGCACCTCCCATGCGGCGTGCACGTCCGGGTCCATCACGACGAGTCGGACCGGGCGTGCACCGCCGGCCACCGAACCGCGCGCCTTCTCCTCGTCGAGGGCGATCCCCCAGAACCGCGGACGGGCACCGATCCGACCGGAGTCGCGGACCGCCTGGACGAAGGAGGCGATCTCCGCGGACGTGAGCGGGTCGAGGACGTGGACGGTGCTGCTCATGGCGTTCCTTCTGCAGGTCGTTCGGGTTCTGGTGGGGCGGGCCGGATGGTCGGCGCGGGTGGCACTGGTCAGGGGGCGTCGAGGACCACGGCGCGGCCGTCCGCGCGGGGGTCGCTGGCGGCGTCGAGACGACCGTCGGCGTGCAGCCGGACGGTCTGCACGTGCCCGGCCTCGTCGACCGGGCCGTCGGTGCGCACGGCGGGCAGGCCGAGCAGGTCCGCGGCGGCCACGGCGTCGTCGGACCCCGGCTCGGCGACGAGCGTCATCTCCTCGTGCCCGAGGTCCCGAGCGCCGACGACGAAGCGGGGTCGACCGAGCACCTCGGCGGGGTCGGCATCCCGTCCGAGGAGGTCCCGGGCGACCTGCGCCAGGATCCACGGCTGCGCGCTGCCGCCCTGGCAGCCGAGCCCGAGCACGAGGTCGTCCGTCTCGGCGATGACGGGCAGCAGGGTGTGCGGGGGACGGAGCCCGGGGCCGACGTGCGCCGGGTGGGCGGGGTCGGTGCTGAACGCCGACCCGCGGTTGTGCAGCACGATCCCCGTACCGGGGTCGAGGAGGCCGGACCCGAACAGCTGGTACACGCTCTGGATCAGCGTGACGACCGTCCCGTCCGTGTCGGCCGCGGTCACCGCCACGGTGTCGCCGAGCGCCCGCCCGGCCCGGGGCAGCGCGCCCGCGCGACCGGAGTCGCGGGGATCGAGCATCGCGGCGACGTGGACGGCCCCGCCACGTGGGTCGCCGAGCTCGGCCTGCCGGACGAGTGCGGCCCGGTGCACCGCGTCGACGAGTTCCGTGGTGCGCTCCGGGGCATCCGGGGCGAGCGCCTCGGGCAGGATGCCGAGCAGCACGACGCCCTGGGTCGGCGGCGGGGCGACCCACCAGCGCACGCCACCGGCCGTGGACTCCTCGGGGGCCACGGTCTCGGCACGGTGCGCGGCGAAGTCGTCCGTGGTGTGGGGACCGCCGAGTTCCCGGAGGCGCGCGGCGATCGACGCGGGGATCCGGCCGGAGTACATCGCGTCGGGGTCCTCGGCGAGTTGGGTCAGGGTCGCGGCCAGCGCGGGTTGCACGAGCACGTCACCCTCCCCCAGCAGTCCGCCGTCGCCGTCCCCGAAGACGCCGACCATGCCCGCGTCCGCGTGCAGTTCGGCGCTGCGGACGGCGATGGCGCGTGCGAGACCGGCGGACACCGGGACCCCCGACGCGGCGAGGCGGGCGGCGTGGGCCAACGGCGCGCCGAGCCCGAGCCGACCACCGAGCGCGTCGATGGCCCGCCAGCCGGCGACGACACCGGGCACGGTGACGGTCCGGGCGCCCTGCCGGGGCATGCGTTCCTCGCGCGCCAGCGCCGCGACGTCGATCCCGGCGGGTGCCGCTCCCGCCGAGACGACGGCGGTGACCGGCTGCCCCGGGCGCCGCACGAGTGCGACGAGGTCGCCGCCGATACTGCACTGGTGCGGGTAGACGACGGTCAGTGCCGCCGCTGCCGCGAGGGCCGCGTCGACGGCGTCACCGCCGGCCGCGACGGCTTCGGCAGCCGCGTCGAGTGCAGCGGGGTGCGGCGCGGCGACGGCGATCCGTCGGGCGGACGTGCTGGCGGGGTCGGTCATGCGGTGGTCACCATCCTGGCCGGGCTGAGGAAGTCGAGATCGGGGCGGGCGACGCCCTGGACGAGGTCGGCGAGCGCCTCACCGACGGCGGGGCCGAACTTGAAGCCGTGTCCAGAGCACGCGGCCGCGACGAGCACCTCGGGTCGGTCGGGCAGCGCACCGACGACGAAGCGCTTGTCCGGCGTCATCGTGTACAGGCAGGCGACTGCTTCGCCGCCGTCGGTCGTGATGCCGGGGACGAACCGCTGGAACAGCTCGGCGAGGTGCGCGACCTCGTCGTCGGTCGGCGGCGCGACCGGGACCTCCGGGTCCCAGACGAGCCCGGCGTCGATGCCGATCTTCGCGCCGGACCCCGCTGCCTCCGGCAAGCCGAAGACGAGGCCGTCCGGCAGGTCGACGGAGAAGCAACCGAGTGCCGGCGGCCGCGCGAGCGCCTGCCCGGCCGGCGCGGTGAGGGTCAGGATGCGCCAGACCTCGAAGAACCCGGCGGTGGCAGGGAGCAGCCGTGACACCCAGGCACCGCCCGCGAGCACCAGCCGGCGGGCGCGGAGCTCCCCCGCGTCGGTCCGGACCGTCACGACGCCGTCGTCCACCTGCCAGTCCTGCACGGTCTCGCCGTGCCGGAGCTCGGCGCCCGCTGCCGATGCGGCCGACTGCGCGAAGGCGAGTGCCCGTGCGGCCTCGAGCACGCCGGCGTCCGGGTCGTGGACGGCGCCGTACGCCTCGGGCGGGCGCAGTGACGGCGCCAGCGTCGGCCAGTCGGCACCGTCGGCCGGGAGGCTCGCCCCACCCTGCAGCGTCGGCTCGCCCCGGTGGGCGTACAGTCCTCCGGTGGTGTGCAGGAAGGGTGCGCCGGCTGCGGCCGCCCAGCGGTCCCAGCCGCGGTAGGCGCGGTCGACGAGGTCGTTCCACACCGGGCTCGGGTAGGCACGGCGCACCATGCGGGTCGCGCCGTGCGACGAGCCGCGTGCGTGCCCGGGGGCGAAGCGGTCGACGGCGACGACGTCGAGTCCGCGGCGGGCGAGTTCGTACGTGGTCGCGGACCCGTGGATGCCGAGTCCGAGGACGACGACGTCGTGCACCCGGGTCACGAGCGGGCCTCCGCGGCGACCTCGGCCACGCCGTCGAGCAGCACCCTGACGTCCTCGTCGTCGTTGTAGACGTGCGGGGAGACCCGCACGACGCTCGGCAGGCCGCGCGTGCCGAGGTCCCACTGGGCGTGGCTCGCCGGGACCGAGATCGAGTCGATGCGCCGCGTCCGGAGCCTGGTGGAGACCTCCTTGCCCACGAGGCCGTCCACCGTGAAGGTGACGATCGCGGACGGGGACGCCGGCGGGTCCGCGACGGTGACGCCGTCGATCTCGGCGAGCGCCGCCCGGATCCGCGAGCCGAGCGCGACGAGGTGCGCTTCGGTGGCCGCCGGCCCCCGGTCGAGCGCCTCGCGGAGCGCCACACCGAGCCCGAGTCGCGACGCGACGGAGCACTCCCACGTCTCGAGCTGTCGCGCCGTGCCGTCCATCGTCCACTCATCTTCGCCTGTCCAGACCGCCCCGCGGACGTCCGGGGCCCAGGCGCCGAGCCCTTCGAGCGTTCCGCGGCGCAGGTAGGCCAGTCCGGTCCCCCGCGGCCCGCGCAGGAACTTGCGGCCGGTGGTGACGAGGACGTCACAGTCCACGGCCGTGACGTCGATGTCGATCTGCCCGACGGACTGCGTGGCGTCGACGACCGTCCATGCACCGTGACGGCGGGCGATGGCGGACACCTCGGCGATGGGCTCGACGAGGCCGGAGGAGGTGGGCACGTGCACGGCGCTCACCACGATCCGGCCGGACGCACCGGCGACCGCGCGGTCGAGCACCTCGAGGTCCATCGCACCGCTGGTGTCGTTCGGGACGACCACCAGTCGGACGTCGTCGTGCCGTTGCATGGCGAGCAGCCGGAGCGCCTGGCTCACGTAGCTCGATCGCGGTGCGATGACCGTGTCGCCCGCCCCGAGCCGGAGTGCGTCGAAGACGCCGCGGAGCCCGCTCGTCGCGCTGTCGAACAGGGCGATCTCGTCCGCCTCGGCGCCGAGCAGTGCCGCGGCCGACCGGTACACGGCGGCCACGTCGTCGGCGGCCTCGTTGGCCGCTTCGTACCCACCCACCCGCTGTTCGCGACGCATGTGGGCGACCACTGCCTCCAAGACGCCGTCGCTGACCAGGCCGCTGCCTGCCGCGTTGAAGTAGTGGCGCCCCGCGGTGCCGGCGGTGCGTGACCGCTCGGCGACCACGTCGATCACCGTCGTTGCCGGATCGGCGCGCGTGCCGTCCTCCAGACCGATCGTCATGTGGCGGGTCCTCCCTCGTCGCGTCACCCCCGGACGCTGAATGTATCCCATAATAAACAGGTTGTATCCATTACTGCTACTGCCGGATACTGTTAGCACATGGAGCACTCCGCCGAAGCGCGCGCACAGGAACTCGGACTCGTCATCCCGGACTACGCGAACCCGCCCTACGGCGGCCGGTACGGCAGTGCACTCCGCGCGTTCCACCGGACCGGCGACCTGCTGGAGCTGAGCGGCATGACGCCGGAGTCACGCGACGGCACGATGCTCCACCCCGGCGCCGTCGGCGTCGACATCACCCTCGAGCAGGCGCAGGAGGCTGCGCGGTACACGGCGGTGAACGCCCTGGGGATGATCCGGTACGCACTCGGCTCGCTCGACGAGGTCGCTGCACTCTCCCGCGGGCTGTGCTTCGTGCTCTGCCCGCCCGGGTTCGAACAGCTCAACCAGGTGTCGAACGCGGCGAGCGACCTGCTCTTCGACGTCTTCGGTCCGGACGTCGGGCGGATGGGCCGAGCGTCCATCGGCGCCACCGCCCTGTCCCGCAGCGCGTGCTTCGAGCTGTGGTTAAGCCTGGAGTGCCGCCCCCGCAGCACCGCGGCGTGAAACCACTCGCCGAGGCCGGGACCCACGGCGTCGCGTTCTGGCTGCTCGCCCTGGCCTCGACGGCCGGGTACGTCGTGAACGGCGCGAGCACCCCGGTGGTGCCGCGGATCGCCGCCGACCAGCTCGGTGCGGATCCCGCGGTCGGCGGTCTGCTCGTCTCACTCGCCGGCTTCGTCGCCATCGTCGCGATGCCGGTGGCCGGGGTCCTGAGCGACCGGGTCGGACCGCGCCGCGTGCTGGTCGGCGCCGGACTGCTCGCCACCGCCGGACTCGCCGTCGTCCTCGTCGCGCTCAGCATCCCCGGGCTCGCCGTCAGCCGCGTCGTGTTCGGCGCCGGGAACGCCGCCACCGCGACCGCCCTCACCGCCTGGGTCGTCGCCGAGGTGCCCGTGGCCCACCGGGGACGGGCCCTCGGGCTGTTCGGCTTGGCCGTGTGGATCGGCTTGGCACTCGGTCCGGTGCTCGGCGAGAACCTCTACCAGACCGCGGGGCACGGCGCCGTCTGGGTCGTCGCCGTCGGCATCCAGCTGGCCGGGCTCGTCGTGGCACTGCTCGCTCGCGGCGGATCCGCACCCGTGCGTCGGACGACGCCGCGCCCGGTCGGCGCCGGGCTCGCGGTTGCGATCCGCGCCGTGGTGCGCCCCGGCCCCGCCGGGCTGGCCGCCTGGGCCGCCGAGGGCTTCATGATCGCGTTCCTCGTCCAACACCTCGTCGGACAGGGGGTCGGCGCGCAGGGACTGACCGGCGCCGCGAACGTCTTCACGGTCTTCGCCGCGAGCGTCGTCGGCGTGCGCCTGCTCCTCGGCGGCCTGCCCGACCGGGTGGGGCCCGTCCGGACTGCCCGCGTCGCCATGGTCACCCTCGCCACCGGCCTCGTCGTACTCGCCGTCGCGCACGACTTCCCGACCGCCGCGGTCGGTGCCGTGCTCGTCGGCGCCGGGTACTCACCACTGTTCCCGACGCTGACCGTCCTCGCCACGACGACGCTCGACGAGCACACCCGGGCCACGGGCGTCGGCGTCTTCTCCGCGGTCACGAGCGCGGGCTACGCGGTCGGTTCGCTGCTCGGCGGCGTGCTCGTCTCGGCGGTGGGGTCCGGGTGGGCGCTCGTCGCGCTCGCGGCACTGCAGCTCGCGGCCGTGCCGGCGCTCGGTCGACTCCCCCGCAGGCGGTCGCCCTAGACGGTCACGTCGACGATGCGCTGGAGGAGTCGTTCGAGCTCGCGCACGGACGCAGCACCCTCGCTGTCCTCGAGGCGCGCGAGGATCCGGTCGAACGCGTCGGCCCCGAGCGCCGTCCACTCGCGTCCGCGGTCCGTGACGGCGAGGGGGCGGCGTCGGGCGTCGTCGTCGTCGGTGCCCCGTGCGACGTAGCCGAGGTGCTCGAGGGATCGGATCGTCTTCGCCGCGGCTTGTCGGGAGACCCCGAGCACGCGGCCGAGCGCGGAGGCGTCGGACGCCCCGGCCTCGATCGCCTGCATCGCGAAGTGCAACGCGGGCGTCGCACCCGGGTGCCCCTGACCGGCGAGTTCCGCGGTGACCTCGGACGACATCGCCTCGAACGACCGGAGCAGCTGGTTGGCGAGGCGCGCTCCCCGTGCGGTGTCCATCCTGCGACCGTAACCGACATCGGGTCTGGCAACCCGGTTGTCAATCGGATACACTGACAACATGGTTGACAACATGGTTGACAACATGGAGATCGGGACGCAGGTCGAAGTCGAACACCACTCCGCCGAGGTCGGCGGTGGCCAGCTCCACTGGGTGTCCGCCGGCACGACCGGCTCCCCCGTCCTGCTCGTCCACGGGTTCCCGGAGACGTGGTGGGCGTTCCGCGGGCTCATCCCCCGGCTCGCTGCGCGCCACCGGGTCATCGCCGTGGACCTCCCCGGGTTCGGCGGTTCCCTCCGCCACGACGACGCGACGGCGGGTCTCGGCAGTGCCGGAGCTGCGGCGACCCTGCACGAGCTGATCACGCGGCTCGACCTGGGTGCGGTCCACGTCCTCGGGCAGGACATCGCGGGCAACACCGTGTTCCGACTCGCCACCGAGCATCCGGACGTCGTGCGGAGCCTGGTCGCGGTCGAGACACTCGTGTCCGGCTTCGGCCTCGAGCGACTGGCGGACGTCGGCAACGGGGGCGCCTGGCACATCGGAGCGATCGCCACCCCTGGTGTCGCGGACTTCGTGTTCACCGGCCGGGTGCACGACTTCCTCACCCGCATGTGGTTCCCGTACCTCACCGCCGTCGCCGGCGCCGTGACACCGCACGACGTCGCGGTGTTCGAGCACGCGTACTCCCAGCCGGACGCGTGGGCCGGACCACGGGCGCTGTACGCGTCGGCACTCCGGGACGGAGACGAGCTCCGGGCGCTCGCGGCGTCCCGCGGTCTCCGGGTCCCGGTGCTCGCCGTGGACGGCGCGGGCGGTTCGACCACCGCAGACGGGATGCGGCAGATCGCGGACCGGGTCGAGTCCGTGGTCCTCGACGGCGTGGGGCACCACGTCGCCTCGGAGGCTCCGGAGCGGCTCGCGGACGCGGTGCTGCCGTTCCTCCGCGCGCTGGACGACGACGCCGGGTGACGCTGCCCGCAGCCGTGATCAGAGGGCGATGACGACGCTCTTCGACTCGCAGAACGCCCGGAGCGCCTCCTCGCCGAGGTCCCGGCCGAGACCGGACTCCCCGACGCCACCGAACGACAGCGCCGGATCGAACAGGTTGTAGGTGTTCACCCACACCGTCCCCGCGTGCAGTCGCTGTCCCATCCGGTGCGCCCGGGCGAGGTCCTTCGTCCAGACGCCGGCAGCGAGTCCGTAGGTCTGGTCGTTCGCGATGGCGATCGCCTCGTCCTCGTCGTCGAACGGGATGACCCCGACGACGGGTCCGAAGATCTCCTCGCGGGCGATGGTCATCGTGTTCGAGACGCCGGTGAAGAGCGTCGGCTCGACGTAGTACCCGGGGCGCTCCGGGACGCCGCCGCCGACCGCGACCGTGGCCCCCTCGGCCTTCCCCTGCTCGATGTACCCGAGGACCTGCTGCCGCTGCTCCTCGGACACGAGCGGTCCGACGGTGATCCCGCCGTCGAGACCGTCGCCGACCGGGACGTTCCGGACCGCGGCGACGAGACGCTCGGTGACGTCGTCGAGGACCGACCGCTGGACGAGCAACCGACTGCCCGCGGTGCACATCTGACCGGAGTGCCCGAACGACGCTCGCATGGCGGTGACCACGACCGCGTCGAGGTCGGCGTCCTCGAAGACGATGTTCGGGCTCTTGCCGCCGAGCTCGAGCGTCAGGCGCTTGAAGTCGGCGCTCGCAGCCGTCATCACCTTGCGACCGACCTCGGTGCTGCCGGTGAACGAGACCTTGTCGACCCCGGGGTGCGCAGTGAGGGCAGCTCCGACCCGGCCGTCACCCGTCAGGACGTTGACGACCCCGGCGGGGACACCGGCCTCCTCGCAGATCGCGGCGATGCGGAGCATCGTGAGCGGCGTCTGCTCGGCGGGCTTCACCACGACGGGGCAGCCCGCGGCGAGCGCCGGCGCGAGCTTGAACGCGCCGGTCATGATCGGGAAGTTCCAGGGCAGGATGAGCGCCGCGACGCCGACCGGTTCGAGGGTCGTGTACACGTGGTGCTGACCGCCGTCGACCGGCACCACGGTGCCGGTCAGGCGGGAGGGGGCACCCGCGTAGTAGCGGAAGACCCGAGCAGAGGTCGCGGTGTCCGCGCGGGAGCGTTCGATGGGCTTCCCGTTGTCGCGCGTCTCGAGCACGGCGAGTTCCTCGAGACGCTCCTCGATGAGGTCTGCGACCCGGTTCAGGATCCGACTGCGGTCGTGCGGGCTCATCCCGCTCCACCGGCGGTCCTCGTGCGCTCGGCGAGCGGCGGCCACGGCGGCGTCGATCTCGGCCGGGCCTGCCTGCAGCACACGGGTGAGCAGCACCTCGGTCGCCGGGTCGAGCACGTCGAGGAGTTCGGCACCGTCGGGGGCCATCCAGGTGCCGTCGACCAGGAACGGTTCGAGCGGGGCGAGGGGTGCGAGCGTGTCTCTCAAGGCGGGTCCTCCGTGTGGGCGGTGCGGGGTCAGGGGTGGTCGAGCAAGCGAGCGGGCTCGTCCACCGTGATGCGGGTGAGGACGTCGTCGGGGACGCCGAGGGCACGGAGCCCCGGCACGACCCGGGCGGTCAGGTGGTCGAGGCCGTGCCCGCCGTGGCGACGCAGTTGCCCCTTCGTCCAGGTCGCGTGACCGAACACCCACCGGATGTCCGGCGCACCCTCGCGCAGGGCGAGGAAGGCGTCGAGGCGTTGCGGGTCGCTCGCGTTCCGGATCCGGCCGACGTGCGAGCCCTCGTTGCCGAAGCAGAGTTCGAGGACAGCACCGGCCTGCCCGAGGTCGCGCAGGTAGGGGAGGTCGAGGAACTCGTCGACGGTGGAGAACACGACACGCGCCGGGTCGACGCCCTCGGTGACGACGTGTTCCAGCACCTCGAGGCCGTTCCGGGCGTCGGCGGCGAGCCGGACGACCACGGATGCGCCGGTGGTCACCGCCGCGCGCGCCGCTGCCGTCAGGCTCGTCCGCTCCTCGAGCCCGTCGGGCGTACCGAACGCGGTGGTCGTGCCCATCAGGCCGATGATGCCTGCGCGGTACGCCGTCCCGGGTACGGCATCCGTCAGCGCTCGTTCGAACAGTCGCTGCCGCCCGTCCGTGTCCAGCTCGAGGTACCAGCTGGGCAGCAGTCGCGGCAGGTAGGCCCCGTACCCGGCGACGATCCCCACGCCGGATGCGCGGGCGAGCTCGGGGAGCCGGGCGTGGTCGGGACCGAACCCGAGCGAGCTCAGGTCGACCGCGAGGCCGAGGCCGGCGGCCCCGGCGATGCGCAGTTCGTCGGCGAGCAGGTCGAGGTCGTCGAGCCGGAGGTTGTCGGCGAGCGCCAGCTGACTCCAGCGCAGGGCAGCGGCGAGGTCGGCGGTCACGGCCAGACCCGGCTCGAGGGCCTCGACGCCCGGGCGCTGGAGGGCACTCGCGTCGGTGAGGAGGTGCTCGTGCATCGACACGGCGCCGATCCCGGACGCGGCGACAGGGCCGAGGACGGTCTGGATCACGAAGACCTTTCGTCGCGGTGGACGTGACTGGTGGACTTGACGGATCCAATCTACATCGGTTTGGATCCTTCTTGTCCGACAGTGTCACCGATCCGCGATGCCGACCCCGAACGTTTACACGCGGACGCCTCCCGACACGAGCACGAAACAGGCGGGCAACGACGGCGACACAGCCCCGCACGACACTGGTCGCACTACCTGTCGCCCGACAGGTACTCCGCGAAAGGTCTGCAGCCATGCGCTCTCCCGAAGCACCGCTCCACGCACCCCGCGCCAGTTCCGACGTCGACTCCCAGGGGCTCGCCCGTCTCGGCTACGAGCAGGAACTCCACCGCGGGGTCGGGTCCTTCTCCTCGTTCGCTGCCGGCTTCTCCTTCGTCTCCATCCTCACCACGGTGTTCCAGCTGTTCGGTCTCGGCTTCGGACTCGGCGGCGCGGCGTTCTTCTGGGCGTGGCCGCTGGTCTTCGGCGGCCAGCTCCTCGTGGCGCTGAACTTCGCGCAGCTCGCCGCGCGCTGGCCGATCTCCGGTGCGATCTTCCAGTGGTCGAGCCGGCTCGCCGGGCCCCGGTTCGGCTGGTTCACCGGCTGGACGATGATCATCGGGCAGATCCTCACGGTCGCCGTCGCGGCGATCGCCGTCCAGGCGGTCCTGCCGACGATCTGGAGCGGCTTCCAGCTCGTCGGCGGTCCCGATGCGGATCCTTCCGTGGCGTCGCCCACGGGTGCCGCGAACGCGGTGGTCCTCGGGCTGGTGATGCTCACCCTGACGACGATCGTCAACATCGTGAGCGTCCGGTTCATGGCCCGGGTGACCAGCTTCGGCGTCCTCGTGGAGATCGTCGGCGTCGTCGTCCTGATCGCCGCCCTGTTCCTCCTGCCGCACCGTTCGGCCGCCGTGGTGTTCTCAACCGAGGGCTCGACGAGCAATGAGCCGTACGTCTGGGCATTCCTGGCGTCGTCCCTGATGGCCGCCTACGTGATGGTCGGCTTCGACTCGGCGGGCGAACTCGCCGAGGAGACGCACAACCCGCGACGGACCACCCCGAAGACGATCGTGCGCGCCCTGACGGTGTCCGGGCTCGGCGGCGGGCTGCTCATCGTCGGTGCACTCGTCGCCGCTCCGAGCCTGACCGACGGCAAGCTCGCGACACAGGGGCTCGCCTGGGTGATCACGTCCGCGCTCGGCGACACCTTCGGACGCCTGCTGCTCTGCACCGTCGCGGTCGCCGTGTTCGCGTGCACCCTCGCCGTGCAGACCGCGGGTGCCCGCATGGTCTACTCGATGGCCCGCGAGCAGGCGCTGCCCTTCCACCGCACACTCGCCCGCGTCTCGCCCCGCACGGGCACCCCGATCGCCGCGTCGGTCGTCGTCGGGGTCGGCGCCGGCCTGGCCCTCGCCTTGAACATCGGTCAGTCCGCCATCTTCACCGCCCTCTCCAGCCTGTGCATCGCGATGCTCTACCTGGCCTACCTCGGCGTCACCGGCCCGCTGCTCGTCGAGCGCATCCGTCGGGGCCGCGCCGGGCTCCCCACCGGCGTCGACGAGGACGGCAAGCCGCTCTTCACCCTCGGCCGGTGGGGCATCCCGCTGAACGCCCTCGCCGTCGCCTTCCAGATCGGCATGGCCGTCAACCTGATCTGGCCCCGCCCCGAGATCTACGACCTGACCGGCCACTCGTGGTGGCTGCAGTACAGCGCCCTGCTGTTCATCGGTGCCGTGCTGCTGGTCGGCTGGGCGTGGTCGTCGTGGCGGCACCGCGCGCACGGTCCAATCACCCTCACCGACGTGCCGCACACCGCCCCCACCCCCGTCGAGGCCTGAACACCGGAACAACCGGAAGGAACCACCGTGCGTGACCTGCACCAGACCGACAGCGTGACCGCATCACGCTCGGACGCGCGCGCCCAGGGCGGCGCGACGTCCGACTGGATGCCGTACCTGCCCGCCTCGTCGTCGCCGTTCGCTCCGGCGGGCGTGGACCCGGCCGACCTGGTCTGGGCCGAGACGGTCGCTCCCGGCGGGTACACCCACAAGGTGCTCGCCCGGGGATCCCGCATCCGGTTCGACGATCCGACCGGCGACGCGTGCGCGAACCTGCTGGTGTTCAACGCCCTTGAACCATGGGAGCGGTTGAACGTCGCCGACACCCAGAAGATCCCGTGGCAGGCGTACCTCGGCCAGGGGTCGCCGCTGCTCAGCGGTGACGGCAGGGCCCTTGCGACCGTGGTCGAGGACACGTCCGGCCACCACGACGCGTTCTGCGGCACGTCGACCGACGCGTGGAACGAGCGCAAGTACGGCGGAGCGGCACCGGAGGGACCGACACCGAGCGGGCGGTCGCTGTTCGCGAAGGCCGCGGCGAAGCACGGGCTCACGACGCGCGACCTGCCGCCGAGCATCTCGTTCTTCCAGGGAGTGCGCATCGATGCGGACGGCGCGATGGCGTTCACGGGGTCGGCCGGCCCCGGTCGCCACGTCACGCTGGTCGCCGAGCTCCCGCTGCTCGTCCTCGTGGCGAACGTCGCCCACCCGATCGACCCCCGCCCCGGGTACACGGTCGGCCCGCTCCGGGTGCACGCCTGGCGCGGTGCCCCCACGGCGGCGACCGACGAGCGGGCGACCGCGACGCCGGAGCTGCACCGCGCCCACCTCAACTCGATCGACTACGCGGAAGCGCGAGGCCTGTGATGACCGCGACCCTGACCACCTCCGTCCCGGTGGGCGCCGTCCACGCCCCGGACGTCACCCTCGACTGGAGCGAGTCCCTGGTCCCGGGCACCGTGGTCGGCGACGACCGGGTCGCCCCGCTCGCACCGTGGTCCGCCGTGGTCCGCGCCGGCGAGGTGCTCACCATCGTCGACGTCGGTGGGAACCAGAGCGCCGACTGCCTGGTCTACGACGCCCACGACACCGCCGAGCGGTACAGCGTGCCGGACACCCTGGCCGCCCAGGGCAACGCCTACGTCCGCACCGGGACCGTCCTCATGTCGAACGAGGGCCGTCCGCTGATGACGGTCGTCGCGAACGAGATCGACCGACAGGACACCATCGGCGGCGCGTGCTCGAAAGAGTCGAACACGCTGCGCTACGGCCACCACACGCAGTACCAGCACGGCTGCCGCGAGAACTTCCTCGCCGAGGCGGGCCGCCACGGACTCGGCGCGAGGGACATCGTGTCGAACCTCAACTGGTTCATGAACGTGCCGGTCGAGGCGGACGGGGCGCTCGGCATCGTCGACGGCATGAGCGCGCCGGGCAAGCGCGTCGCCGTCCGCGCCGAACGCGACGTCCTCGTCATCGTCTCGAACTGCCCGCAGATGAACAACCCGTGCAACGACTTCTCCTGCACGCCGCTCCGCATGATCGTGGTCCAGCCGTGACCGCCGTGCCCGACCCCACCGGAAGCGACACCGTGGAACTCGATCCGAACACCGTGCTGGTCGCCAACCGTGGCGAGATCGCCCGACGCGTCATCCGGACGGCGAACGCCATGGGGATGCGGACCGTCGCCGTGTACTCGGACGCCGACCGCGCGGCACCGCACGTGCGCGAGGCCGACGTCGCCGTGCGCCTCGGGCCCGCGCCGGCCCGCGATTCCTACCTGCGCACCGACGCCGTGGTGCAGGCCGCGCTCGACACGGGCGCCGGCCTCGTGCACCCCGGCTACGGGTTCCTGTCCGAGAACACCGGGTTCGCCCGGGCGTGCGAGGACGCAGGGATCCGGTTCGTCGGTCCGACCGCCGAACAGATCGTGCAGTTCGGCGCGAAGCACACCGCCCGCGAGCTCGCCGCGGCGGCCGGGGTGCCGATGCTCGCGGGCACCGGGCTCCTCGCGGACGTCGACGAGGCCGTCGCCCAGGCGGAGCGCATCGGCCTGCCGGTCATGCTCAAGGCCACCGGCGGTGGGGGCGGGATCGGCATGCAGGCGTGCGCGACCCTCGACGAGGTCCGACAGGCGTACGCGACGGTCGAGCGGACCGCAGCTGCCGCCTTCGGATCCACCGGCATCTTCCTCGAGCGGCTCGTCCGACCGGCGCGGCACGTCGAGGTCCAGCTCTTCGGCGACGGCGAGGGCCGTGTCGCCGTGATCGGCGACCGCGACTGCTCGCTCCAACGCCGCAACCAGAAGGTCATCGAGGAGGCGCCGGCCCCGGCACTCCCCCGGCACGTCCGGGAGGCTCTGCACACGTCCGCCCGTCGGCTCGCCGAGAGCGTGGGGTACCGCAGTGCCGGCACCGTCGAGTTCGTCTACGACCCGGTCCGCGAAGAGGCCTCATTCCTCGAGGTGAACACCCGGCTGCAGGTCGAGCACCCGGTGACCGAGGAGGTCTTCGGCGTCGACCTCGTCGAGCTCATGCTCCGCCTGGCGAGCGACGGCGCGGCCGGCATCGGAGCCGATGTCTTCACCCGCAGCTGGACCCCGTCCGGTCACGCCGTCGAGGCCCGCGTCTACGCCGAGGACCCCGCCAAGGGATCGCTCCCCTCGAGCGGCCTCGTCACCCAGGCGGTGTTCTCCGAGCGCGACGGCGTCCGCGTCGACGGCTGGGTCGAGACCGGGTCCGACGTCTCCGCCTTCTACGACCCGATGCTCGCGAAGGTCATCGCCACCGGGGAGACCCGGGACGACGCCCTCGACCTCCTCCGGGACGCCCTCGCCGACACCCGCGTCGACGGCATCGTCACGAACACCGGGCTCCTGCGCTCCCTGACCGACGACCTCGAGCTGCGGACCGCCACGCACTCCACCTCGACGCTCGACGAGACCGACGACCCGGATCCACGCATCGACGTCGTGGTGGCCGGCACCATGACGATGATCCAGGACCTCCCGGGTCGGGTCGGGTACTGGCAGGTCGGTGTCCCGCCGAGCGGGCCCTTCGACGCCGCGTCGTTCGCGGAGGCGAACCGTGCCGTGGGCAACCCGGACGGCGCTCCGGCCCTGGAGATCACCGCGACCGGCCCGACCCTGCGCTTCTCGACCGCCGGTGTGGTCGCCCTCACCGGCGCTCCGGTGCCGGCCACCCTCGACGGCGAGCCGTTGCCGCTCTGGGAACCGGTCGAGGTCGGAGCAGGGCAGACCCTCGCGGTCGGCACCGCCCCGGGGCCCGGACTCCGCAGCTACCTGGCCGTCCGCGGCGGATTCGACGTCCCGACCTACCTCGGCTCCGCAGCGACGTTCACGCTCGGCGGCTTCGGCGGACACGCCGGTCGTGCACTGCTCGCCGGCGACGTCCTGCGGCCCGGGTCGCCGGACTCGGACGCGCCGCATCCCGCGTTCCCCGTCGGGACCCGCCTCGGCCTCGTCGGCGGCCCGACCCCGGCAGATCGACGCACCGCGCTCACCGACGCGTGGGAGATCGCCGTCACCGAGGGGCCGCACGCGGCGCCGGACTTCTTCACCCGCGCCGACCTCGACGTCTTCTACGCCACCGACTACGCCGTGCACCACAACTCCGCGCGGACCGGGATCCGACTCATCGGCCCCCGGCCGGGCTGGGCGCGGACCGACGGCGGCGAGGCGGGCCTGCACCCCTCGAACATCCACGACACCCCGTACGCGGTCGGCGCGATCGACTTCACGGGCGACACCCCGATCATCCTCGGACCGGACGGCCCGTCGCTCGGCGGCTTCGTCTGTCCCGCGGTGGTCGCCAGCGGCGACCTGTGGAAGCTGGGCCAGCTCCGACCAGGCGACACGGTCCGGTTCGTCCCCGTCCGCGAAGCCGACGCCTCCGCGCTCGAGGCGAACCGGGCCTCCCGGGCCGTTCCCCGCACCGGTGGCGACGGCGACGACGGCGTCATCGCGCGCCTGGACGCGACCCCCGCCCGACCGGGCGTCGCCTACCGCCGTGACGGCGACGACAACGTCCTCGTCGAGTACGGCGACATGACCCTCGACATCGCCCTGCGGATGCGCGTCCACGCGCTCATGACGAAGCTGCAGGAGGAGGCGCCGGCCGGGATCGTCGACATCACCCCGGGCATCCGCTCGCTGCAGGTGCACACCGACGCGTCGGTCCTGAAGGCGAGCACGATGGCGGGACTGCTCCGTGAGCTCGAGGACGAGATCCCGCCGACCGACCAGCTCGTCGTGCCGTCCCGTACCGTCAGGCTGCCGCTGTCCTGGGACGACCCGGCCACCCGACTCGCGATCGAGCGGTACATGGCCGGCGTGCGGGACGACGCTCCGTGGACCCCGTGGAACATCGAGTTCATCCGGCGGATCAACGGTCTCGACAGCGTGGACGACGTCTTCCGCACCGTGTTCGACGCGAGCTACCTCGTGCTCGGCCTGGGCGACGTGTACCTCGGCGCACCGGTCGCCACACCACTCGACCCACGGCACCGCCTCGTCACGACGAAGTACAACCCGGCCCGCACCTGGACCGCCGAGAACTCGGTCGGCATCGGCGGCGCCTACCTCTGCATCTACGGCATGGAAGGGCCGGGCGGGTACCAGTTCGTCGGCCGCACCGTGCAGATCTGGAACCGGTTCCGCCGCGGTGGCCTGTTCCAGGAGGACCCGTGGGCGCTGCGGTTCTTCGACCGCATCGAGTGGTACCCGGTCGGCGCCGAGGAGCTGCTCGAACTGCGCGCCGAGACCGACGCCGGCCGAGGGTCCTTCGAGACCGTCGACGGCGAGTTCTTGATCGCGTCGTACAACCGGTTCCTCAGCGACAACGCTGCCTCCATCGCGGACTTCCGGGCGCAGCAGGCCCGGGCGTTCGGGGAGGAGAAGGAACGGTGGCGGGCATCCGGCGAGTTCGACGTCCGTGACGAACCGGCCGTGGTGCTGCCCGACGAGGTGGTCGTGCCCGCTGGCGCGACCGCGGTGACCGCGCCGTTCACCTCCACGGTGTGGCAGGTGGACGTCCGACCGGGCGACCGCGTGGACGAGGGCCAGCGGCTGCTGGCCGTGGAGGCGATGAAGATGGAGTCGATGGTGCACGCACCCGTGGAAGGACACGTGTTGGAGGTCTACATCAAGCCGGGCGACCAGGTCGCACCCGGGCAGGTCCTGGCAGCGATCGGGCCGGCGACGATCGCGGCAGCAGCGATCGGGACGGCAGCGTGAGCGGGTCCGCCGGGTCCGCCGGGTCCGCCGGGTCCGCCGGCTCGGCCGCGGACCGCGTACACGCCGCCTTCGACCGGATCGACGCCGTCGACCGTCCCGAGGTGTGGATCACCCTCCGGGACCGCGCTGCGGTCCTGGCTGAGGTGGAGGCCGTCGACCGGACCCGCCCCCTCGCCGGACTCCTCGTCGCCGTGAAGGACAACATCGACGTCGCCGGACTGCCCACCACGGCGGCTTCGCGGTCGTACGCGTACACGCCCGAGGTCGACGCCACCGCGGTCGCGCGGCTCCGCAACGCGGGCGCAGTCGTGGTCGGGAAGACCAACCTCGACCAGTTCGCGACCGGTCTGGTCGGCACTCGTTCGCCGTTCGGCGCCGTCCGGAACGCCTGGGACCCGACTCGGATCTCCGGAGGCTCGTCGAGCGGGAGCGCGACCGCCGTCGCCCTGGGGATCGTCGACTTCGCGCTCGGCACCGACACCGCGGGGTCCGGGCGGGTCCCCGCTGCGCTGAACCACCTGGTCGGCGTGAAGCCCACCAAGGGCATCGTGCCGAACACCGGCGTGGTTCCGGCGTGCCGCTCACAGGACTGCGTCACCGTCTTCGCCCGGTCGCTCGACCTCGCCCGGACGGCCGTCGAGCTGATGTCCGGGCCGGACGGGCTCGACCCGCTCGCCAGGGCCGACGCCGGTACGCTCATGCTCCTTCCCGCCGTGCCGCGCATCGCCGTCCCGCTGCCGTCGCAGCTCGACGGGCTCGCACCGGGCTGGCGCGAGGCGTTCGATCGCGCGGTCGATCGGTTCCGCGCGCTCGGCCACGAGGTCGTCGAGGTCGACATCGCGCCGCTCCTCGATGCCGCGACGCTCCTGTACGACGGCGCGTTCGTCGCCGAGCGCCACGCGGCGGTCGGCGCCCACATCGACGCACACCGCGACCTGATCGGCGAGGACCTGGACCCGACGGTCGCCGCGATCGTCCTCGGTGGGGCGACCCCCACCGCCACGGAGCTCTTCGCCGACCAGGAACGCCTGGACGCACTGGGCGCCGCTGGTCGGGCGGTGCTCGACGGCACGACCGCGCTCCTCACCCCCACCACGACGTGGCACCCGACCCTCGCCGAGGTCGCTGCCGACCCGATCGGCGCGAACAGTCGGATGGGCCGGTACACGAACTTCGCGAACCTGCTCGACATGGCGTCCCTCGCCGTACCGGCCGGCTTCGTCGACGGACTGCCGTTCGGCGTCATGCTGACCGGACCCGCGTTCAGCGACCGGCGGCTCGCCGCGCTCGGCGCGGCGTTCGCGGCGCCGACGGTCGACCTCCTCGTCGTCGGCGCGCACCTGCGGGACCAACCGCTGAACGGTCAGCTCGTGGCCGCGGGCGGCACGTTCGTCCGGGAGGCTCGCACCGCCTCCGACTACCGGCTGTACGCACTCGACACGGTGCCGCCGAAGCCGGGGCTGGTCCGCGCAGGCAGCGTCGCGTCCGCCGCTCCCGCCGCTCCCGCGGCTTCCGCCGGGATCGCCGGGGAGGTCTGGAGGCTCCCCGCTGCCGGGTTCGGGACGTTCGTCGCGGCGCTCCCCGCGCCGATGGCGATCGGATCGGTGACGCTCGACGACGGGTCATCGGTCACCGGGTTCACGGTCGAGGCCCACGCCGTCGAGGGGGCCGAGGACATCACGCACCACGGGGGCTGGCGGCCCTACCGGGAGCAGGCTGCCCGGGAGCACGCTGCTCGCGAGCACGCCGCTCGGGAGCGCGTGTGACGGTCGGCTGCGAGGATGGGGGCATGTCCTCCGATGCCCGGCCCGCCCGCCCCGGCAGACCGCGAGTCGTCCCGGACACGGCGTCCGAGATGAGCCCCCGCGACCAGATCCTCGACGCCGCCGCGGCCCTGTTCGTCGAGAACGGCTTCAGTGCCACCTCGACCCGGGCGATCGCCGAGCGCGTCGGCATCCGGCAGGCATCGCTGTACTACCACTTCGCCGGCAAGGACGAGGTGCTCGTCGAGCTGCTCACCACGTCCGTTCGCCCGAGCCTCGAGGTGGTGCGGAGCCTCGAAGAACGCGTCGCCGGCGCGGTGTCCGCCGCAGGAGCACTCGCCGCCCTCGTCCTCATCGACATCGAGACCCTCTCCCGCACGCCCCACAACATCGGCACGCTCTACCTGCTGCCAGAGGTGCAGGGTGACCGCTACGAGGGCTTCCGCGCCGACCGGCAGGAACTGCAGGACGCGTACGGCAGGCTCGGCACACTGGCGGCGACCGAGGACGTCCGGAACACCGTCCCGCCCGAGCTCCTGGGTGGTGTCCTCATCCAGCTCGCCGAGACGGTCATCCAACTGCGGCGTACCGGCGACGTCGACGAGCAGCAGCGTGAGGCGATCACGGGCACGTGCCTGCGCGCGTGCGGGCTCGGCGCGGACGCCGTCGGCGAAGCGCGACGGGAGGCCGACGCGCTGCTCGCTGCCGATTCCGCTTCCGCTTCCGCTTCCGTCTGAGCGCACGGGCAGTCCGTCCCGCTGTCGAAGCAGTCGCCGGTCGACGTCGTGCTGCTGGTGCGCATCCGCGAAGCGCCAGGCGCAGGGCGTTGACTACGCCCATGATCACCAAGAGCACGATCCACGAGATCGAGAACGCGACCCTCAGGGACAGGGACGGCGCATCGGTCGGCAAGGTCGCCCAGGTGTTCGCCTCCGACTCGGACGGCAGCGCTGCGTTCGTCAGCGTCGCGACCGGGCTCTTCGGGGGTCACACCACGCTCGTCCCGGTCGAGGACGCCACGTTCGACGGCTCGGACCTGCACGTCGGGTACACGAAGAGTGCGATCAAGGGCGCGCCCTCCCCCGGGGCCGGGAACACGCTGTCCCTCGCCGAGGAGAACGCCGTCCGCAAGCACTTCGGGCTGTCCCCCGCAGGCAAGGCGACCGGAGACATGGGCGATCCACACGAGAACCTCGACCAGGCCGGGACCGGCCCGGCGGGCGCGGACGACACCGAGGGCGCGGGGACGACACCGCCGGCGTGAGCAGGGCCGCCTGCCTGACTCCAGAACCGGCCTGGAGGCTCGACTCGACTCCGCGGGGCGGCCGCGTTGGTCGCGTGGTCACCCGTCGCGCGTGCGCCGCACCTCCTGCTCGACGAGCGTCGCGGCGATCCGATCGGCCGCCCCCGGGACCTTCGCGAGCGCGTGGACCACGGCGGTGACACCGCCCGCACTGGCGATCACCGCTCCCGCAGTTCGAACCTCACCGTTGATCCAGACGGACCCTCCCGAGCGCTGCCAACTCACGGTGCGAGAACGTGAAGCACCTGGTTGGAGCGCCCAGTCGGCGTAGCGACAGAGGTCGTCGAACGTCGACCACACGCCACCTGCCGCCGCGAACGACGACGCTCCGAGTGCCCACGGCCGGATCGCACAGCCGAGGAGCCTCGGCATGACGCGCTCCGACGGATCGGGCACGAGCGCGGCCGAGGTGATGCCCGCCGGTTGCAGGACGTGTTCCCGCACCGCGGCGAGCCAGTCCCCGTGCACCTCGTCGAGGACGGCGCCCAGGAGCGCGTAGCCGAGGTTCGAGTACACGTACTGCCCACGCGGCGAGACCGGGAGCGCGGCTGCCAGGTCCAGCGGAACACCGACGGCCGAGCGGTACGGATCGCGGAAGAGACTGTCCCGGATCGTGGCCGGTACCCGAGGCAGTCCGGAGGTGTGGTGGACGAGATCGGCGATGGTCATCGCGGCATCGGGCACACCGGGGAGGTAGTAGGCGACCGGTCGCTCGACCTCGAGGGTGATCACAGCCGTCGTCCCGACGAGCCCTTTCGTGATGCTGCCCCACTCGAGCGACGATGCTCCAGCGTACGGCCCTCGGGGTCCTCGGACCGTTCGCCAGCCGCCGACTGTCCGGAGACTCGCTCTCCACCGGCCGCCGGAAATTCTGCCGCTCACATTCCAGTACGGTAGCGTCGTGGCAGTGTCGGGAGCAATGGTGTTCGCCCTGTTGGCCGAGATCGGCGCGGCGGTCGTCGTGGCCTTGGTGACGTGGCGAGCCGCTGTCGGATCTCTGAACCGGAATCCGATCGCCGGCGTCCGAACCAGGATCACGATGTCCAGCGACCGGGCCTGGCGGGTGGGGCATCAGGCCGCGCTGCGTCCGACGCTGATCTCCGGGGCGATCACCGTCGTCTGGTGCACAGTGAGCATCCTCATCGCCCCGCTTCGGACGCCGTCGTCGGTGATCGTCGCCTCGGTCCTGCTCGTGGGCGGAGCTCTCCTGTCCACCTCAGTGGCACACAGGGCCGTGCACCACGCATCGGGCGACGAGGTCGACACGCCTCAGCCACCGCGCCGCGATGTGTGATCGCTGAGCGCCGGAAGCGGGGCGGCCGGGAAGATGGACAGGACCACGCGGACGCGTCGGTCGGAGAGGGCACCGTGACGGACACCACCAGCAACGCCGGGCTGCAGGCGATGATCGACCGCGCCGGGCAGATCACCGCCGACGAGGCAGAGGCGCTCGACATCACGTGGAAGGCCGACGAGGGGATCTTGCTGCCGGAACCGAGCGCGTCGCTCGCGATCCAGGGAGGCGCCGACGGACGGATGGTCACGAACGCCGACCTCGTCGCCGCGTGGCAGCACGCGCTCGAGGCCGCTGGTGCAGCGGGACGCGTCGAGGAGATCGAGGCCGCGCAGGAGGCCGGGCGCGCGGTGCGGCACTCGGACGCGCACTTGCGAGACCGCGCCGGCGCCGAGGAAGCCGTGCGGTCCGCGGTGCTCGCGACCGGGATGCGCGACCTCGTCTCCGACGATGAATTCGCCACGCTCACGGCGGCCTGGCGGAAGGTGCTCGGCGAGGTCTGACGACCCGAGGCGTCGTGACGTATGCCGCGTCGCGCCACCGATACCTTCGATGGATGGATGACATCAGCTGGAGTTCCGGGACATGGACGAACGCGCCCGTCGAAGCCCTGACAGCGGACGACGGATTGCGTGTCACAGCCGTCGAGGGCAGTGACGCCTGGCGGCTCACCTCGTACGGGTTCGTGCACGACACCGAACACGCGCTCCTCGCACCGTTCCCGAACGGCACCGCCATGGAGGTGACGTTCCGGTTGGACTTCACCGACCAGTTCGACCAGGCAGGCATCTTCGTCTCCGTCGACGAGGAGACCTGGATCAAAGCCGGCGTCGAGCGGAGCGACGGTGAGAACAGCCTCGGAGCAGTCGTCACGCGTGTCTTCTCCGACTGGTCACTCTCCCCGGTCCCGGACTGGCACGGCAAACTCGTCACCATCCGCGCCAGCCGGTCCGGCAACGCCCTCACGGTGCGCGCACGCGTCGACGGCGGCGACTGGCGCTTGGTTCGCGTCGCACCGCTGGACGAAGAGGCGACCGTGACGGCTGGACCGATGTGCTGTGCGCCGTCACGCTCAGGCTTCCAGGTGCACTTCACGGCCTGGCGGACCGGCGCCGCCGACGGCAGTCTGCACCCAGACGAATAGGGCGGAACCCGCAAACTGTTGCAATTCTGGCAAGTGTGTGCCAAGTTGGAACCCAGGAGGGGAACATCATGGACAACCAGCACAGCATCAGCCCGACAGAGGCACGAACGCTTCTCGACACCGCCGATCGCCTCAGTCGACGAGCGCACGAGTCCACCCGATGGCCGTACGTGGCCTTCATCCTCGCGCTCGGCATGGTGACCGCGTTCGGAGCCCTCGGCATGGGACTCACGACCGGTTCCGCATTCGGCCTCACCTACGTCGGCACACTCGCCGCTTTCTTCGCGCTGATCATCTTCTTCGCGGTCTCCATCCGGGGGCGAGCGGCCTTCGCGCGGAGCCGCCGATGGACCATCTACATCGCGAGCTGGTTCGTCACCTACGGCGCTGCGATCGCCGTCGTCGCCTGGGTGCACGGGTCGGTGCTGTGGTCCGGGATCACGTCCGGAGCGATCCTGGTGGTCACGATGGCCTGCGCGTCCTACGAGGCACGACGATGACGACGACGAACCACGTGCCTGTTCATCCCCGGCACCGGCTTGACGGCCACCTGCAGAACCCGGTGCGCTTCTCGATCATGGCCGCACTCGACCGTGCAACCACTCTGGGGTTCCGCGAAGTCCGAGACGCCATCGAGGTCACGGACTCGGCGCTGAGCAAGCAGGTCGCACTCCTCGAAACGGCGGGGTACGTCTCCGTCGGGAAGGCGTTCGCGGGGAAGACGCCGCGAACCTCGCTCACCCTCACACGCGAGGGCCGAACTGCATGGCGCGCTCACCTCGCAGCGCTCCGGGAGATCGCCGGTCCGTCCTGACCCGCTCGGCCCTCGCCGCCGTGTCGCGCTCAGCGATCGCCCATCGGGCGCTTGACCGTCGCGAGAGCGTCGGCTCCCATCGCTTCGACTCCGCGCCACCGGCCCCTCACGCTCCGTGTCAGGGCTGGTCGTCCACCGGCGTCACCTGCACGGTGACCGAGTCGATGACAGTGCCGGCCGGGATGCTGCCGATCGGCCGGGTCTGGATGCTTCGTTCGCCGATGTAGGCGCCGTCGGCTGGGTCGATGATAACGTCGTGCTGCTCGGTCGCGCTCCAGTGTGGAAGGCCGATGGCAGTGCCGCGCCGGCCGTCGAGCGAGACCTGTTCCTCGGTGACCACGACGTCGGGCAGGGTCGCCAGCGCCTCGTACATCGTCGCGCGGAGGTCGGCGGGCACGAGCCCCGTCCGGAGCAGCCCGCTGATCGTGTCGAAGACGTGCAACTCGTCGGTCGTGTCCGCCGCTCGGGGAGCGGCCTCGATGCGTCGGACGAGGGCGTCCGGGTCACGGGGCAGGTCGGCGATCTCGGACGCCCCGAGCGTGCCGGCCTGTGCGCCGCCGAGCTCGCCGACCGCGAAGTCGCCGCCGGCGCCCCGTTCCCGCACCGGGGCGGAAGGCTCTGTGGCGCCGTCGTCGGACGCGGCCTCACGTGCCGCAGCACCCCCGAAGAACTTCGTCGGTGCCTCGGAGCGGATCTCGCGGACCCAGGGACCTGAGACGTCGACGGGGACCCATGTGGTGGTCGTCGTCGGTTCCAGGTAGCCCTCGTCGTAGTGCTCGCCATCGGACGTCGCGTAGACCATCGACAGTTCCGACTCGACCACCTTCGTGAACGCGCCGACCGGTGCCCGGTCGGCGGCCGCGGCAGCGGCCGCCTTGTGCAGCGTCGCTGCTGCGGCCGACTCGGGCGATCCCCAGTGCGTCACCCCGACACCCGTGGCGACCAACCCACCGGCCACGACCAGCGCTGCTCCGGTCAGCAGGACGGGTCGCGAACGACGCACCCACCGGACGGGAGGCGCGGTGCGGACCGGTGCCGCGCCTCCCGTCCGGACGGTGGTCGCCATGGCGGCCGTATCGAACCGGACGCGGGCGCGGGCGAGCGACGCGTCGACCGCCTCTGGCGGCACGTCGCGTCGCAGCAGGCGGAGCGGAGTGAAGTCGTCGTCAGACATGGAGTGGTCCGTTCAGGGAGTCGGTTGTGCCGGGCACGGCGCGAAGGGCCGTTCGGGCACGGTTCAGTCGGGAGCGGACAGTGCCGACGGGGACGCCGGTCGCCTCCGCGATCTGCTCGTAGGTGAGCTCCGCCCACGCGTGCAGCAGCACGGTCTCGCGGACCGCCGGACGCATCCGGTCGAGTTCACGGACGACGGTCCGCACGGCGCGCTCGGTGTCGAGACGATCTCCGGCGTCGTCCTCGAGCCGCTCGGGCACGGCGACGCGGGACATGGCACGGTCCGCCCGCCGCTGGGAGCGCCAGTGCCGACGGAGCAGGTTCGACGCGATGCCGAACAGCCACGGCAGCGGGTCCTGCCGGTCTGGGTCGAACGAGTCCCACCGGACGAGGGCGGTCACGAACGTCTCGCCGAGAATGTCCTCGGCGCTCTGCAGGTCGGTTCGGCGCGCGAGGTACAGCAGGATGCGGCGGCCGTGCTCGTCGAACTGGCGACCGAGCTCGGCTGCGGCTCCTGGTGGTGGATGGCTACTGGGCACGACTGGTATTGCCCGATCCTGCCGGAAGAGTTCCATCCTCGTCGAGACTTGCCGCGTCACTGTTGCGCGCGAGTCAACTTGAGCCTCGAGCGCGTCTCGACAGCCGATCCGCTGCTGAGACTTCCTCCTCAGCGCGCAGACTTGCGGCGGTACACGGTGGTGAGAACGATGCACACGAGTCCGACGAGCACGAGCGGAATACCGAAGACCAGCGACCCACCGCTGCCGTTCACGATGAGAACGACACCACACACGAGGAACGCGACGCCGGCGACCGCGAACAGCCACAAATTCTTCATTGGCGGAAGCTACCGACCGTTAGTGAACACTTTGTCCCAATGGCTGATGGCTGCCTACGCTACGTACCCTCCAGTCATGCGCACTCCAAGAGAGACCTTCGGCCTCGAAGGAACGGGGCGATCGTGGACTCAGGTGCTACTTGACGTGCTGAGTGGAACTTTCGTCCTGACCGGCATCGCTGTGATCGTCGGCAACGCGTCGTCCGGTGACTCGACCGCAATCTGGATCGGGGTCGGACTGATCCTGATGGGGGCCGTCTGCTGGGGCGCCACCATCTTGTTGGCCGTTCGAGCAGCGAAACGCGGAACGCGCAACCCGCCTCGATAGCCGATCGGCTACCGAGACGCGCTGCGCAACTCCTACGCTTACGGCATGGCAGGGTGCATCCGCTTCGCTCAGGAGAGGGATTCGCACGCGATCGAGCGGATTGAGAACGACGCCGACCAGCTGCTCATCGATCACCTTCATCCCGACGCTTGGCCCGCAGCTCCCACCGGGATCGCGCGACTTTCTGAGCCTGGCTTCCTGCTGATCGTCGACGTTGACGGTGAGGTCGGCGGCTTCGTTCACGTCTTGGAGACGGGCGGCATCTGTCACCTCGAGCAGCTGTCTGTAGACCCGCTGCAGTCGCGGCAGGGTCTGGGTCGAGCGCTTGTCGAAGCTGCGAAGGATCACGCACGCCAGCGGGGGTACAGGCACATTTCCCTTCGCACGTATGCGGACGTGCCATGGAACGCCCCGTTCTACGCATCGGCTGGCTTCATCAAGGAAGAACCAGCCACGCCGTTTCACCAGTCACTGCTCGTGATCGAGGCCAAGCACGGCCTCGACCGATACGGGCGACGGATACAGATGAGTGCGCGGCTGTCGCGGCCGCGTCCGTAGGACGATGGCACAGCGGACAGATGCCGCTTGACCTCCAGTGCACTTGAAGTCGTATCGTGCCGTCGACGTGGAGGAGCAGCATCATGGAGCACCAGACCGAGGCGATCGCCTTCGAGACGCAGGGGCGCACGATCCGGGGTGATCTCCGCCTCCCGGGGGACGGCGGGGCGTCCAAGTCGGGAGCTGCCGTGGTGCTCGTCACCCCTGGGAGCAGCCGGAAGGGGCAGGTCGGCCGCAACTACGCCCGCCGACTCGCGGACCTCGGATTCATCACGCTCACATTCGATCCCTCGTTCCAAGGGCGGAGCGACGGAGAGCCGCGCGACCTCGAGGACCCGTCCGCGCGGGTGGAGGACGTCCGTTCGGCGGTGGACTTCCTCGCCGTGCGCCCCGAGGTCGACATGGACCGACTCGGGGTCCTCGGTGTCTGCGCGGGCGGAGGTTTCGCGGTCGCCACCGCGAAGATCGAACACCGCTTCGCCGCGATCGGCGTCGTCGTCCCGGTGAACCAAGGCCGACAGCGACGACAGGGCGGCGGCCGCGACCCCGAGGGGGCCGTGCGAGCACTCCGAGCTGTCGGCGCGCAACGCACCGCAGAGGCACGCGGCGACGCGATCCGCCGCGACCCCTGGATCCCGGACACCCCGGCGGATGCCGTTGCCGTCGGGGTCACGGACCCGGAGACCCTGCAGGCGGTGGACTACTACGGCACGCCCCGCGGCTACGACCCGGACCGCAGCAACCGGATGGTGTTCGTGAGCACCGCCCTCCAGATTGGGTTCGACGCCTTCCATCTCGTCGAGGAGCTGCTCGTCCAACCGCTGCTGGTCGTCGTCGGTGGGCGACGCGGCTCGACCGGGCAGTACGACGACGGGCTACTGCTCTGGGAGCGCGCCCGCACGAAGGAGCCCCTCGTGGTGATCGAAAGTGCTGGGCACTACGACCTCTACGACAAGCCCGAGTACGTCGACCCGGCCGTCGGCCACCTCGCTGACTTCTACACGCGGCGACTCGTACCCACACCGTCCTCGTGACGCACACGATCGGACAGGTGAGTGCGGCGACTGGCCTCACCCCTTCCACACTCCGCTACTACGAGGACGAAGGACTGTTCATCCGCCCGGTCGGGCGCGACGGCGCAGGACGGCGGATCTACTCCGACTCGGACATCGCGTGGCTTCGCACCTGCATTGCCCTTCGGAACACCGGTATGGACATCGACGACCTGCGCCGCTACGTCACGCTCGCGCGACGAGGCCCGGACACTGTCACAGAGCGCGTCGACTTCCTCCGCGCGCACGCCGACCGGGTCCGCACACGAATCCGGTCCCTCACCGAGAATCTCACCCTCATCGAGGAGAAGGTCGACGCGTACGCACGCCGGGTCTCCACCGAGACTCCCGCGCGCGCCGACGCTTCCTGGGAGACCGAGCGGACACATCACCGCACGGCGACTCGCACGGGCGAGACGAAAGAGCCACCAGCGCCGCGTCCGTAGCCGGCACTGCATCCGGACAGGGCGCCGGAGACACCCAGCGTCGGGGGGGGGGGCCCAGAGCCGCGGCGCAGTGCCGGAGCGCTGCGACCGTCACGTCGAGCTTGGTTTCGTGTCCGATAGCCGATCGCTTAACGGACGCCGGACTCGCTCACCGGGTAGGTGAGGTCAGTAGAGCAGCGACCGATTCGAGCGCGCCGGGGACGAGCGAGAAGTAGGCCCAGGTGCCGCGCTTCTCGCGGTGCAGGATGCCGGCGTCGACGAGCACCTTGAGGTGGTGCGAGACGGTGGGCTGGGACAGGCCGAGCGGTTCTTGCAGGTCGCAGACGCACGCTTCCGCACCCTCGTGCGCGGCGACCATCGAGATCAACCGCAAGCGCGCCGGGTCGGCGATCGCCTTCAACGACTTCGCGAGGACTTCCGCGGACTCCTGCGTCATCGCCTCGGTCGTGACGGGCGAACAGCATGCGGTGACGTCCTGAATGGGGAGCAGCTCGATCGTCGTCATCGCACCATCATCCCACGCTCTTCGATATACGTCTATATTTGCGAACATCGATATCGACGTGCTTCGATGTTCCTGCTCGCCTTCCGTCCGATCTGTAGAGGACCAACTTCGATGACTCACCTGGTTGCCGTTGGGGGCAGTGACGCCGGCATCGCCGCGGCGCTGCGCGCCCGTGAGCTGGACCCGACCACCGACGTGACGGTGGTCCTCGCGGACGAGTTCCCGAACTTCTCCATCTGCGGCATCCCGTACTGGGTCTCCGGCGACGTCGCCACGGAAGCGTCCCTCGCGCACCGCACCCGCGCCGACCTCGAAGCCGCCGGCATGACGGTCCGCTCCTCGACGTGGGCCTCCGCCGTCGACGTCGACCGCCAGCTGCTGTCCGTCACCGGACCGGCTGGTGAGGAGCAGATCGCCTACGACGAACTGCTGATCGGGACCGGCGCCGAGCCGGTCCGCCCGGCCCGGATCCCCTTCGGAGAGCCCGGCATCCACCTGCTGCACTCGATGACCGACGCCGAGCAGGTCGTCGCCGCCCTGGAGCTCCTGCCTGCCGGTAGCCGTGTCGCGGTCGTCGGCGCCGGCTACATCGGCCTCGAGATGACCGAAGGCCTTGTCGCCCGCGGGTTCGACACGACGCTGATTCAGCGCGGCCCGGAAGTGCTCTCCACCCTCGACCCGGAACTCGGGTCCCTGGTCACCGCGGAGGTCCGCCGGCACGGCGCAAGCGTGCTGACCGGAGCGACCGTCACCGGAATCACCCCCGCGGGCGGCGGGCAGTGGAGCGTCGCGACCAGCTCCACATCTGGTGACGCCGCCGGAACGTTCGCGCTCGTCGTGGTCTGTGTCGGGGTGCGGCCGGTGACGGACCTCGCGGCCGCGGCCGGCGCGCAGCTCGGGCAGGCCGGCGCGATCGTCGTCGACGAGCAGATGCGCACCGGGGTACCGCACGTGTGGGCAGCGGGCGACTGCGTCGTGACACACCACCGCCTCCTCGGCACGACCTGGCTGCCGCTCGGGACAACCGCGCACAAGCAGGGCCGCGTCGCCGGGGAGAACATGCTCGGCGGCAGCAGGGTCTTCGCCGGTTCCGTCGGGACGCAGGTGGTGAAGGTGTTCGACCTCGTCGCCGCCCGCACCGGCCTCCGCCACCACGAAACCGCCCCGCTGGACGTGTCCCCGCTGACCCGGGTGACGGTCGCGGACGACCACAAGCGGTACTACCCGGGTGCGGTGCCGCTGACGATCAGCGTCACCGGCGATCACACGTCCGGACGGCTCCTCGGGGCGCAGATCGTCGGGGAACGGTCCGCGGAGATCAGCAAGCGCATCGACACCTTCGCCACCGCCCTCCACGCGGGATTCACCGTCGACGACGTGATCGACTTGGACCTCTCCTACACGCCGCCGTTCGGGTCCCCGTGGGATGCCGTGCAGGTCGCTGCGCAGGGCTGGGAACGCGCCGCGGCGGCCGCGAACCCAGCCAAGGTGGGCGGCTGATGGTGCTGGCAATTCTTTCTGCGGTGATCTTCGTCGCGACGCTCGTGGTGGTGATCTGGCAGCCCAAGGGCTTCCCGATCGGCTACACCGCGCTCATCGGCGCGGTCATCGCCCTCGCGACCACGGTCGTGGGGCTGGGTGACGTGCCGACGGTAGTTGGGATCGTGTGGAACGCGACGCTGACGTTCGTCGCGGTGGTGCTGATCTCGTTGATCCTCGACGAGGCCGGGTTCTTCGAGTGGGCCGCGCTCCACGTGGCCAGGTGGGGTCGCGGGAACGGGCTGCTGCTGTTCGTGCTGATCGTCGGCCTCGGCGCGGTCATCGCGGCCGTGTTCGCCAACGACGGGGCCGCGCTGATCCTCACCCCGATCGTGGTCGGGATGCTCCGCGCGTTGAACATGCCGGCGAAGGCGGCGCTGGGGTTCATCCTCGCCACCGGGTTCATCGCCGACACCGGCAGCCTGCCGCTGGTGGTGTCGAACCTGGTCAACATCGTCTCCGCCGACTACTTCGGCCTCGGGTTCGCCGAGTACGCCGCCGTCATGGTGCCCGTCGGCATCGTGTCCGTGCTGGCGTCCCTCGGGATGCTGCTGGCGCACTTCGGCCGGTCGATCCCGAAGCGGTACGACGTCCTCGCGCTCACCCGGCCCGCCGCCGCGGTGAAAGACCGGGCGACGTTCCGCGCCGGCTGGGTGGTCCTCGCCGTGCTGCTGGTCGGCTACTTCGCCGCCGACCCGCTCGGAGTGCCCCTCGCCGCCGTCGCGGGTGTCGGCGCGGTAGTGATCGTCCTCGTCGCCGCCCGGCAACCCGCGTTCCTCTTCGCCCGCCAGACCGCGTCCCCGGTCCTCGTCACCACCGCAAGCACCGCCACCATCACCACCGGCAGTGGTGGGAGCAGTGGTAGGTCGGGGCGGGTGATTCCGGTGTGGAAGACGATCCGAGAGGCACCGTGGCAGATCGTGCTGTTCTCGATCGGCATGTACCTCGTCGTGTACGGGCTGCAAAACCAGGGCCTCACCGACTACCTCGCACGCCTGTTCGACGTGTTCGGTGACCACGGGGTCCTCGTCACCGCGCTCGGGGTCGGGTTCGTGATCGCGATCCTCGCGTCGCTGATGAACAACATGCCAACCGTCCTCATCGCCGCCCTCGCGATCGGCGGCGCCGGCGCGACCGGCCTGACCCACGAGGTGATGATCTACGCCAACGTCATCGGCTCCGACCTCGGCCCGAAGATCACCCCGATCGGGTCGCTGGCAACGCTGCTGTGGCTGCACGTGCTCGACCGGAAGGGCATCCACATCGGCTGGGGACAGTACTTCCGCACCGGCATCGTCCTCACCGTCCCCGTCCTCGCCATCACACTCGCCGCCCTCGCCGGCTGGCTCACCCTCATCCGATGACCACCCGAACCGAAAGCACCACCATGACCGCGACCCCCACGATCCTGTTCGTCTGCGTCCACAACGCAGGCCGCTCCCAGATGGCCGCCGGCTACGCCCAGGCCCTCGGCGGCGACCGCGTCCAGGTCCTCTCCGCAGGCTCCGCCCCGAAGGACCAGATCAACCCGATCGCGATCCAGGCGATGGCGGAGGACGGCGTCGACATCGCCGGGAACCAGCCGAAGATCCTCACCACCGACGCCGTCCGCGAGTCCGACGCGGTCATCACGATGGGCTGCGGCGACGCGTGCCCGATCTTCCCCGGCAAGCGGTACGAGGACTGGGACCTCACCGACCCCGCCGGGAAGGGCATCGACGACGTCCGACCCATCCGCGACGAGATCAAGACCCGCGTGCAAGCGCTCCTGGCCGAGCTGCTGCCCACCGAAGCATCCGCCTAACCACCGGAAGGACCACAACCATGACCCTCACCCTCACCGTGCCGCCCCGGACCGACGCGGACCGCCTCACCGGGCTGCCCGTCGCCGTCATCGGCGCCGGCCCCGTCGGGCTCGCCGCCGCCGCGCACCTCCTCGAGCAGGGACTCCCCGTCGTCGTCTACGAAGCCGGCGACCAGGTCGGCACAAGTGTTCGCGCGTGGGGGCACACCAGGCTGTTCTCCCCGTGGCGGTACGTCATCGACGACGCCGCCCGCCGGCTCCTCGAACCCACCGGCTGGACCGAGCCCCGCCGGTCGTCGCTGCCGACCGGGCACGACCTCATCGCCCAGTACCTCGAACCGCTCGCCCAGACACCGGAGCTAGCCCCGGTGATCCGGTACGGCGTCCGCGTCGACGGCGTGTCCCGGCAGGGCATGGACCGCACCCGCTCCACCGGCCGAGCCGACACCCCGTTCCTCCTCCGCCTCCACACCACTGACGGCGTCGAGGACGTCACCGCCCGCGCCGTCATCGACACCTCCGGCACGTACACGTCGCCAAACCCGCTCACCGCCGCCGGCCTCGCACCCGCAGCGGACCTCGGGGACCGGGTGATGCACGCTCTCCCGGACGTGCTTGGTGCGGACCGGGCACGGTTCGCCGGGAAGCGGGTCCTCGTCGTCGGGGCCGGGCACTCTGCCGCGAACACGCTCATCAAGCTCGCCGCGCTCGCCAAGGACGAACCCGGCACGACGCTGCTGTGGGCGATCCGGAACGCCGGCACCGCCCGTCTCCGCGCGGATGCCGCCGACGGGCTCGCTGCCCGCGGGCAGCTCGGCTCGAACGTGCACGGCCTCGTCGAGTCCGGCCAGGTCGAGCAGCTCGCCTCGTTCGAGATCGACGACGTCCGTCCCGACGGTGACCAGGTTGCCGTTACCGGCCGCCGTGCCGGCGGGGCGTTCACGGTGACGGTTGATGTTGTGGTGAACGCGACGGGGTTCCGGCCCGACCTCGACATGCTCCGCGAGATCCGCCTGGGCCTCGACGACATCGTCGAAGCACCCCGGGCGCTCGCGCCGCTGATCGACCCGAACCTGCACTCCTGCGGCTCCGTCCCTCCGCACGGTGTCGCAGAGCTGGCGCACCCGGAGCCGAACTTCTTCATCGCCGGCATGAAGTCCTACGGCCGCGCCCCCACGTTCCTGCTCCTCACCGGCTACGAGCAGGTCCGCTCCATCGCCGCAGAACTCGCCGGTGACCACCATGCGGCTCGGCAGGTGGAACTGGTCCTGCCCGAGACCGGCGTCTGCTCCACTGGCGTCGGCGGCTCATCTTCATGCGACGTGCCCGCAACCACGACCGAGGCGTCCGAGGACTCGTCGTGCTGCGCCGCACCTGCACCGGCCGCGCCGCCCGCCAGCAGCTCCTGCTGCACGAACTGAACCGGACCCATGACCGACAAGCCCACCGTGCTGTTCATCTGCAAGCACAACGCCGGCCGCTCCCAACTCGGCGCCGCTCTCCTCGAACTCGCCGCCGACGACCGCTACACCGCAATCTCCGCAGGAATCGCACCCGCAGACGAGGTGAACCCGTCGATCGCCGCGACCGTTGCGGAACTCGGCCTCGACATCAGCGATCGCACCCCGCGGAAGGTCACGCCCGAACTGCTGGACGAAGCCGACGTGGTCGTGCTCATGAAGCAGGGACTCGACCTGCCCGCGACGCCCCGTGGGAAGGTGTTGCAGTGGTCGTTCCCGGACCCGGACTCCTGGTCCCCCGACGACGTCCGCCCCATGCGCGACGCCGTCACCGCCCGCATCCAAGACGAATTACTCCACCCTTGACCGACCCGAAGGTCACCGTGCGGCCGATGACCGCCGCCGACTGGCCCAGTGTCGAGGCGATCTACCGAGAGGGCATCGCCACCGGGAACGCCACGTTCGAGGCGGAACCGCCGACCTGGGAAGCGTTCGACGCCGGGAAGCTGACCGAGCATCGGTTCGTCGCAGCCGACGGTGACGAGGTCCTCGGCTGGGTGGCGGTCTCCCCGACCTCCACCCGGCCGGTGTACCGGGGCGTCGTCGAGCACTCCGTGTACGTCGCCGCCGCAGCGCGTGGTCGCGGTGTTGGACACCTGCTCCTCGACGCCCTGGTCGCGTCGACCGAGGCCGCCGGCATCTGGACCATCCAGTCCGGGATCTTCCCCGAGAACACCGCCTCCCGCGCCCTCCACGCCCAACACGGGTTCCGCGAACTCGGCACCCGCGAACGCATCGGCCTCATGACATTCGGGCCGTGGGCCGGGCAGTGGCGCGACAACGTCCTCGTCGAACGCCGAAGCACGCACGCCAGCTCCTGAGCAGGAGCGGCACGCCCCGATCCGCATGCTTGCAGGTATATTCCAAAACCCGCTATGCTATGGCACGCGTCATTAGTGCGCGCAAAAAGCCAGTCCATCGGACTGGCTTTCGTCATGTCCGGCCCGAACCGTAGGCTGGAACCGCTCGATACGACTCTGCCCTCAGCGCAGCACCCGAGCACCACGAACAGGCCGGACCCGTCAGGGCCGGCCTTTTCCATGCCCTCACGCCCGGAGCGCACACCAGACCGCTCGCTCCGGGGATAGGGCCTCTGCGCGCCCACCGGGCGCTCGCGTCGGCTGCCGACGCTCTAGACCCCCGCCCACGACGGGCGGGCTGGCCATACGGCCAAACCCGAAGGAGGCAACATGCCCATCACCGACACCACGGTGGACATGCTGACGGCCTTCGGCGGCACCATCGTGACCAGCGTCATCACGGTCGTCTTCGCCGTGCTCGGCTTCCTCGTGCGCAAGCAGGTTGTGGAGCTGATCAAGCACATCGTGGACGTCGTTGACGACCGCACGCTGGCCAAGGACCCTGAGCGGGCACGCATCGTCGCAGAACTGCGACGAGCCCGCCTCGGGAAGAAGTAGCCGCCGAAAAAACGCCAACCCTCATTCGGGAAGGAGAGCTCTACCTTGAGTTGTATCGATAGGGGTGCCCCATGTGAGATTGCAAGCACCAATGGCCCGTCTTCCTAGACAGATGGGCCGCGCGACGGGCTGCCTGGACTGCTACAGCCCGAGCAGGCGACACGCGCCGACCCGCCACTCGACGTCATCGAGGCTGTCGCACCGGAACCGGAGCCCCGACCGGAGCATGCACACCTGGCACTGCTCCGGTAGCGCCTCGACATCCGCGATGGGCTCTCGATCGTCCGCAGACCAGAGCCGGTACCCGTCCGCGACAGCCTCGAACTCGAACCAGTCGAGCAGGAACCGCTCCCCGAGCTGCACCAGGAGCCCAGCCGGTCAGCAGCAGTCGCACGCGTCGACGGTGCGCTCACCGGTCAGTGCCGACACGGGCTGCTTGCACGCGTCGCCGCGCCAGGCCTCCAAGCCCTCCCGGACCGCGAAGACCACCACGACCAGGCCCGCAACCGGGTCAGCCCAAGCCCACCCAAAGAGCGTGTTCAGCAGCAAGCCAATCAGGACCGCGGCGGACAGGTAGCTGCACACGAGGGTCTGCTTCGAGTCAGCGATCGCGGACGCGGAGCCAAGTTCCTTCCCGGTGCGCCTTTCCAGCAGGCTGAGGAACGGCATCACGGCGAGGCTCACCGCAGCGAGGACGATGCCAACGGTGCTGTGCTCGGGCTCGCGGAGTCCCGCGAAGGTGAGGCCGGCGTCGACGGTGACGTACAGCGCGAGACCGAAGAACGACACCGCGATGACCTTCAACGCGGTGCGCTCGCGCGCCTCCGGGTTGCGGCCGGAGAACTGCCACGCTACAGCCGCAGCAGAGAGCACTTCCACAATGGAGTCGAGACCGAACCCGATCAGCGCCGTGGAGGACGCCACCGTGCCGGCGGCGATCGCGATCATGGCTTCGATCACGTTGTAGGTGATCGTCGCGGCAACGATCCACCGCACCCGTCGCTGCAACACGCTCCGGCGCGCGGCCGACAGGGAAGCGGCGAGCTGCACGGTGGCGCTCATGCGCCGGCTCCGCAGCACAGCGGGATGTCGCAGCCTTCATCCGTGCACTCAGCACCGTCGTCGACGGCGAGAACGACGTCGACCAGGGCGTCCAACGCTCGGGTGAGGTGCGGGTCCGCGATCTCGTACCGGGTGCTTCGCCCCTCTGGGACGGCGACGACGATCCCGCAGCCGCGGAGACACGCAAGATGGTTCGACACGTTGGTGCGGGTCAGTTCCAACTCCTCCGCGAGACGGGCCGGGTACCCGGGCTCGTCCAGCAGCCGAAGCAAGATTCGGGCCCGGGTCGGATCGGCCAGGGCACGTCCGAGACGGGTCATCACGTCAAGCCGCGAAGCGATGGTCAGCATGCAGTGACTATACAGCGATCAGTGACCACTCAAGAAGACGGATAGGTCCCAACAGTGCTTGCGGGCACCCTGGAAGCCGTCCGATAGACGATCGCCCAGAGGTCACTTCCGCCGATTGCGGCGATCCCGGTAGAAGCCGATTGCTACGACGACCGGCAAGATGAGCAGGGCCCACCACCAACCCTCTGCCCCTGCTGCGAACATGAGCCGAAGCTACGCTTCATAGGCCCGACTATGTGTCCTATAGCCGGTCCCGCAACAGACCCCACCGGGCAGGCAGCTAACGAAGTGGACCGCGCGTCCCAGATAGCCCGTCCGAATCGAGTCGCGATGATGGGCCGCCATCCGGACACTCGCCGATGAGTTCGACAGAATGAGAAACGCCCCGCCGGCCGAAGCCAACGGGGCGCCCTCGTGGATCAGACCAGACTCAGAAGTCCCAGTCCTCGTCCTCCGTGTTCACGGCCTTCCCGATCACGTACGACGACCCCGACCCCGAGAAGAAGTCGTGGTTCTCGTCGGCGTTGGGCGACAGCGCCGAGAGGATCGCCGGGTTCACGTCCGTGATGTTCTTCGGGAACATCGGCTCGTAGCCCAGGTTCATGAGGGCCTTGTTGGCGTTGTAGTGCAGGAACTTCTTGACGTCCTCGGTCAGCCCGACCTGGTCGTAGAGGTCCTGCGTGTACTGCGCCTCGTTCTCGTACAGCTCGAACAGCAGCGAGAACGTGTAGTCCTTCAGCTCGTCGCGCTCCGCCTGGGTGGCCTGCTCGAGCCCCTTCTGGAACTTGTACCCGATGTAGTACCCGTGGACGGCTTCGTCGCGGATGATCAGGCGGATCAGGTCGGCGGTGTTGGTGAGCTTCGCACGCGAGGACCAGTGCATCGGCAGGTAGAAGCCCGAGTAGAACAGGAACGACTCGAGCAGCGTCGAGGCGACCTTGCGCTTCAGCGGGTTGTCGCCCTGGTAATAGTCCATCACGATGGACGCCTTCTTCTGCAGGTTCGGGTTCTCCTCGGACCAGCGGAAGGCCTCGTCGATCTCGGGCGTCGACGCGAGGGTCGAGAAGATCGACGAGTAGCTCTTGGCGTGCACCGACTCCATGAACGCGATGTTCGTGTAGACCGCTTCTTCGTGCGGGGTGATCGCGTCGGGGATCAGCGAAACGGCGCCGACGGTGCCCTGGATGGTGTCCAGGAGCGTCAGGCCGGTGAACACGCGCATGGTGAGGGTTTGCTCGGCCGGCGTCAGCGTGTTCCACGACTGGACGTCGTTCGACAGCGGCACCTTCTCGGGCAGCCAGAAGTTGTTGACGAGGCGGTTCCAGACCTCGACGTCCTTGTCGTCCTGGATACGGTTCCAGTTGATGGCCTGGACCCGATCGATGAGCTTGAGCTTCTCGACCAACGTGACTTCCTAAGAGTGAGATTGCGGCGGGCGTCGGATGGTGGGTGGGACCCGAGGTTCCTCGGGCCCCACCCCAGGTCTCGCTAGACCCACTGACGGATCGTGCGAGTGGGGTTGCGATCTGCGAAAGCAGCTGTCACGAACTCCCCAGTGGCGGCCGACCGGTACACCGGACGGTCGTTGCTGGTCCCGGCGCCCACTCGCTCAGTGGTCGTTGTCGTAGGCCGACGCACGGCCACGGAGGGCGAGACGAACTGCCCAGATCCAGCATCCCTGTTTACTTTTTGTGCCACGATGGGCTCCCTTTCGGGTAGCGCCTCGGCCGGGCCTCACGTTGTCCGTGAGCGCTGACCCGTGTAGCGTGGTGGATCCAAGTGCATTGGAGTCCCGCTTGCCGGGGCTATCGAGGCCGGCTCTTCCAGGAGTCGGCCTCGACTTTTTTGTGCCTGGAGGCACGGTGCGGGCTGGCACCGCGCCTCCAGGAAAAGGGCGGAAGCCTTAGAGCATACAGCTCACGCAGCCCTCGACCTCGGTGCCCTCGAGCGCCAGCTGGCGGAGACGGATGTAGTAGATCGTCTTGATGCCCTTGCGCCATGCGTAGATCTGCGCCTTGTTGATGTCACGCGTGGTGGCCGTGTCCTTGAAGAACAGCGTCAGGGACAGGCCCTGGTCCACGTGCTGCGTTGCCGCGGCGTACGTGTCGATGATCTTCTCGGCACCGATCTCGTACGCGTCCTGGTAGTAGTCCAGGTTGTCGTTCGTCATGAACGGCGCCGGGTAGTAGACGCGACCGAGCTTGCCTTCCTTGCGGATCTCGATCTTCGACGCGATCGGGTGGATCGACGACGTCGAGTGGTTGATGTACGAGATCGAACCGGTCGGCGGGACGGCCTGCAGGTTCTGGTTGTAGATGCCGTGCTCCTGGATGGACGCCTTCAGCGCCTTCCAGTCGTCCTGCGTGGGGATCGCGATACCGGCGCCAGCGAACAGCGACTCGACGCGCGAGGTCGCGGGTGCCCAGACGGCGTCGGTGTACTTGTCGAAGAACTCACCCGACGCGTACTTCGAGTCGCGGAAACCGTCGAAGGTCTCCCCCGTCTCGATCGCGATGTTGTTCGAGGCGCGCAGGGCGTGGAACAGCACCGTGTAGAAGTAGATGTTCGTGAAGTCGATGCCCTCTTCGGAGCCGTAGTACACGCGCTCACGAGCGAGGTAGCCGTGCAGGTTCATCTGGCCGAGGCCGATGGCGTGCGACTTGTCGTTGCCGTCCTCGACACTGCGCACCGAGTTGATGTGCGACATCTGCGAGACCGAGGTCAGGCCGCGGATGGCGGTCTCGATGGTCTTGCCGAAGTCCGGCGAGTCCATCGTCAGCGCGATGTTCAACGAGCCGAGGTTGCAGGAGATGTCCTTGCCGATCTCCTTGTAGGAGAGGTCCTCGTTGAAGGTCGTCGGCGTGTTGACCTGCAGGATCTCCGAGCAGAGGTTGGACATGTTGATCCGGCCCTTGATCGGATTGGCCTTGTTCACCGTGTCCTCGAACACGATGTACGGGTAGCCCGACTCGAACTGGATCTCCGCGATGGTCTGGAAGAAGTCGCGCGCCTTGATCTTCGTCTTCTTGATGCGCGAGTCGTCGACCATTTCGCGGTACTTCTCGGAGATCGGGACGTCACCGAACGGGACGCCGTAGACCTTCTCGACGTCGTACGGCGAGAAGAGGTACATGTCCTCGTTGTTCTTCGCGAGCTCGAACGTGATGTCCGGCACGACGACGCCGAGGGACAGCGTCTTGATGCGGATCTTCTCGTCGGCGTTCTCGCGCTTGGTGTCGAGGAACCGCATGATGTCCGGGTGGTGCGCCGAGAGGTACACGGCACCGGCACCCTGGCGGGCACCGAGCTGGTTGGCGTACGAGAAGGAGTCTTCCAGCAGCTTCATCACGGGGATGATGCCGGAGGACTGGTTCTCGATCTGCTTGATCGGGGCGCCGGCCTCACGGATGTTGGAGAGCAGCAGGGCCACGCCGCCGCCGCGCTTCGAGAGCTGCAGCGAGGAGTTGATGCCGCGCGAGATCGACTCCATGTTGTCCTCGATGCGGAGGAGGAAGCAGGAGACGAGCTCACCGCGCTGGGCCTTCGCGGTGTTGAGGAACGTCGGGGTCGCGGGCTGGAAGCGGCCGGCGATGATCTCCTCGACGAGGTCGATCGCGAGCTGCTCGTTGCCCTGTGCGAGGCCGAGGGCGGTCATCACGACGCGGTCCTCGAAGCGCTCGAGGTAGCGCTTGCCGTCGAACGTCTTGAGCGTGTAGCTCGTGTAGTACTTGAACGCACCGAGGAAGGTCTGGAACCGGAACTTCTTCGAGTAGGCCAGGTCGTTGAGCTTCTGGATGAAGTCCAGCGAGTACTGGTCGATCGTCGCCTGCTCGTAGTACTCGTTCTCGACCAGGTAGTCCAGCCGCTCCTTCAGGTTGTGGAAGAAGACGGTGTTCTGGTTGACGTGCTGCAGGAAGAACTGCTTGGCGGCTTCCCGGTCCTTGTCGAACTGGATGTTGCCGTCCGCGTCGTAGAGGTTGAGCATCGCGTTGAGGGAGTGGTAGTCCATCCCCGTCGTCGGCGACGTCAGATCGACGTCTGCAACTGCTGCGTCCAAAATGCATCCAATCCTGAGTTGACCGCCTGCACGTCGTCAGGCGTTCCGAAGAGTTCGAATCGATAGAGCACGGGGACGTGGCACTTCTGTGCGATGACGTCCCCTGCGAGGCCGTACGCCTCGCCGAAGTTCGTGTTGCCGCCGACGATGACTCCCCGGATCAGTGACCGGTTGCGTTCGTCGTTGAGGAACTTGATGACCTGCTTGGGGACCGCCCCGTCGCCGTTGCCGCCCCCGTAGGTGGGCAGCACGAGGACGTACGGTTCGTCCACGTGGAGGAACGGTTCGCTCGGGTAGAGCGGGATCCGGTCAGCATCGCGACCGAGCTTCTCGATGAAGCGTGCGGTGTACCCGGACACGCTCGAAAAGTAGACGAGTCGGCTCATGGTGCGCTCCTCTTGGAGAAGGTGCGTAACTGACGGACCGGAGGGTGTCTGCGGGTGGTGATCCGAGCCTCCTGAGCGGACTCGGATCGACCATCCGGCGGACTACGCCAGTTCGGCGCTGAGGGTCGCGATCTTGTCGGGGCGGAAGCCCGACCAGTGGTCGTCGTCGGTGACGACGACGGGGGCCTGCAGGTAGCCGAGGCTCTTGACGTGCTCGAGCGCTGCTTCGTCCGTCGAGACGTCGTGCACTTCGTACTGGATGCCCTTGTTGTCGAGGGCCCGGTACGTCGCGGTGCACTGGACGCAGGACGGCTTGGTGTAGACGGTGACGGCCATGATCTCCCCTGGTTCTTGCTGGGTGGTTTCGTGCTGTGGAGGTGGTGCTGATGCCTGTGCGCAGACGTGTCCGGGAAGGGGCCGCTGCGATGGACTCCACACTACATCTAGTGGCCGACCACGGCACCGACCACAAGAGGAAGTGTTACAGCCGTGTAGTTCTCCACAACGCCCTCCACAGTCTGTGGATTCCCGCGAGCCCCGTGATTCCGCCAGTCTGCGGCCGACCACCGACATTTCCCCACACCGGTGGACAGCCTCGATCCACATGTGTGGAATGAGCGCATCGGCGTGTCGCCGTCGGACCGGATCGGGGTCGCGGCCGACGCCTCCCCCACACGGGTGACACACGCCCCACGGACCTCCCGTCCGGTCCGTACACTCGACCCGTGAGCGCGTACGGCAACCTGCTGAAGACCCCCGGTGTCGGCCGAGTGATCGCGGCGCAGCTCACGGCGAGGTTCCCGTTCGGGATGCTCTCGCTCGCCTACCTGCTGCACGTCGAGCACGTGTTCCACTCGTACGGATCCGCCGGTCTCGTGCTCGCGACGACGAGCGTCGGGCAGGCCATCGCCGGCCCACTCACCAGCCGGTGGATGGGCAGCTGGGGCATGCGCCCCGTCCTCATCCTCACGAGCCTGGTCGCGCTCGCCAGCATGGGCGTCATCGCGTTCGTGCTGATGCCCCTGTGGGCCTACGTCGTGATCGGCTTCATCGGCGGCCTGGCGGTCCCACCCGTGCAGCCGGCCGTCCGCACCATCTACCCGAAGATGGTCACGTCCACGCAGCTCACACCCCTCTTCTCCCTCGACGCGAGTGCGCAGGAGCTCATCTGGGTCGCCGGTCCGGTCATCACCACGTTCGTCGCGACGCAGATCGGCACGGTCGAGGCGATCGTCCTCGCGATGGTGTTCCTCGTCGTCGGCGGCGTGTGGTTCATCGCCTCCCCCGAGCTCGGTCGCGTCCGCATCCCCCGCTCGAAGCGCGCGTTCGGCGTGGTCCTCAAGCGCCCGTCGGTCGTGGTCGCCACCCTGACCGGCATGCTCCTCATCGGTGCGTGCGCCGCGGTCGAGGCCGGCGTCACCAGCGCGTTCGGCGAGGGCAGCCCGAACGCCGGCATCGTGCTGGCGATCTTCGCGATCGGTTCCCTGGTCGGCGGGCTGGCGTTCGGCCACCGTCCGATCTCGCCGAACACGCTGTGGACCCGCATGCTCATCGTCTTCATCGGCCTGGGACTCGCCACGTTCGGCACCGGGTTCTGGTGGCTGTCGTTCGCACTCCTCATCGCGGGCGGTGGGATCGCGCCGGCGCTCGCGGTGATGTTCGGGTCGGTGTCGGCGACGGTGAAGTTCTCGGACACGGCAGAGGCGTACGGCTGGATGGGGACGGGGCAGCTCATCGGCGCTGCGCTCGGTTCCGCTGTGGCCGGGTTCCTCATCGACCTGCACGGCGCGACGGGCGGCATGCTCGTCGGGGCGGCTGCGGCCTTCGTGGGCGTGCTGCTGCCGCTGTTCGCGAAGCGGTGGCTCCCCGACCTGCGTGGTCGCGACGCGAGCCCCATCCCCGACACCGAGCCGGTGAACATCCCGACGTAGGGGCGGTGCCCGCTGCCCTGTCCCGCTCCGTCTCGTCCCCGGCCGCGTCCCCGTCCCCGTCGGTGGGCCGTTTCGCGCGTAGGAAGCGGAATCGCGCGTAGTCGGTCGGAACTTCCGCCCTCCTACGCGCGATTCGACCTCCTATCGCGGGCGTTGTGGGTCGGAACGTGCGTCCTCCACAGCGACGCGCGCCGGCCCGGCTCTCCACGAACGGACTGGAGGCTCGGCTCAGCCCCGCCTCGACCGGCAGGATGGACGCATGGTCACCTCCATCCCCCTCCGCGACGGTCGCTCCGTCCCCGCCATCGGGTTCGGCGTGTACAAGGTCGACGACGCCGAAGCCGAGACCGCGGTCGGAACCGCACTCGACAGTGGATACCGCCACGTCGACACCGCCGAGATGTACGGCAACGAGACGGGCGTCGGGAAGGCGATCCGGGCCTCCCGGCTGGACCGTGACGACGTCTTCGTGACCACCAAGGTGTGGAACAGCAACCAGGGGCGTGACGCGACCCTGCGCGCGTTCGACGCCAGCCTCGACCGGCTCGGGCTCGACACGGTGGACCTGTACCTGATCCACTGGCCGGCCGCGGCGAACGACCGCTACGTCGAGACGTGGCGCACCCTCGTCGAGCTGTGTGAGTCCGGGCGGGCGCGCAGCGTCGGTGTCTCGAACTTCCAGGTGCCGCACCTGGAGCGGATCATCGCGGAGACCGGTGAGGTCCCCGCGGTGAACCAGGTCGAGCGACACCCGTGGCTGCCGCAGCGGGAGCTCATCGCGTTCCACGAGCAGCACGACATCGTGACGGAAGCCTGGTCGCCGCTCGGTCGCGGGCGCCTCATGGACGAACCGGTGCTGGCGGGGATCGCGTCGGCGCACGGGGTGAGCGTGGCACAGGTCCTCGTGCGGTGGAACGTGCAGCAGGGCGTCGTGGTGCTGCCGAAGTCGGTCACGCCGTCGCGGATCGCGTCGAACATCGACGTGGACGGCTTCGTGCTGTCAGACGAGGAGCTCGCGGCGATCGCCGGGTTGGAAACGGGCGAGCGGACGGGGTCGCACCCCGACTCGGTGTCCTAGCCGCGGCGGTCGTCCTCGGACTGCCACGGCAGGTGCAGGTCCTCCGGGGCCGGCTCGACGTCGCCGGCGTCGTCCGCACCGCCGGTGCCCGGTGCCGCGGTGACCTTCGAGGGGTCGATGCCGTCCGCACGCAGGTCGTCGTCGTCGCGCTGCAGGTGCTGCGACGCCTCGGTCTCGCGCTCACTCGACGGGCTGTACGCGGTGTCGTCGTTGCTCATGTCCGTGACGGTAGCCCGCGGTACCTGGCGGGCTCCTCGGCCGATGTCAGCGCTCTGGCAGCATGCCGGAGAACGCCAAGACGGCGATGACCGTCCCGATGACGGCGAGGAAGATCCCGATGACCCGCACGAACCGCGGGGTGATCGGTCGGCCGTTCATGAACTCGTCGCCGCCGATGGACTGCGCCCAACGGTTGAACACCGCGATCGTGATGCCCCAGAGCGCGACCACCACCGCCCCGATGCCGAACCAGATCCCCGGGGTCACCGACCGCGCCTCCTGGCGAGCTGCTGCCGCAGGTTCCGGATGAACACGACCTCCAGGGTGACCGCGATCGCCGTGAGGAACACCGCGAACGCGATGTGTGCGAGGTCGTGACCTTGCGTCAACGTGATCACGGGGAGTGCGACCACCAGACCGGCGCACACGACGACGTTGAACCACGCTCCGATGACTCCTCCGGGAGTCCGACCGGTGCGTTCCATCCATGGGATCGGCATGCAGTGCACCGTACCCAGGGGTGCTGGCGGTTCCCGGCGTTCCGTTACGGTTGACCTCGAACTCGCCCCACCCAGGAGGTACCTCGTGACGATCGTCGCTGCCGCAGACGGCTCCGCCCTCGGCAACCCCGGCCCGGCGGGCTGGGCCTGGTACGTCGACGACGACCGGTGGGCCGCCGGTGGCTGGCCGAAGGCCACGAACAACATCGGTGAGCTCACCGCCGTGCTGCAGCTCCTCCGTGCCACGAAGGACTCCGGCGAGCCGCTGCACATCCTCTGCGACAGCCAGTACGCCATCAAGGCCTGCACGGAATGGCTCGCAGGGTGGAAGCGGAAGGGCTGGCGGAAGGCCGACGGCAAGCCCGTGATGAACGTGGAGATCATCAAGGAGCTCGACGAGGAACTCCAGGGCCGCAAGGTCACCTTCGAGTGGGTGCGCGGCCACGTCGGCCACGAGATGAACGAGGCCGCCGACGTCCGTGCTCGTGGCGCAGCGACCGCCTACCAGAACCACACCGAGGTCCCGCACGGCCCGGGGTGGCCCGGCGTCGAGGTCAGCGAGCCTGCTCCGCTGCCCGAGGCGACCCCGCCGGCGACCCTGTTCTGATCACGCCTTCGTCTATATACTCGCTTATACAAACGGCGAGGAGCTCATCATGGCAGTCACCACGATCGATCTGGACCAACGCCTGCTCGATGACGCCAAACAGCTGACCGGCGCTCGCTCCAACCGAGAAGTCGTCCAGCGTGCACTCGAGACGCTCATCGCGGTCCGTCGTCAGCCTGCAGCAGTCGAGCGCATCATCGCCCGGGACTTCGCGGAAGACCCCACCGCGGCGGACGAACTCCACCCCTGATGGCGACCTACATCGTCGACAACTCCGTCTGGTGGAAAGCGGGACGCTCGCCGGTCATCGCCGAGCGGCTCCGCGCGATCGCGACCCAGGACCTGATCGTGACCTGCCCGCCGCAGGTCTTGGAGTACTGCCACTCGGCGAGATCGAGCGCGGATCACGGCGACCACTGCGCCGACATGGACGCCTTCCTCGAAGCATCGATCCACCCCGACGTCGACGACGTGACCGCCATCCAGAGCGCACTCTGGAGCAACGGATTCGTGCGGGGCGCTGGCCCGGTCGACGTGCACATCGCGGCGTATGCGGTCTGCAACGGGGCAACTGTCCTGAGCGCTGATCGTGACTACGAGCACATCGCAGCGAGCGTGGAAGGGTTCCGGCACGAGTACCTCGCCGAGCAGGACTGATCAGGACCCGACGACCGCCTGGGCAGCAGCAGCGAGGAGCGCCAGCTTGTCGGCATCGGTGCTGCCCGCTTCGGCGTGGTAGACCGCTACGGTGAGGTTCTGCGCCTCGGCGGGCACGAGCTTCTCCCGGTGCAGGCTGATCTCGCCGACGACCGGGTGGTCGAACCGCATCAGCGCGCCACGGCGCCCGCCGATGTCGTGCCGTCCCCAGAGCCGCTGGAACCGAGGACTCGCGATCGACAGCTGCCCGACGAGCTCGACACACCGTGGATCGTCGATCGAGTTCCCGACGGACTGGCGGAACGACGCCACGAGTCCCTCGGTCGCAGCCTCCCAGTCGACGAACAGTGCCCGTTCCTCCGCGTCGAGGAAGACGTCGCGGAGCCGGTTCGCCCCGACGACGAGGCGTGGTGACAACGCAGTGGCGAGCGGGTTCGCGGCGAGCACATCGAGGTAGCGGCCCTCGATGAACGCGGGGCTGCCGAGGCCGTCGACGAACGATCGGAGGCTCGCCGGCACCACTTCCCGCGCCGCGCGACGACGCGCAGTCCTGGGCTGCGAGACGACGAGTCCCAGCAGGTACGCGGTGGTCTCGTCGTCGAGCTGCAAGACCCGGGCGATCGCCTCGAGCACCTGCGCCGACGGGTTCCGGTAGCGACCCTGCTCGAGCCGGAGGTAGTACTCACTGCTGATCCCCGACAGCATCGCGACCTCTTCGCGACGGAGCCCCGGGACTCGGCGCACCCCGGTCACCGGGATGCCGGCCTGCTCAGGGGACACGAGCTCGCGCCGGGCGCGCAGGAACGCGCCGAGGGGGTTGGTCGCGTCGGTCATGGCTCCCACGCTAGGCCGGATGCCGTCGTCACTGCCTGGTCGCCCCGCTACCAGGAGCGGAGCGGTCTGGAACGCCCGACGGTGCCGCGCGAAGGTGGCACACATGTCCACGACTCCCAGCACCCGCGTCCTCGTCACCGGCGGATCCGGCTTCATCGCCGGCCACTGCATCCTGCAGCTCCTCGACGCCGGGTACGACGTCCGCACCACGATCCGATCGCTCGAGAACGAACCTGCGGTCCGCGCGGTCCTGACCGATGCCGGCATGACGGCGAGCGGCCGGCTCGAGTTCGTCGCCGCCGACCTCACCACAGACGACGGCTGGTCCGCCGCGACGAGCGACATCGACACCGTCCTGCACGTGGCGTCTCCCGTGCTGCCCGGCCACGTGGACGACGAGGACGCGGTCATCCGCCCCGCGGTCGACGGCACGACCCGCGTGCTCAGCGCCGCGCGGGACGCCGGGGTGCGCCGCGTGGTGTTGACGTCGGCGTTCCACGCGGTCAGCTGGGGGCACCCGCACACCGACCACGTGTTCACCGAGGCCGACTGGACCGTGCTCGACGGCCCCGGAGTCGACGCCTACGGCCGGAGCAAGACTCTCGCCGAGCGCGCCGCGTGGGACCTCGCCGAGGGCACCGAGTTGGAACTCGTCACGATGCTGCCCGTCGCGGTCATGGGTCCGGCGATGGGCGGCGCCGTGTCCGGGGCGAACCACATCCTGCAGTCGATGCTGGACGGTTCGATGCCGGCGACCCCGCGGCTGTTCATCCCGATCGTCGACGTCCGGGACGTCGCCGCCGCACACGTCAGCGCAGTGGACGCACCCGAGGCCGCCGGCAAGCGGTTCCTGTTGTCGAACGGACCGGCACTCGAGCTGCACGAGATCGCCACCACGCTCCGCGAGCACCTCGGCGACGACGCGGCGAAGGTCCCGACGGCGGTGCTCCCCGACGACACCGTGCGCGCGGCAGCGGAGACCCAGCCGCAGTTCCGCTCGATGGTCCCCGATCTCGGCTACGCCAAGCGGACCTCGAACGAGCGGGCGCGCACGGTGCTGGGCTGGACGCCGCGAGATCCGCACGAGGCGATCACGGACGCGGGACGGAGCCTCGTCCGACGCGCGCAGGCAGGAGGAGTGCCCGCGGTCGGGGCTCAGTAGGTCCCGTCGCGCCGGTCCTGACGCGTGATCTGCTCGCCGGACGCCGGGTCGACCCCGGAGCGCGTGGTGGTTGTCGTCCGACGGCCTCCGAACGCCACCGCGAGGCTGATGATCAGCAGGACCACCCCGGCGGCCATCAGGATGTAGCCGATGAGCCGGAGGTCCACCCCGGCCAGCTGGATGTTGAGCGCGAACGCGACGATCGCGCCGATGACGATCAGGGCGATGCTGGATCCGATGCGCATGACGCGTTCCTCTCGATGGTGGTCCACGAGACGCTACCCGGAAGCGGCACCGCCCGGCCGCTGCTGCACACCGGGGATGGTCAGGGCATCAGTCGACGTCGACCTCGGTCCACCCGTCGAACCGCCCGATCTCGGTGACCCGCACGACGGCCTCGCCCGCTTCGTCGGACGCGTCGAGATCGATCGTCGCCGAGAACCCGAAGTCCTTGTCCCCGGACGGGTCGGCGAAGATCTGCCGAGCACGCCACGTCCGGCCCTGCTCGGACAGCACCAGGTACTGCATCGACCGCGCGTCGGCGTCCGTCGCGACGTCGTCGTGCGACTCGTAGTACTCCTCGAGCACGGCGTCCCACGCGTCGGCGTCGAACCCGGCAGCACCGTCGAGCGCCCCGAGCCCCTCGACGTCGTCGCGCGCGGCGAGGAGCACCCGCTGGAACAGGGCGTTCCGCACGAGGATCCGGAAGGCCCGCACGTTGCCGGTGAGCCGGGCGGGCTGCGGCGGGGCGATCTCGTCGTGTTCCGCCGCTGCCGATTCGACCGAGCCGTTGACCAGCGCCTCCCACTCGTCGACGAGCGAGGAGTCCACCTGCCGGACGAGCTCGCCGAGCCACTCGATCAGGTCGTCGAGCTCCTCCGTGCGTTGCTCGTCCGAGATCGTCTGTCGCATGGTCCGGTAGGCGTCGGAGAGGTACCGCAGCACGAGCCCCTCGGACCGGGTGAGCTGGTAGAACCGCACGAAGTCCCCGAACGTCATCGCCCGTTCGTACATGTCGCGGACGACGGCCTTCGGTGACAGCGTGAAGTCGAGCACCCACGGCTGCTCGGCCGCGTACGCCTCGTACGCCGCCTCGAGCAGCTCGGCCAACGGACGCGGCCAGGTGACCTCTTCGAGGAGTTCCATGCGCTCCTCGTACTCGATGCCCTCCTGCTTCATCCGGGCGACGGCTTCACCGCGCTCCTTGAACTGCTGCTGCGACAGGATCGCGCGCGGATCGTCGAGGGTGGCCTCGACGATGGACACCATGTCGAGGGCGTACGTGGGTGACGAGGGATCGAGCAGCTCGAAGGCGGCGAGCGCGAACGGCGACAGCGGCTGGTTGAGGGCGAAGTTCGCCTGCAGGTCCACCGTCAGCCGGTAGGTCCCGTCGACCTTCTCGATCACGCCGGCGTTGATCAACGTCCTGGCGATCGTCAGCGCACGTCTGGCCATCGCGAGCTGCCGGGCGCGCGGCTCGTGGTTGTCGAACACGAGCGACCGGACCTCGTCGAACGCCGCATTGCCACGGGCGACGACGGACAGCACCATCGCGTGGGTGATCCGCATCCTGGACACCATCGGCTCGGGCTCGGCCTGGATGAGCCGCTCGAACGACGCCTGGCCCCAGGAGACGAACCCGTCCGGGGCCTTCTTCTTCTTGACCTTGTTCTTCTTCTTCGGGTCGTCACCGGCCTTGGCGACGGCCCGGGCGTTCTCGATGTCGTGCTCCGGAGCCTCCGCGACGACGTCGCCCTCGGTGTCGTACCCGGCGCGTCCGGCACGACCCGCGATCTGGTGGAACTCCCGCGCGGACAGCTGCCGCATCTTCGTGCCGTCGAACTTCGTGAGCCCGGTCAGCAGCACCGTGCGGATCGGCACGTTGATGCCGACGCCGAGAGTGTCGGTGCCACAGATCACCGGCAGGAGCCCGCGCTGGGCGAGCTGCTCGACGAGCCGCCGGTACTTCGGCAGCATGCCTGCGTGGTGCACCCCGATCCCGGCACGGATCAGTCGGGACAGCGTCTGCCCGAACCCGGCGCTGAAGCGGAACCCGGCGATCGCCTCCGCGATGGCGTCCCGACGCGCGCGATCGGCGACGCGGACGGACATCAGCGCCTGCGCACGCTCGAGCGCCGCAGCCTGCGCGAAGTGCACGATGTACACCGGCGCCTTGCCCTCCTCGAGCAGGCGTTCGACGGTCTCCTGCACGGGCGTCACCACGTACTCGTAGGACAGCGGCACCGGACGGGACACCCCCGTGACGCGAGCGGTCGGCCGCCCGGTCCGCCGGGAGAGGTCGTCCGCGATGGTCGTCACGTCGCCGAGGGTCGCCGACATCAGCAGGAACTGCGCCCGCTCGAGCACCAGGAGCGGCACCTGCCAGGCCCAGCCGCGGTCGGCGTCGCCGTAGAAGTGGAACTCGTCCATCACCACGACGTCGACGTCGGCGTCCGGCCCCTGCCGCAGGGCGAGGTTCGCGAGGATCTCGGCCGTGCAGCACACGATCGGCGCGTCGGCGTTGACGCTGGAGTCGCCGGTGACCATGCCGACGTTCTCTGCACCGAACAGGTCGACGAGCTGGAAGAACTTCTCGGACACCAGCGCCTTGATCGGTGCCGTGTAGTAGCTCCGCTTGCCCTCGGCGAGCGCCGCGAAGTGCGCGCCGGCGGCCACGAGGGACTTCCCGGTGCCGGTCGGGGTGCTGAGGATCACGTTCGCGCCCGACACGAGCTCGATGACGGCCTCGTCCTGCGCCGGGTAGAGCGGGCGGCCGCCGCTGGCGGCCCAGTCCGCGAAGGCCTCGTAGACGGCGTCGGGATCGACGGCGCCGCCGACGGCCGCAGGGATCGCGGCGACGAGCGGGGCGTGGACGGTGACGTCGGTCATGTCCCCATCCTCCCAGCATGGTGACGGAGCGACGATCGGGAGGCTCGGCTCGATACGCGCGCATAGACTCACGTCGTGCGCGAACTCGGCTTCCTCTCCTTCGTCCCGAACCACGGCGGTCCAGCCGGTGCCGCCGCCGCCCTCGAGGACGGCCTGCGGCTGTTCGAGACCGCCGAACGCCTGGGGTACGGCACGGGGTGGGTGCGCGGACGGCACTTCGAGCCCTTCCTGACGAGCCCGATGACCTTCTTCGCCGCCGCCGCACAGCGCACGAGCACGATCGGCTTCGGCACCGCGGTGCTCGGGATGCGCTACGAGGACCCGGTGCGCCTCGCCGAGGACGCCAGCACCGTCGACCTGCTCAGCGGCGGCCGCGTGCAGCTCGGGATCAGCACGGGGATCGCCGGGTACGGCCCGATCCTGGACCCGGTGTTCGGTGCGACCGAGCGGAGCTTCCGCGACGAGGCAGAAGCCCGCGCGGCACGGCTCCTCGAGGTCCTCGACGGGGAGCCCCTCGGCACCTCGGGCAAGGGGTACGAGAGCATCCCGGCCGACACGGACCTGACGCTGCAGCCGCTCAGCCCCCAGCTGCGAAGCCGAGTGTGGTGGGGCGGCGGCAGCATGGGCACCGCGGTCCGGACGGCCGAGAAGGGCCTGCTGCTGCACTGCTCGACCCTGAACACGGAGGACACCGGCGAGCCCTTCGCCGTCGCGCAGGCCGCGCAGATCGCGGCGTACCGGGATCGCTTCGCCGAGCTGCACCCCGATCGCACGCCGAAGGTCGCCGTCGGGCGCATCGTCGTCCCGCTCCTCGACGACCACGACCGTGCCGTGCACGAGGAGTTCCTCACCGGCTACGCGTCGGGGATGGACGACGAGGGACGACCGCTCTCGGGCAATCCGCCGTTCCGCTTCAGCAAGGTCCTGTCCGGCGAGCCGGCGGCGATCGTGGAGGCCCTGCGCGCCGACCCCGCCGTGGCCGCGACCGACGAACTCGTGATCACCCTGCCGGCGAACGGCGACGCCGCGTCGCACGAGCGGATCCTGACGGTCATCGCCGAACAGATCGCCCCGCACTTGAGCTGAACGCGGCTCTCAGGCATCCGGCGGGGCCTGCACGAGTTGGTGAGTCTCGGGGCTCCCGCCGGATGACCATCTCGTCCCTGATCCGCACGGGATGGTGCACTCATCGTTCCACCATCCGCGTTGTTTGTCACAACTCGGATGCCTCGACTCAGCGAATCGTGATGATTCGTCACGACATATTCCGCATACGGAAAAACCTCCGCGCGGAGAAAGAGATGCGCCCCCGCAGAAGCGGGGGCGCACCATGACGCACCGGGACCGCCGGGGCTCCATCGGCCGGATCAGGAGGCCGTGTCGCTCACGCGGCGATCCCATGTCGGTGCGCGCGTCGACGGTAACCAGCCGCCTGACGCTCTCTCCATGCTACTGACCGCACCTGACCGGTGCGCGGAAACCGGATGCGAGTTCACTCACTCCAGTTCGAGGGCCACCGTTCCGGCCGCATCTGCGACCGAAGCGCCGACGTGCAGGGTGAAGGTGCCCGGCTCGTACGCCCACGCGTCGTCCCAGTGCGCGAATGCCCTCGCCGGCACCTCGATCGAGACCTCGGTCGACTCCCCCGCTTCGAGGCGCACCGGGGCGAACCCGACGAGCCAGCGGACCGGACGGTCGATCGCGGACGTCTCCCGCGAGGCGTAGACCTGCACGACGTGCTTGCCGGCACGTGCTCCGGTGTTCGTGACGGTCGCGGTGACGATCGCCGCGTCACCCGCACGGACGACGGGCGATCCCACGATGCCGTCGATCGTCCAGGTCGTGTACCCCAGGCCGTGGCCGAACGGGTACGCGGGCTGTACCCCGGCGCGGAGCCAGGCCCGGTACCCGATGTGCACGCCCTCGTCGTAGCGGACGACACCGTCGACCGGCGTGACGTCGAGCACGGGGACGTCCGACATGGCGACCGGCCACGTCGTGGGCAGGCGCCCGCCCGGCTCCGACGCACCGGTGAGCACGTCAGCGACCGCGTTCCCGTACTCCTGCCCACCGAACCACGTCAGGAGGACCGCGGCGACGTCGTTCCGCCACGGCATCTCGACCGGCGACCCGGCGTTGACGAGCACGATCGTGTTCGGGTTCACGGCGGCGACGGCTGCGACGAGCTCGTCTTGGTGCCCCGGGAGCGCCAGCGACGACCGGTCGTAGCCCTCCGACTCGACCTTGGAGTTCGTCCCCACCACGACGACCGCGACGTCGGCTCCGCGAGCGGCACCGACGGCGGAGGCGATGAGCACCGACGGGTCCTCGTCGGAGGGCTCGGTGCCGAACTGGTACGCGAGCACCCCGCCCAGCGTCTCGTCCTGGATGACGTCGTACTCGATGCGGATCGCGACCTGCTGGCCGGACGTCACCGAGACCGGCACGGAGCGCGCCGGCGGGTTGAGGAACGCCGCGCCGAGCTGGTCGCCCTCGAACGGCACGTCCTCGTCCAGGACGAGCGACCCGTCGATCCACATGCGGGAGCGGCCGGCCGCACCGATGCCGATCCGCACGGTGCCGGTCGTCGGTGCCGTGTAGGTCGTGGTGATGTCGAGGCGGTCGGCCTCGCGCGTGGGGGCGTCGCCGCCGAACCAGAAGAGCGCCGTCGCTCGGCGGTCCTCCACGTACAGCTCCTCGCCGTCCTTGACGAACGCGACGCGGGCGCCTGGCTCGCCGGTGGCGGGGTTCGTGATGGTGGAGAGCGGGAACTCCGCGATGCCCTCCTGCACGACGGCGCCGATCGCGTAGTCGACGGTCGCGGACGGGAACGCCGCGCGGATGCCGTCGAGCGGCGACACGACCTGCGACGGCACGACCGTGGCCGAGCCGCCGCCCTGCGTGCGGGCCTGGTCGGCGTTGTGGCCGATGACCGCGATCCGGGCGAGCGCGGGGGCGTCGAGCGGCAGGATCCCGGTGTTGCGGACGAGGACGGTGCCCTCAGCCTCGGCCTCGCGGACGAACGCGATGCCGTCCTCGACGTGCACGGGCTCCGCCGCGACGGCGTCGAACCCGGACAGCGCTCCGACGCGGGCGGCGAGCGTCAGGATGCGACGGACCTTGCGGTCGATCGCCTCGATCGGGACCTCGCCGGACTCGACGGCGCTGAGCAGCGGCCCCTCGCTCCACCACTGGTTCGGTCCGGGCATCGCGACGTCCTGCGACGCCTTCGCCGAGTCCACCGAGCGAACGCCGGTCCAGTCGGACACGACGATGCCGTCGAAGCCCCACTCGGAGCTCAGCGGCGTCTCGAGCAGCTCGTTCTCGGACGCGGTGACGCCGTTGATCGAGTTGTAGGACGACATGATGGCCCACGCGTGCGCCTCGGTGACCGCCTTCTCGAACGCGAGGAGGTAGAGCTCGCGGAGCGCACGGTCGGACACCTCGGTCGACGCGGTGAAGCGGTCGGTCTCGTAGTCGTTCGCGATGTAGTGCTTCGGGGTCGCGGCGACGCCGTTCTCCTGCACCCCGTCGACGTACGACGCGGCGAGGTCGCCGGTGAGCACCGGGTCCTCGCTGAACGCCTCGAAGTGCCGACCGCCGAGGGGCGAGCGGTGCAGGTTGATGGTCGGGCCGAGGACGACGTCGACGCCCTTGCGACGGGCCTCGACGGCAGCGGCGGCGCCGTAGCGCTTCGCGATCGCACGGTCCCACGACGCGCTCAGGGCGGTGGCGGACGGCAGGTTGAGCGACGGGTCACGCTCGTCCCACACCTCGCCACGGACCCCGGAGGGTCCGTCCGACATCAGGATGCGCCGCAGCCCGATCTTCTCGATCGGCCAGGTCGTCCAGAAGTCACGTCCGGTGAGCAGCTGCACCTTCTCCTCGGTGGTCAGCTGGTCGACGAGCGCGCCGATGCGCTCGTTCAACTGGGCCGCACCGGAGGCTGTGCGCACGTCGTTCACGGTTGTCACGATGGTCGTTCCTTTCGTTCAGAGCCAGGGAGGGTCGGTCAGCGGACGCCGCGGACGCGCGAGACCGAGACGATCCCGAGCAGTCCGACGACCGCGCCGGTGATGAAGAAGCCGCTGTAGCCGCCGGTCAGGGCGATCACGCCGGGGGCCGCCGCTGGGACGATCGACTGGGGCAGGGCCTGCGCGATGTTCACGACACCGAGGTCCTTCGCATTGTCCTCGTCGGACGGCAGCACGTCCGTGATCAGGGCGAGGTCGACGGCGTAGAAGACGCCCATGCCGGCACCCATCACGAACTCGCCGACGAGCACCATGCCGAGCGACGGCGCGGTGGCGATGAGCACCAGGCCGACGACGCCGACGATCCCGGCGACCGCCACGAAGAGCTTGCGGCGACCGAGCTTGTCGGACAACCACCCGGCGACGAGCGAGGTGAGGACGATGCCGACGACGTTCCAGAGCGTGCCCTGGAAGACGGCGTTCGCGACGTGGGCGGACTCGATCCCGATGTCGTCGCGGAGGAAGTAGGTGAGGTAGCTCACGGCGGTGTACTGCGCGGCGACCATCATGAACCGGGTGAGCCAGGCCCAGCCGAGGTCGGGGTGCTTCACGGGGTTGAACACGAACGACCCGAAGAGCTGCCCGATGCCGAGGCGCGTCGACGGCCGCTCGGTGAGCACACGGTCGCGGAAGAGCAGCGCGTAGAGGACGACCACGACGGACCCGATGGCCCCGGGGACGATCATCTGCGTCGCCGACGTCGAGAAGAGCTGCACGAGGAACGTCCCGCCGACCAGCGCGAGGTTCTGCGACAGCCCGAGCAGCGCCGCGACCCGTCCGCGCTGGGACCGCGTGACGTGGTCGGGCATGACGGCGGTCAGCGCCGCGATCGTGGCGTTGTACGCGATCTGCGTGACGCCCCACGCGAGCACCAGGACCACGGTGGAGGACGTCGTCGCGACGACCACGAGGCCTGCGAACCCGACCACGGTGCCACCGATGATCCACGGACGACGCATGCCGAGCCTCCCGGCCGTGCGGTCGCTGAAGCGACCGGCCAGGGGGTTGGCGACCATCGCCGCGAACGCGCCGACGCCGAGCGCCAGCCCGAGCACGCCCGCCTGGTCGTCGGGCGCGATCTCCGCGACCTTCAGCGCCATCGCCACCAGCACGGGTGGGAGGAGGGCGATGTACAGGCCGAGCATCGCGATCGGCATGCCGAGCGTGTACATGAGCGAGCTGCCTCGACCGCGCGTGGGTGAGACTGCGGTCGGGGCGTCGGAAACGGTCAGGGCATCGTTCGCCACTGCAACCTCCATCGGGTGCGCCGCCGACGTCGGCGACTCGCACGCCTTCGTCGGCGGCTCGTGCCACCGTACCACCAAAACCTATTACCGCTAGGTTTTCCGGGAACGCCAGGGAGCGGTACAGTCTCGCCATGACACGACGGGGTTCGTACGCGAAGGGCATCGCGAAGCGCGAGGAGATCCTCACCGTCGCCCTGGACCTCGTCGCTCAGCAGGGGTTCCGGCGAACGAGCATCAAGGACATCGCCGACGCGGTCGGGCTGACGCAGGCCGGGCTGCTGCACTACTTCGACTCGAAGGACGAGCTCTGGGTCGAGATCCTCCGGCGCCGCGACGAGATCGACAACGCGGCGGACTGGCACGCGAACGACCCCGGTGAGCTCCTCGCCGCGATCGTCCGGCACAACGCGGAGGTCCCGGGGCTCGTCCAGATGTTCGTGAACCTCTCCGCCGCCGCGGCGACCGACCCGGACCACCCGGCGCACGAGTACTTCCGGCAGCGCTACGAGAACTCCCGACGCACGATGGCCGCGGACTTCCGGGCGATGCAGCAGGACGGCCGGCTCCGCGCCGACGTCGATGCCGAGCAACTCACGAGCGTGCTGCTCGCGGTGTCCGACGGCATGCAGATCCAGTGGCTGTTCGACCCGTCGCGCGACATGGCCGCGCACGTCGAGCTCGTCGTGCGCATGGCGGTGGCCCAGGCGGTCCCCTCCGTCTGACACGCGCTCCGCGGACAGGTACCGCTGGTGCCTGGTTGCGGCGGACCCCGCGGTGCAGGATGGACACCGACAGCACGACTCGACGATGAGCGGAGGCGCGATGACACGCGTAGTGGTGACCGGCGGCAGCGGCAAGCTCGGACGAGCAGTGGTGCGCGACCTCGACGAACACGGGTACGACGTGGTCCTGCTCGACCGGGTCCCCTCCCCCGACAAGCCGGACAGTGTGCAGTTCGTGCGCACCGACCTCGGCGACTACGGGCAGGTGCTGAACGCGTTCATCGGCATCGACGACCGGTACGACCACGTCGACGCCGTCGTGCACCTCGCCGCGATCCCGGCGCCGGGACAGGTGCCCGACGTGGCGCTCATCACGAACAACGTCACCGCGTCCATCAACGTCTTCCACGCCGCACGCGCCGCGAAGATCACGAACGTGGTGTGGGCGTCGAGCGAGACCCTCCTCGGCATCCCGATGGGCGAGCACCACCCGCCCTACCTCCCCGTGGACGAGGAGTTCCCGGTGCGCCCGCAGTCGTCGTACTCGCTCGGCAAGGCCGTCGAGGAGGAGATGGCGCGGCACTTCACCCGCTGGGACCCGACGCTGAAGATGATCGGGCTGCGGTTCTCGAACGTCATGGACGAGACCGACTACCCGTCCTACCCGTGGGACGCCACCCCCGAGGCGAAGACGTTCAACCTGTGGTCGTACATCGACTCCCGCGACGGCGCCCAGGCCGTGCGCAAGGCCGTCGAGGCGGACCTGACCGGCTTCGAGGCGTTCGTCATCGCGAGCCCCGACACCGTGATGGACACCCCGACCATCGAACTCGTCGAACGGTACGTGCCGGACATCGAGCGTCGTGCGGACATCGACGGGGTCAGCTCGCTGCTGTCATCGGAGAAGGCCCGCGAACTCCTCGGCTACGACCCGCAGCACAGCTGGCGCGACCACCGCGCCTGAGCCTCACGCGCTCGGCGTCAGCAGCCCGTCGAGCACGAGGTCACGGGCGGTCGGCAGCAGGTCCGCCGCGAGCACCTGCTCGTCGACGCCCGTGATCTGCGCGAGTGCACCGATGATCGCCGCGACGGAGAGCTCCCCGTCGCACGCGCCCACGAACGCGGCGAGCGCCGTGTCCGCGTCGACCCGCCGGCCGAACCCGCCACCCTGCACGAGCGTCATGACCGTGGGGTCGTCGTTGCCCGGCCAGTAGTACCGCTCCTCGGTGACGTCGCCGGCGACCGTCAGGTGCGCTGCCGCGAGCGCGACGTCGTCGTGCGCGGCCAGCCAGGCGGCCGCGTCGAGGACGCGGGCCACCGTCGCGCCGAGCCCCGCGGGGTTGGAGCCGAGCGTCTCGGGGACGCGCTCGAAGCGCCGGAGCTGCACCGTGCCTCCCGTCCCGACCCTGCGGACCACGACGTAGCCGAAGCCGACCCCGGTGACCTTCCGCTCCCGGAAGTCGTCGAGCCACGCGCCGACCAGCTGGTCGAACGCGGCCGTGCCGGGTTTCGTCCCGCCGTCACGGATCCAGGTCTCGGCGTAGGCGTTCGGGTCCTGCCGTTCGCGCTCGATGACCCATGCGTCGAGGTCGGTCCCCTCGAACCAGGCGCGGACGCGATCGAGACCGTCGACGCCCCAGTGGTACTCCCAGTTGCCGAGGAGCTGTGCGGTCCCGCCTGGCTCGAGGTGCTCGGCCAGGCCACGGAGGACGGTCTCGACGAGGGCGTCGCCGACCATCCCGCCGTCGCGGTACTCGTAGGACGGGACGCCTTCGGTGCGTGGCGTGATGACGAACGGCGGGTTCGACACGATGCGGTCGAAGCGCTCCCCGGCGACGGGCTCGAACAGCGATCCGAAGCGGAAGTCGATGCCGTCGATGCCGTTCAGCTGCGCGTTGAACCGTGCGATGTCCAGTGCGCGACGGGAGATGTCGGTCGCGACGACCTCGTCGGCGAAGCGCCGGGCGTGCATGGCCTGGATGCCGCACCCGGTCCCGAGGTCGAGCACCCGGTGGACGGGTACGGGCACCTGCAGGCCGCTCAGCGTGGTGGTCGCCCCGCCGATGCCGAGGACGTGTTCCTCGTCGAGCGCGCTGCCGAGGGCGAGCTCCCCGAGGTCGGAGACGATCCACCAGCTGCCGGCACCGGCGTCGTCGACGAACGCGTACGGGCGGAGGTCGACCGTCGGGTGTGCGCGGTCGTCGTCGACACGGAGCAGGCCGGCGGCCACGACCGCGTCGAGCCCGGCCGTCGGGAACGCCTGCTCGGCGTCGACGCGGGGCACGGCGAGCCCGAGGACGAAGAGCGTCGCGAGGGTCGTCAGCGGTGTCGTCGGACGGGCGTCGAGCGCACGGACGGCGGCGACGCGGTTCCCACGGTGCAGCGCGGCCGCGGCGTCGACGCCCCAGAGCGCGTCGACGCCCTCGACGGAGAACCCGGCGGCGGTGAGGTCTGCTGCGAGCGCGCCCGTCGTCTCGGCGTCGGCGTGGACGTCTGGGAGGGCATGGCTCATGCGGTGAGGTCCTCGCGCATCAGTTCGGCGGGCACCGTCCAGTCGAGGACCAGGTCGAGGAGCCCGGGGAACCGCTGCTGCACGTCCTCGACACGCGCACGGCTGCTGCGGGTGAGTCCCTCCTGGTGCTGCTCGAGCAGGCCGGCCTCGCGCAGGACGCGGAAGTGGTGCGTCAGCGTGGACTTCGGCCGGTCGATGCCGACCCAGCCGCAGCTGCGGATCCCGCCGGCGGCGTCGACGAGGTACCGGTGCAGGATCGCCAGGCGGATCGGGTCCGACAGGGCGTCCATGACGACGGGGAGGTCCATCTCGCCCACCGTCGGCTGGGGAAGCCGTTCGGGGGCAGCGGTGCGCTCGGGCATGGACGGGACGCTACCACCGTTCACCTCTCAGTACGACTTGCGTCGTACAGCAGAGTGCGGTACGACTTTCCTCGTACTGTTCGTCATCGAAGGGGCACCCATGCAGTCAGCTCGCTCGGTCGCCGGGTTCTGGATCCTCGCGGCCATGCTGCTCGTCTCGGTCGCGTCGTCCGCCGTGCCGTCGCCGATCTACCCCGTGTACGCGGCGGAGTGGCACCTGACGCCGCTCATGCTCACCGGGGTGTTCGCGATCTACGTCGCCGGGCTCCTCACGAGCCTGCTCGTCGCCGGCCGCCTGTCCGACCACGTCGGGCGGAAGCCGGTGCTCGTCGTCGGTGGGCTCGGCGTCGCGGTTTCGCTCGGGCTCTTCTCGATCGCGGACGGCCTCGGTGCGCTGATCGTCGACCGCATCGTGCAGGGCGTCTCCGTCGGGCTGCTCATCGGCGCCCTCGGTGCTGCGCTGATCGACAACTCGCTCGAGGCGCATCCCTCCCTCGCGGGCGTCCTGAACGGGGTGATCCCGCCGATCGCCCTCGCGACCGGAGCCCTGTCGAGCGGTGCCCTCGTCGAGTGGGGCCCGGCGCCGGAACAGCTCGTGTACGTGCTCTTCGGGGTCCTGCTCGTCCTGATGGTGATCGCGCTCGCGGTCGTCCCCGAGCGGGTCACCCGCCGGCCGGGGGCGCTGCGTTCCCTTCGCCCGACGATCTCCGTGCCCCGCTCCTCGCGCCGGCTGTTCCGCGGCGTCGCCGGCTCGCTCATCGCCAGCTGGGCGCTCGGCGGGATGTTCCTGTCACTCGTGCCGTCGGCGCTCGGGGCGGTGTTCGGGATCACGAACCACTTCGCCGCCGGAGCACTCATCGCCGTCGTCACCGGCGTCGGCGCGCTCACCGGGCTCGCGATCCAGCGGCTCGACGCGCGCATCGGCGTCCTCATCGGACTCGTCGCGCTGATCCTCGGGCCGGTCGTCACCGTCGCGTTCGTGTTCGCGCACTCGCTGCCCGGCCTCGTGGTCGGCAGCGCGATCGCCGGTGTCGGGTTCGGTGCCGGGTTCCAGGCGCCGCTCCGGATGCTGCTCGCAACCGCCTCGCCCACGCACCGCGCCGGGCTGCTCTCCACGATCTACGTCGTGAGCTACCTGGCGTTCGGCGTCCCCGCGGTCATCGGCGGGCTGCTCGAGCCGACGGTCGGACTCGTGCCGGTCATCGCCGGGTACGGCGCGTTCATCGTGCTCGCAGCGGTGGTCGCCCTCGTGCTGCAGCTCGTGTCGCGGGACGCCGCCGAGGTCGAGGAGCAGGCGTCCGAACGCATCACCACGGGTTCGGTCCGCGTGCAGGCCTGCCCCGCTCCCGCCGCGGACTGAGTCGCGCGCTGCCGCGGGCCCGCTGCTGTGCTGCCGCGGCTGTGGTGCCGCGGGAGGTCGATTCGCGCGTAGGAAGTCGAATCGCGCGTAGGTAGCCCGGATTTCCGACCCCTTACGCGCGATTCCGCTTCCCATCGCACACGTTGTGGGTCAGAAGCGCTGGGTCAGAAGCGCTGGGGAGTCAGTGCCCGGGACGAGCCGGGCGCCGGCCGATGCTCCGGTGGGCGTCGTCGTGTGCCGCGTCGACGTCGGCCTTCCCGCGGTCGGCGATGTTGCGGAGCCACTGCGGCCCGTGCGCCTTCGCCCAGTCCCAGAAGCGGTGCAGCTGCGCCTTGAGCCACGTGATGATCTTGTGGAAGAAGTGGAACTCGCTCGCCAGGATCGTCAGGCCGATGAACACCACGAGCCACCCGGGTCCGGGCAACGGCACGAGGATCAGCCCGATGATGACGACCAGCCCGCCGACGATGCCGACGACCACCTTGTAGAAGAGGTGCAGGTGCGGCCGGGCGTGGATCCACTCGCGGGCCTCGTGGAACCAGCGGAAGCGGTGTCGGAGCGCGGACTCACCGGAGTCCGCTTCCGCGGGTCGGTGGTTCGGGTCGCCGTCCATGCCGAAACGGTAGGGCGCGCGGCTGGGAATCCGCGGCGCGCGCGGTGCGCACCCGCCGGACGCGGGCGGACCTGCCGGGGGTGCGCCGTGCCTCCCGGCCGGCTCACGTCACCACGGGGCGGACGGGAGGCTCGTCACGCGTGCGCGACGCACGTCGCGGCCCACGGGACTGCCGCCAGTCGTGCCTCCGGGATCGGTTCGCCGCCGACGGCGCACGTCCCGTAGGTTCCCGCGTCCAGACGTGCGAGTGCGGCGTCGACCTGGCCGATGCGTCGCCGTGCGTCGTCGCGGACCGCACCGAGCGATCCGCGCTCCCACGCCAGCGTCGCTCCCTCGGGGTCGTGCTCGTCGTCCGTGTTCGCACCGTCACGGGCGTCGCTGACGTCGCGCATGCTCCGCTCGACGTCGGCGATGAGCTTCGTCGCCCGCGCTCGTTCCGCACGCAGCGCCGCACGTGGATCGTCCATGTCCTCCGAACCTAGTCCGACGGAATGCGCGACCTCTCGAATGCGTTCGCATGGACATGACCAAGATCGGGTTCCTGTCGTTCGGACACTGGCGTGACGTCCCCGGATCGAAGGTGCGCAGCGGCCGCGAGGCCCTCGTGCAGGCGATCGACCTCGCGGTGGCGGCCGAGGAAGCGGGCGTCGACGGCGCGTACTTCCGCGTGCACCACTTCGCCCCCCAGCAGGCCGCACCGTTCCCGCTGCTCTCCGCCATCGCGGCGAAGACGAGCCGCATCGAGATCGGCACCGGCGTGATCGACATGCGCTACGAGAACCCCCTCTACATGGCCGAGGAGGCTGCAGCGACCGACCTCATCTCCGGCGGGCGGCTGCAGCTCGGCGTCTCGCGGGGATCACCCGAGACCGCTCAGGCCGGTTACCAGCAGTTCGGGTACGTGCCCGACGCCTCGGACCCGAACGGCGCCGATCTCGCCCGTGCGCACACGAGCGTGTTCCGCCGCGCGATCGCCGGTGAGCCGATGGCGAACGCGAACCCGCAGATGACGGGTGCCGCGGGCTCACTGCCGGTCTTCCCGCTGTCCGACACGCTCCCCGACCGCATCTGGTGGGGTGCCGGGACACGCGCCACCGCCGAGTGGACGGCCGAGCAGGGCATGAACCTGATGTCGTCGACCCTCTTGACCGAGGACACCGGCGTGCCGTTCGACGAGCTGCAGGCCGAGCAGATCGAGCGCTTCCGTCGGGTCTGGGCCAAGTCCGGCTGGGACCGGGCACCCCGGGTCTCCGTGTCGCGCAGCATCATCCCGATCATCGACGACGAGTCACGGCACTACTTCGGCGTGCGCGCGCAGGTCGAGGGAACCGACCAGGTCGGGTACCTCGACGGTGGGCTCGCCCGCTTCGGCCGGTCGTACATCGGGTCTCCGGAGTCGCTCGTCGAGGAGCTCTCGGCGGACGCCGCCGTCCGTGCTGCCGACACCGTCCTCGTCACCGTGCCGAACCAGCTGGGCGTGGACTTCAACGCCCGACTCCTCGCCGCGGTGAAGGACGTCTTCGCCGAGGTGGACGCCGCGCCGGCGCGCGCGTAGGCGTCCCCCTTCCTGCCGACACCCGGGTTGGGACTGGGGGGCGCGCACGGCGGCACGTAGCGTCGGAGCGCACCATCCCCCGTTCTCAGGAGCACCTCGTGACGCTGCCGGCCGCTGGCTGGTTCCCGGACCCCCGGGATGCCGGTCGTCTCCGTTGGTGGGACGGTCACGCCTGGGGGGAGGCGACGCGGGCGGTTCCGGCGCGGCAGGTCGAGCCGGTGCTGCCGATCGTGGTGGCGTCGACGGGTCCGGCCTTCTCGGTGCGGACCGGCACCGTCGAACACCGTGCGTGGGCGTACGGCGCGAGCACGTCCCGGAAGCTCTGCGCGTTCGCGATCTCCGCGGTGCTGCTCGCCGTCGCGTCCCTGCTGCTGAACCCCTACGGCGTCTTCAGCGTGCTCGCCGTGGTCGCCGCCGTGATCGGGATCGTCCGCCCGGGTGCGACTGGCCGGTGGCGGGTCCTCGCTCGGAGCCTGGCGGTGTCGTCGCTGGTCCTCGCCGTCGCGACGGGCATCATCGCCGCAGACGTCCACTTCCCGGTGGCTTGAGCAGAGCCGTCCCGCTCCTGCGCTCCCGGCTCGCTCGCGCCCGGCGCTCGCGCTCCTCACGCTCCTCGTCCCGGTCGCCCTGGCGATCGAGTGCGCAGAAGACGAGGGACGACCGCCCCGCAGACCCCCTTTTCTGCGCACTCGATCGGCCGACGGGACTGGCGGCGCACTCGATCGGCCGGCGGGACTGGCGGCGCGTGCGATCGGCCGATGGGATGCGCCGCCGCACCCCGCCTACCGCCGGGCCCGTGGGTGCGCCGTCTGGTACACGTCGCGGAGCATGTCGGCCGTGACCATCGTGTAGATCTGCGTCGTCGCCACGCTCGCGTGCCCGAGGAGCTCCTGCACGACCCGGACGTCCGCCCCGCCCTCGAGCAGGTGCGTCGCGAACGAGTGCCGGAACGTGTGCGGCGACACGTGGGCGGACAGGTCGGCCCGGTCGGCCGCGGCCTGGATCACGAGCCAGGCGCTCTGGCGTGACAGCCGTGCCCCGCGGGCCCCGAGGAAGAGCGCCGGCGTCGACGGCCCCCGCACGGCGAAGACCGGTCGTGCCCGCACCAGGTACGCCTCGATCGCGGCCCGCGCGTAGCTGCCGAGCGGCACGATCCGCTGCTTGTTCCCCTTGCCCGTGACCTTGACGACCGAGACCCCGGTTCCGTCCGGGTCGTCCGTCACGTCGTCGACCGAGAGCCCGACGGCCTCGGAGATGCGCGCACCGGTGGCGTACAGGAGTTCCAGGAGCGCCCGGTCGCGCAACTGCACGGGATCGTCCCCGTCGACGGCCTGCAGCAGCCGGTCCATGTCGTCGACCGAGATCGCCTTCGGGAGCCGCATCGGTGCCTTCGGCGGACGGACGGACGCGCCGGGGTCGAGTGGCAGCCATCCCTCCCCAGCGGCGAACGTCGCGAAGGACCGCACAGAACTGAGCATCCGGGCGACGGACCGTGGCGCCAGCGGCGATGCTGCTCGCGTGGCCAGATGCGAAACGAACCCCGCGAGATCCGCTCGCGTCAGTCGAGCGACGTCGTCGACGACCGATGCACCCCCGGCCCGGTCGGCTCCCTCGGAGTCGATCTCCGGCTGGGTACCGACCCACGTGGCGAAGGTCACGAGGTCCCGCCGGTACGCCGACAGCGTGTGCTGCGACAGCCCCCGCTCGATCGCGACGTGTCGCAGGTACGTCTCGGTGGCGGCAGCGAGCGAGACCATCCCCGAAGGCTACCGGCGCGACGCCGCGTCCACGGCGAGCGCCGCCACGATGAGCGCTGAGTTCCGCAAACGGCCTTCCAGGATCCCCGCGACGATCTCCGACCGCGGCACCCAGCGCTTCACGATGTCCGCTTCCTCGTCGGAGCGGTCGAAGGTCGACGCGGTCGCTCGGACACCGCGGGCCCGGTAGATCTGGATGAACTCGTTGCTGCCACCGGCGGAGGTGTTGTACCGCACCAGGGGCTCCCAGTCGTCGGCCTCGACGTCGGCTTCCTCGGCGAGCTCCCGCTGCGCGGCGACGAGCTCGTCCTCACCGGAGATGTCGAGCAGCCCGGCCGGCAGCTCCCAGTCGCGGAGGTGCACCGGGTGACGGTACTGCTGGATGACCAGCACGCGCCCCTCGTCGTCCTCGGCGTAGACCGCGACGGCCCCGGTGTGGTCGATGTACTCGCGCACCATGCTGCCGTCGCCGTACGCCACGGTGTCGCGCCGGACGTCCCAGACGACGCCGTCGTACACGAGGGTCGAGTCGGTCACGTCGAAGGATGCGGGCTCGTCGGAGATGGGTGCGTCGGTCACCCGTCCATCCAACCAGCCGATGACGGACGGGAGGCACGGTGCCAGCTGGCACCGTGCCTCCCGTCCGATCGTGGGTGCGTTACGACGCGACCTGCTCGCTCTCCGGGTCGAAGAGCCGGGTCGACTCGTTGCGCGCGATCGCCGCCTCGACGAGCCCCGCGAACAGCGGGTGCGCGTGGTTCGGACGCGACCGCAGCTCCGGGTGCGCCTGCGTGCCGATGTAGAACGGGTGCTGCGCACGGTCGAGCTCGACGTACTCGACCAGGTTGCCGTCGGGCGAGGTGCCCGAGAACACCAGGCCGGCGTCCGCGATCTGCTGGCGGTACTTGTTGTTCACCTCGTAGCGGTGACGGTGCCGCTCGGACGCCTCCGGCGCGCCGTACAGCGACTCCGCGAGCGACCCGGACGTGAACGTCGCCGGGTAGAGGCCCAGGCGCATCGTGCCGCCCATGTCGCCGCCGGCGATGATGTCCACCTGCTCCGCCATCGTCGCGATGACCGGGGTCGGGGTCTCCGGGTCGAACTCGGAGCTCGACGCGTCGACCAGCCCGGCCTCGTGTCGGGCGTACTCGATGACCATGCACTGCAGGCCGAGGCACAGGCCGAGCGTCGGGATGTGGTTCTCGCGCGCGAACTTCAGCGCACCGAGCTTGCCCTCGATGCCGCGCACGCCGAACCCGCCGGGGACGCAGATGCCGTCGACGTCGCCGAGCTGCTTCGCCGCACCCTCTGGCGTGGTGCAGTCGTCCGAGACGACCCACTTCAGTGTGACCTTCGCATTGTGCGCGAAGCCACCGGCACGGAGCGCCTCGGTCACGGACAGGTAGGCGTCTGGAAGGTCGATGTACTTGCCGACCAGGGCGATCGTGACGTCCTTCTTCGGCTCGTGCACGGCCCGGAGCACCGGGTTCCACGAGGTCCAGTCGACCTCGTTCGCCTCGAGGTGCAGCGCGTCGACGATGACCCGGTCGAGGCCCTGCGTGTTGAGGAGGGTCGGGAGGTCGTAGATCGACGGGACGTCCACCGCGTTCACCACGGCGTCCTCGTCGACGTCGCACATCAGCGCGATCTTGCGCTTGTTCGAGTCCGAGACGGGCCGGTCGCTGCGGAGCACGAGTGCGTCCGGCTGGATGCCGATCGAGCGGAGCGCGGCGACGGAGTGCTGCGTCGGCTTGGTCTTCTGCTCACCCGATGCGTTCATGAACGGCACGAGCGAGACGTGCACGAAGAACACGTTGTTGCGGCCGAGCTCGTGCCGCACCTGACGCGCCGACTCGATGAAGGGCTGGGACTCGATGTCGCCGACCGTGCCGCCGACCTCGGTGATGATGACGTCGGGCTGCGGGTCGTTCGAGGCCTGCTCCCGCATGCGGCGCTTGATCTCGTCGGTGATGTGCGGGATGACCTGCACCGTGTCGCCGAGGTACTCGCCTCGACGCTCCTTGGCGATGACCGTCGAGTACACCTGCCCGGTCGTGACGTTGGCCGACTGCGACAGGTTGATGTCGAGGAAGCGCTCGTAGTGCCCGATGTCGAGGTCCGTCTCGGCACCGTCGTCGGTCACGAAGACCTCCCCGTGCTGGAACGGGTTCATGGTGCCCGGGTCCACGTTGAGGTACGGGTCGAGCTTCTGCATGACGACCTTGAGGCCGCGTGCCGTGAGCAGGTTGCCGAGGCTGGCCGCCGTCAGGCCCTTGCCGAGAGACGAGACGACCCCGCCGGTCACGAAGATCTGCTTCGTCACCTTCGGGGTCGGGGTGCTTGCCTGGGTACCGCTGCTGAAAGTGTCCGCCACGGGGTTCCATCGTACGTCAGAACTGCCGGGAGGCGCGACCCGCGTTCGCCCGGCGCGTGTCGCCCGGGCGCGTGGCCGGGTCCACGGCCCCGATCCCGTCCGCCACGGCGGCGTGCGTCCGTCAGGCGGACTGGGCAGCGACCTCGAGCAGCTCGCGCGCGTGCTCCATGCCGCTCGCGCTGTCGCCGAGCCCGGAGAGCAGACGGGCCATCTCCTGCAGCCGCTCGTCCCCCTCGAGACGCCGGACGCTCGACGACGTCACCGCGCCGCTGGCGTCCTTCACGACGTTGAGGTGGTTCGTCGCGAACGCCGCGACCTGGGCCAGGTGGGTGACGACGATGACCTGCGTGCGCTCGGCGAGCTTCGCCAGGCGTCGACCGATCTCGATCGCCGCGGCACCACCGACACCGGCGTCGACCTCGTCGAAGACGAAGGTGGGGACCGTCGTCGACCCGGCCATGACGACCTCGATCGCGAGCATGACGCGGGAGAGCTCGCCACCCGACGCCCCCTTGCCGATCGGTCGCGGGTCCGTGCCCGAGTGCGGCTGCAGCAGGATCGCGACCTGGTCCCGCCCGTGCCGCCGGTACTCGCCGGCGTCGGTGACCTCGACCACCAGGGTCGCGCCGGCCATCGCGAGGGTCTTGAGCTCCGTCGTCACACGCTTCGCGAGGTCCGCTGCCGCCTTCGTGCGCGCCTGGGTCAGGGACGTCGCCGCCTCGTCGAGCGCCTGCTCGTCCTGCGCGACCGCTTCCTGCAGCGCGACGATCCGGTCGTCGTCGCCGTCGAGCTCGAGGAGCCGATCGCTCGCACGCTGCCCGAACGCGATGACGTCGTCGATCGTCTCGCCGTACTTGCGCGTGAGCCCCGCGAGGAGTGCTCGGCGCTCGTTGATGAGCTCGAGGTCGTGCCCCGCGTCGGGTTCGAGCGAACCGAGGTAGCTCGACAGGCTGGCAGACGCCTCGCTCGCCTGGATGCCGAGCTCCGTCAGCTGCTCGAGGACCGGCTGCAGCGTGCTGTCCGCGCCGGCGACCCGCTCGACCGCACGCCGAGCGGCCTCGACCAGGCCGATGACGTCGGTGCCGTCGAGGGACTCGGACGAGATGGCTTCGTGGGCGAGGCCGGCGGACAGGCGCAGTTCCTCGAGGTTCCCGAGGCGGTCCGAGCGCTCCTGGAGCTCGACGTCCTCGCCGGGCTGCGGATCCGCCGCCTCGATCTCGTCCGAGGCCTCGCGCAGACGAGCGGCCTCGGCCAGTCGGTCGTCCTGGTCCCGCGTGAGCGTCTCGAGGTCTGCGGTGTGCTGCTGCCACGTGTCGTACGCGGCGACGTACCTGCCGAGGGCCTTCTCGACCGCGGCACCGCCGAAGCCGTCCAGGGCGGCACGCTGCGCAGTCGACGAGGTCAGGCGGATCTGGTCGGACTGCCCGTGCACCGTGACGAGTTGGTCCGCGAGTTCGCCGAGCACCGCGACCGGTGCTCCACGTCCGCCGACCGTGGCGCGGCTGCGCCCCTCGGCCGAGACCGTGCGGGTCAGGATCAGCTCGCCGTCCTCGACCGCTCCCCCGGCGTCCTCGACGCGCTCCGCGACGGTGGCGTGGTCCGGGATGTCCCAGCGTCCCTCGACGACGGCGCTCGACGCACCCCGACGGACCGAGCCCGCGTCCGCCCGCGCGCCGAGCAGCAGCCCGAGCGCCGTGACGATCATGGTCTTGCCGGCTCCGGTCTCGCCCGTGACGACGGTGAAGCCGGGGCCGAGCTCGAGCGTCGCGTCACCGATGACCCCGAGGTCGTTGATGGAGATCTCCTGGATCACAGGCGGTCCTCGTCGTCGTGCTGCGGCCCACGCCACCCGGCGACGGGCAGCTGGAACTTCGCCACCAGGCGGTCCGTGAACGGGGCGTCCTTGAGTCGAGCGACACGCACCGGTTCCGGCGACCGGCTGACCTCGATGCGCGCTCCAGGGGGAAGGTCGTGGGTACGACGGCCGTCGCACCAGAGCACGCCGACGCCGCTCGTGCGCCGGAGTACCTCGACGGCGAGGACGCAGTCGGGTCCGACGACGATCGGCTTCGAGAAGAGGGCGTGGGCGCTCAACGGCACCATGATGAGGGCGTCGACGTCCGGCCAGACGATCGGACCGCCACCGGAGAAGGAGTACGCCGTGGAACCGGTCGGCGTGGCGATCACGACACCGTCGCACCCGAACGAGGACAGCGGACGCCCGTCCACCTCGGTGACGACCTCGAGCATGCGCTCGCGGGACGCCTTCTCGATCGTGGCCTCGTTCAGGGCCCACGACGAGTAGACGACCTCGTGCCCGACGACGACGTCGACCTGCAGGGCCACGCGTTCCTCGACGTGGTACTCGCCGGACAGGGCGCGCTCGACCGTCTCGGAGAGGCCGTCGCGCTCGCTCTCGGCGAGGAACCCGACGTGGCCGAGGTTCACACCGACGAGGGGCGTACCGGTCCCGCGCACGAGCTCGGCCGCGCGGAGGATCGTGCCGTCGCCGCCGAGGACGATGACGATCTCGAGGTCCTGGGCCTGCACGTCGACACCGAGGATGTCGACCTGACCGACGGATGCTTCGGCGCGGCGGATGTCGGCGTACTCGTCGAAGGGCATCACCGGGACGAGCCCGGCCGCGTGCAGGAGGTCGCAGACCTCGACCGCGGCGTCGATCGAGTCGCGGCGACCAGTGTGCGACACGAGCAGGATGTGCCGTTCGTCGCTCATGGGGTTCCTTCCGCCAGTTCCGTCGCCCGGTCGATCCATTCTGTCGGATTGGACCCTGCGCCCCGCTGGAGACGCGCGAGGTACTCGTGGTTGCCGTGGGTGCCGATGATCGGGGACGCTGCGAGCCCCGAGGTTCCGAGACCGAGGTCCCACGCCGCCCACAGGACGTTCATCAGGGCGTCGTTCCGCAGGTCGGCGTCGTGCACGATGCCCTCGCGGACACCGCCGCGGCCGACCTCGAACTGCGGCTTCACCAGCAGGACGAACTCGTCGGCCGGCACGGAAGCGACGAGCGCGGGGAGCACGATCCGGAGGCTGATGAACGACAGGTCCCCGACCACGAGGCTGGTCTGCGATGCGGAGGCATCGAGCGCCAGGTAGTCGTCAGCGGTGAGGTTCCGCGCGTTCAGGCCCTCGACCACGGCGACGCGGTCGTCCATCGCGACGACGGGGTCGAGCTGTCCGTGCCCGACGTCGAGCGCCACCACCCGACGGGCACCGCGAGCGAGGAGCACCTGCGTGAACCCACCCGTGCTCGCGCCCACGTCGAGCGCCACACGACCGCTCGGGTCGACGCCGAACGTGTCGAGCGCACCGACGAGCTTGAGGGCAGCGCGGGAGACCCACTGGTCCCCGGCGTCCACCACGATCGCTGCGTCAGGGAGCACCGGGGTCGACGGTTTGACGACCGCAGTGCCGTCGACGCTGACCCGGCCGTCCTGGATGAGCTTGGCGGCGGCGGTCCGGGACCTGGCGAGCCCTCGAGCGGCAACGGTCGCGTCCAGGCGCGCGGGAGCGGACACGGTCCGGGTCGACACGTCGGGGTCAGGCACTCGCGGTGCCACCGCTCTCGAGCCGCGTGCGCAGCTCGTCGTGCAGGCCGGAGAAGGCATCGGCGCGCTCCGGCAACGGGAGGTACTCAGCCGCGCGTGCGCGGCGTGCGACGTCGGTCACGGACGGCTGCTCCTGCTCGTCGCGCTGTGGTTCCGCGGAGTCGTTCGACACGCCGTCCACGCTACTCGCCGCCGTAGAGCTGGGGGTCGACGTCGAGGCCGTAGATCGCCAGCCCGGAGTCCCAGATCGCGGTCGCACCGGCGCGGAGCAGGTCCATGGGGTCCGCTCCTGCCCGCTCCACCCGGACCACGTGCTGGTGCATCCGGACGGTGGCGTCACCGACGCTCACGAACCGGGTGCCGTCCTCGGCTTCGTGCCGGTGGGTCACCGGGTACGGCTCCGAGAGTCCACGGAGGTCCTGCAGGACGTACGTCGGACGGGAACGCTGATCAGCCGCGAGCACCTGCTTCGCCTGGTCGATGCCGGTCAGCACGAGCACGCTCGGGATGCCGGCGTCGTTCGCGCCCTTGATGTCGGTGTCGAGCCGGTCCCCGATGAACAGCGGATGCTCGCCACCGAACCGCGCGAGGGCGGCGTCGAAGATCGGACGCTCGGGCTTGCCGGCGACGACCGGCATCCTGCCCACGGCCTGGTGGACCGCTGCCACGAGCGTGCCGTTGCCGGGAGCGATGCCGCGTTCGACCGGGATCGACCAGTCCATGTTCGTCGCGACCCAGGGGATCTCCGGGTCCGCGAGCGCGAACGAGGCCTCGGCCAGCTGCTGCCACCCGAGGTCGGGCGAGAAACCCTGGATGACGGCTGCCGGGGAGTCCTCGGCGCTCGACGTCACGGTGAACCCCGCTTGCTCGACGATGCTCGTCAGACCGATGCCGCCGATCACGAGGACCGTGGAGCCCTCGGAGACGAGCGTCGACAGGAGCCGGACGCCGGCCTGTGAGCTCGTGACGACGTCGTCGGGCGTGACCTCGAGCCCGTAGCGCTCGAGGTGCTCGGCGACGTCGGACGGTCGACGTGAGGCGTTGTTCGTGATGTACCCGACCCGAGCCGTGAGCGACGCACGCGTCAGCGACTCGACCGCGTGCGGGATCGCATTCCGCCCGCGGTAGACGACGCCGTCGAGGTCGGTGAGGACCAGGTCGACGCCGTCCGTCGGTGGACGCGGGGTGTCAGTCGGCTGCGGAGCCGTCGACGTCGCGGGGGTTGTCGTCGTCGATCTCGCCGAGGTCGTCGTCGGGCTCGTCCGCTGCGGGCTCGTCGAGCGGCTCGAGCTGGTCGGGCTCTCCGGGCTCGTCGTCGACGGGTCCATCGAGTCGCTCGGGCCCGTCTCCGAGTTCTTCGACTTCGAACGCTTCCTCGACCACATCAACTGTCTCCCAAGAGTCTTCATCGGCGGCTTCCGCGAGGGCCTCCGCCGCGCGGTCGACACGGGCCCACCACTCGTCGGCCTCGTCCTGGCGGCCGAGCTCCTCGAGCGTGGCCGCGTAAGCACTGTAGAGCGCGGGCGACCAGCTGTACGCCGTCGACGGGTCGAGCTGTGGAATCTCCAGCTCGCCGAGGGCAGCTGTGGGATTCCCGAGGTCGAGCCGCGCGCCGGACATCGCGATCGCGAGCTCGACCTGCACGCCCGGATCGAGCGACGCACGGTCGGTCGAACGGCCCAGCTCGAGCGCACGCTCTGGACGGCCGAGGCCGCGCTCGCAGTCGACCATCATCGGGAGCTGGTCGTTGCGTCCGGAGATCCGGCGGTACGTCCGCAGTTCGCGCAGCGCCGTGCCGAAGTCACCGAGTCGGTAGGCCGTGATCGCAGCGGTCTCGCGGACCACCGCTACACGACCGGCACGGCGGGCGGCACTCAGCGCGTGCTGGTTCGCCAGCTCGGGGTCCTCGTCCACGAGCAGCGCCGCCGTCACGAGGTGCCGCGCGACCCAGTCGGCGTTGTCCTTGCTGAGGGTCTTCAGCTCCGCGCGGGCCTGCGGGTGGAGGTCACGCGCCTGCACGTCCTCGGGGATCTCCGGGTCGTCGTGACGCGGGCGGATCGACTTCGTACCGTAGGGGTCGCGGTCCTCGTAGTCGTCGCGCGCTGCCTCACCGAAGCGGGCGCCCGGACCACGGGTGCCGTCGCCGAACCGTCGACGCTCGTCGCCGCCGCGGGCGCCGAACTGTCCGCGCTCGGGACGGTCCCCGTCGCGGCGGGGACGATCGGAGTTGAACGGACGATCTCCATCGCGGCGGGGGCGATCGCTGCCGCCGCGGAACGGTCGGTCGCCGTCACGGCGGGGACGGTCGGAGTTGTAGGGACGATCTCCATCACGACGCGGACGATCCGAGTTGAACGGACGGTCCCCATCACGACGCGGACGATCCGAGTTGAACGGACGGTCTCCATCACGACGCGGACGATCCGAGTTGAACGGACGGTCCCCATCACGACGCGGACGGTCGCTGCCGCCACGGAACGGACGGTCCCCGTCGCGGCGGGGACGATCGGAGTTGTACGGGCGATCCCCATCACGACGCGGACGATCCGAGTTGTACGGACGGTCGCCGTCGCGGCGCGGACGATCCGAGTTGAACGGACGGTCACCATCACGACGCGGACGATCGCTGCCGCCACGGAACGGTCGGTCGGCATCACGGCGCGGACGGTCGGAATTGTACGGACGGTCGCCGTCGCGACGCGGACGATCCGAGTTGAACGGACGGTCCCCGCGCGGGCCACCAGTGCGCGGCGGCCGCTCCGAGGAGTCGCGGTCCCCCCGCCACGCCGGACGATCGGAACGCTGACCACCATCGCGGAAGCCACGTCCGCTGGTGCTGTCGCGCGGTCCCCGGTCGCCTCGGAACGGACGGTCACCATCCCGCTGCGGACGATCACGCCGGTCACCTTCACGCCGCTCGAACTCACGGGGCCCGGACGACCATCCGCCGCGGCTGCCACCACGGTCGTCGCGTCGAGGAGCGCCATCACGACGCGGGGAGCGGTTGCCGTCTCGAGGCGGGCGTCCGCCACGCTCGTCGTCGCGGTCGTTCCGCCGTTCGTCGTCGTTCGCCACCGTTGTGCTCCTCGTTGCGTGCCGGAGCTGTCGCGCCGGCTGTCGTCCGCTGTGTCGTTGTGGTTGTTGCGCCATCCGTGGTTTCGAGCACCCCCAGTCCATCACGAACCGGGCCAGGCGTCGAGCCGTCATGCGCACGGGAAAACAGAAATGGCCACCGGCCCCCACGAGAACGAGGGTCTCCCCTGCGAGTTCTCGATGGAGGGCCGATGGCCACATCTTCTTACGTTGAGTCCGGCGGCGTCCTACTCTCCCACAAGGTCCCCCTTGCAGTACCATCGGCGCTGAGAGGCTTAGCTTCCGGGTTC